>JAQGIW010000185.1 GCA_028290905.1 Caulobacteraceae bacterium | reverse complement strand
CGCGGGACATTGTAGTGGGTGGTGGTCGCCGGATGGCAGATCAGGGTCTCCGATCCGCCCAGGCTGACCGCCAGCTTGAGGATCTTCAGGCGGTCGAGGAAGCTGAAGGCCTCGGCCTCGCCGCCGTGCAGGGTGAAGGAGAAGGTCGAGCCGGCGCCGCCGCACTGCCGGTCATAGACGGCGCGGGCCGGCGAACCCTCGGCCAGGAAGCCGAGATAGGTCACCTTGGCCACCTTGGGGTGGCCCTTGAGGAAGGCCGCCACGGCCAGGGCGTTGGAACAGGCGCGCTCGGTGCGCACAGCCAGGCTCTCCAGCGAGCGCAGCATCAGCCAGGCGGTGAACGGCTCCATGTGGTTGCCCAGGATCATCCGCAGGGCCTTGAGCTTGCCGATCAGGTCCTTCGAGCCGCTCACCGACCCCGCCAGCAGGTCGCTGTGGCCGCCGCAGTACTTGGTGAGGGCGGTGACGGTGAGGTCGGCGCCCTGTTCCAGCGGGTTCTGCAGCAGGGGGCCGAGGAAGGTGTTGTCCACCGAGATTAGGGGCCGCCGGCCCTGGCGGGCGCCGATCTCGTCGGCCACGCGGCGGACCAGGGCGATGTCGACGATGGCGGCCGTCGGGTTGGCGGGGCTCTCCATCATGAACAGGCCGATCGGGCCGCGGGCGAGGGCCGCCTCGGCGGCGGCGCGGACGGCGCCCTCGTCGCAGGTGTCGATCACCCCTTCGACATGGACGCCGAAGCTCGGCATCACCGTGTTGAGGAGATTGTCCGAGCCCGAATAGATCGGCCGGCTGTAGACCACCGAATCGCCGGGCCGCAGGAACGCCAGGGCGAGGGTCGAGATCGCCGCCATGCCACTGTTGAAGCCCACGGTGTCCTCGGCCCGGTCCAGCGCCGCCACCCGCGCCTCGACCATCGAGAGGTTGGGATGGCCGAGCCGGGAATAGATGAAGCCGTCGGGAATCGGGCCGCCGTGTTCGCCCTCGGTTGCGCCGTCGAAGAAGGCGCGGTGGAAATCCTTGGCCGCCTGGGCGTTCGGATAGACGTAGGTCGAGGTGAGCACGATCGGCGGCTTGGCCGCGCCCCACGCCTCGGCGGGATCGTAGCCGTGACCGACGGCGAGAGTGTCCGGGTGAAGGGCGTGGCCCTCGACTTTAGCCGACACGCCGCAGTCCTTGCTTCGCCCCGCCCTGGCCGACAGCCTGGCCGTCCAGGAAGTCGCGCGCCGCGCGGCAATACCAATCGACGAAACGGATCGCCAGGGCCTCGGCGTCGGGGGAATAGGGGCCGGGGCGGTAGCCCGGCGAATTGACGCCGACCTGGTTGTTCTCGACGAGGTCGCGGTCCTGCAGGTTGGTGCGGGTCCACAGCTCGGTCAGGCGCCGGAGGTCGTAGTCGACGCCCTCGACGGCGTCCCTGTGAACGAGCCACTTGGCCGTCACCACCGACTCATTGGGGGCCACCGGCATGGCCTGGAACATCAGCACCTGGTCGGCGGTGGCGTGGGCGAAGGCGTGCGGCTCGATGGACCAGCGCAGGGAGCCGATGTCGCCGCCCTCGAGGTCGCACATCAGCTGTTTCACCGCGAAGGCGCCGTCCATGGTCATGGACTTGAAGCCGTCGTTGAGGATGAACCGCATGGCCTGCCACCAGTCGCCCTCGGCAGGACCCACGTGCAGGCTCGCCGCAGCCATGCGTTCGGCGAACAGCTCCTGGCGGCGGTCCTCACCGAAGTCGAAGTGGGCCGAGGCGCCGGTGGGGAAGCTCTGGGCGAGTTCGGGGTGGGAGGTGGCGCAGTGATAGCACTCGCGGGCGTTCTCCATCACCAGCTTCCAGTTGCCGCGCTCCACGAGCGTGCTTTCGAAAGCGACCTTGGCGACGCGCAGGTTGTGAGCCGCCAGCATGGGCTCGAACTGGCGCCGGAAGTCGGTGATATCGGGCGGATCGTCGGCGAGGCAGACATAGAGGACCCCGCCGACATCCTCGACATGGATGGGTGTGAGGGCGTGGTCGGCCGGATCGAAGGTTTCCGGCATGCGGGTGGCGCTGACCAGTTCGCCGCTCAGTTCGTAGGTCCAGCGGTGATAGGGGCAGACCAGGCGAGCGGCCGAGCCCTTGCCGGGCTTGCAGATCTGCGAGCCTCGATGACGGCAGCTGTTGTGGAAGGCGTGCAGGTCGCCGTGGCGGTCGCGGGTGACGACTGCTGGCCAGGGCCCGACCGGCACGGCCATCCAGGAGCCGGGGCGAGGCAACTCGACGGCGAAGCCGACCATCAGCCAAGAGCGCCCGAAAATAGCCGCCATGTCGAAATCGAAGGCGTTCTGGCTGTTGTAGAGGCCCTGGGGAAGGCTGTGTCCCGGCCGGCGCTCATCCAGCAGGCGCGCGATTGCGGTAAGGTCGACCATGGCTGAACCTCTAATCGCCTTCAGGATCGCATGGGCCCCGCGACGCCCGACAATCGCATTTCCTCATGCCCCTATTCCGTTTAACCGTCTTTTTCCGCCCGCGGATGAGCCGACTCGCCGGCTGAAAGGAAGCGCGTGTTGATCAATCGACCCTGGCTGCCGCTCAATGCGCTACGCGCCTTCGACGCGGTCGGCCAGCACCTGAGTTTCACGGCGGGAGCCCAGGCGCTGCACGTATCGCAGAGCGCCCTCAGCCGCCACGTGATCAGCCTCGAGGAACTGCTCGGCAAGAAGCTGCTGGAACGGCGCCCGCAGCATCTGGTGCTGACCGAGGAAGGGGCGGTCCTGCTGCCGGTGGTGCGCAAGTGCTTCGACCGCCTCGAGCAGGTGCTCAACATCATCCGCGACGGCGACGCCTCGGGACGCGTCCTCAGGGTCCACATGCCGCCGTCGCTGTTCAACCACCTCGCCCTGCCGATGCTGCGCGACTTTCGCCGCGAGTTCCCGGACATCCTGATCGATGTGTCGAGCGCCCATGTCACCGGACTTCCGCCCACCGAACTGGACGTGGCGGTGGTCTATGACCGGCCCAATGTGGACGACAAAATCACCGACCTCCTGTGGATGGTGCGGGTGACGCCGGTGTGTGCGCCCGAGCTGGCGAAGGCGGCGCCCGGCCTCGCCCTGGGCGAGTTCATCGGCGCCAACGAGCTGCTGCACGTCAAGCTGGACGGCCAGCCCCGTGGCCTCCTGTGGGCCAACTTCCTGCGCCAGTCCGGCGTCGCCGACAGCGCCGACCGCAGCACCGAGCGAGGCCTGGCCTTCGACACCGCCATCTCGGCGGTCAACTACGCCATGTCGGGCGGCGGCGTCGCCCTGGCCGACGTCGACATGTTCGAGGACGAGATCAAGGCCGGCCGCCTGGTGGCCCCCTTCGACCAGGTCTTCGAGGAAGGCTACGGCTACTACCTCAAGATCCACGCCGAGGACCTGGCCGACCCGGTCGTTTCCCTGTTCAGGTCCTGGCTGATCGGCCGTTTCCAGGCGAGGGCGGCAAGCGCGCGAGCGTCGGCGGAGCCGGAAAGGGTCGTCTCGTAGCGACAAGTGAGCCGACGCGAGGTCTCACGTCACCGCGCCGGCGCGTAGCGCAGCTCCAGCCCCGCCGAGTGGGCGTGCTGGAACCCCTTCCACACGGTGCTCACCGGCGGTCCGGGGCTGAAGGCGGCGTGGGGCTCTCCCGGCTTAACCGGCCACGCGCCGTCGTTGGAGAGCGGCGTGGGGACATCGAGGAAGGCGGCGTCGGCGGCCTCGCCCTTAACGTAGCGGTCCAGGAAGGCGGTGATGAAGTGGAGCTGGACGCCGATCACCCGCTCCTTGCGCCACACCGCGTCCTCCCACCAGTCCAGGTCCCAGAGACGGCCGCGCATTGTTTCGGGCGCGCCGTTCATGCCGATGGAGTGGCCGGCGTTATCCAGGGTGAGCAGGTAGCGCGGCGCGTGGACCGCCTGGTCCCACAGGGTTTTCACGCCCGGGTCATAGCCGACGATGCGGTCCTGGCCGCCGACGATGAACAGGGTGGGCGCGGTAACGCCCGACAGTCCCGCCTCGGACCAGGCCTCGCCACCCGAGAAGAACCCGGCGGGCGAAATGGCGACCACCGCCGCCACATTCTTCACCTTGAGGGCGGCGGCCTGCGGGCCGCCGGCCACGTAGGGACCCAGCGCGCCATGGGTGAGCGGTCCCAGTCTCGGGTCGAGGGCGGCCCCGGCGGCGGTGAGCACGCCATAGCCGCCCATGGAATAGCCGATCAGCACCGTCCGCTGCGGATCGGCGGTGGCGAAGGGTCCCTGACGCCCGCGTGCCCGCGCCTGCACTTCGGCGGCGAGGAAGGCGATGTCCAGTGGCCGGCGCGCCAAGGGGCCGAGGAGGCCGCCGGCGTCTCCATAAGGCGGGTCCCGGAAGCGCGGGCCCACCACGACATAGCCTTTGGAGGCGAGGTTCTCGGCCAGCCAGCTCATCGCGACAGGCGTGCCGCCGTAGCCGTGGGCTAGAATCACCAGCGGAAACGACCCGGCGCCGGGCGCCGCGCCGCGGATCGCGATCCCGAGTGTGGTGAACGGGACGTCCTTGCCGTCCTCACCGGTCAGGGCGCCGTCGTAGATAACCGGCGCGGCCTTCGCCGCCGTGGCGGCCGGGTACCAGACGTCGATGGACAGGACGCGATCGCGAAGCGGCAGGGATTTCTTTGCGGGGTCGTAGGCCAGAACGTCGGGCTGGCCCGCTTGCGTGAGAGTCAGGCTTTCCACGCCGACCCCGAAAGGGCCGAGCGCGGCGAGCTGCGGCGCGTCGATTCCGGGGACGCTGGGCGGCGCGGCCAGGGCGGGCGCGGTGAAAACCGCTGCGGCCAGGGCGGCCACCACCATCAGTCGATCCAACATGCAACATCCCCCCAACAGCCTTTCCCGCGGCGCGGTCCAGGCCGCGGGTCTTCAACGCGCCGCGATATAGACGTCGCGCAGGACGTTCGCCTCGGCTTCCAGATCTTCCAGCCGGTCCTTGACCACATCGCCGATGCTGACGATGCCGAGGAGGACGCCGTCGCGCATCACCGGCAGATGGCGGACCCGACACCGCGTCATCAGGCTCATTGCATGCCTCACGCTGTCCTCCGGAGCCACCGTGATCAGCGCCTGGGACATCGCGTCCTCGACCTGCAGGACATCGGGCGATTTGGTGTGCTGGGAAAGCGCCTGGAGAATGTCGCGCTCGGCGATGATGCCGACAACCGCGTCGCCCTGCGCGACGACCAGCGCCGAGATGTTCTTCGCCCGCATGCGGTCGATTGCGGCCTTCAGGCTCGCTGTCGGCCCGATGCGTTCGACGGCCGAGCCTTTCTTGCGAAGGATGCTTTGGATTGTCATTGTCTCCGCCTCCTTGACGATGGGCTGCGCGCCGGGAACAGGCTTCGAACCGGTCCGATCGGGCGCGGGCGAGACTGACCCCGTTCGACACTAGGACGGCGTCAGGCGCGCGACAATGAAACTGGTCGTTACCGGCGCTTTCGCAACCCAAGGGATTCTGAAGGGGCTGTTAGCAGAATCCGAAGATTAGATTGTTCGCTCAGGTCGAATAACCCATTTCGAATGTTCGGGATTATCAAGGCGTCGCCTCGCGTCCAAGTTCTCGAGGACAGCCCCGGCGTTCTCTGGTGGGGTTGATTCGCGGTCGGCATCCTCCCCCCCCCGACGACCGCGAGCGCGGCCGGCTCACGACCCCCTGTAGGTGGGCCGGCCGCGTCACCCCTCGGACGTCCGGGTGTGCCTCCGCCATTTCTCGACGAATCTGAGAAAGACCTGCAGCGGCATGGGCGTCTGCCGACGGCTGGGATGATAGAGGAAGACCCCCGGCAACGTGCGGCTCCAATCCTCCAGCAGGACGACCAGCCGGCCCTGGGCCAGCTCGGAGGCGATCATCGGTTCGGGAAGGTAGCCGACACCGACGCCTTCGAGCGTGGCGCTCAGCGCCACCTCGAGATCGTTGACGATCAGCGAGCCCTCGACGGCGATCTCGGCGTGCTCGTTACCCTTGGTGAAGACCCAGGGCGAAATGGAGCCGTCCCACGGCGTGCGGAAGCGGATGCAGTTGTGGGCATGCAGATCCTTTGGCGCGGAAGGTTGCGGATGTCGCGCGACGTAGGCGGGCGCGGCGACCGCTAACACCTTGAACTCGTCGGCGAGCCGCAGGATCGTCATGTCGCGCTCGATCCTGTGACCGACCCGAATTCCAGCGTCGAACCGGCCGCCGACGATGTCGGTCTCGGCGTCCTCTATGAAGATCTCCAGGCGAACGGCGGGGTATTCCTCGAGAAAGGGCTGCATGAGCGGCATGGCGCGGCCCGCGTTCACGATCGCGGAGGCCGACCTGGCGACCGCCAGGCGCAAGGTCCCGATCGGCTTGTCGCGGAATGAGTTGACGCTCTCGAGGGCGTGATCGAGGCCTTCGAGAATCGGCTGAACCTCGGAGAGGAGCCGCTCCCCGGCCTCGGTCACGGCGACGCTGCGCGTGGTGCGATTGAACAGCCGCACGCCCAACCGCTCTTCCAGCGAACGGATGGTCTGGCTCATGGTGGGCAGGGCTATGCCGACCTGCGCCGCCGCCTTGGTGAAGCTGCGATGTTCCGCGACCGCCACGAAGGCCGTCAGTTCGGCGAGCTGGATACGCGCCATTATTCGTCGACACCACACAACCCATTACGAAAATTCGCTGTTATCAAAATGACGGCGAGACTTCAAGGTGACGGTCAGGCGGCACGGCTTGTCGGATCGCGAGACGGGTAGCGCGCGGTCGGACCTACAGCCGCGCCGTCAATATCATCATCATACGGAGAATAGCTCCATGACCGCAGAAGCGGACACGGCAGGCTTCAGGACCTTCAACAACGGCCTGTTCGAGCGGATGAGAGACATGAACCGGTCCAGGCTCGAAAGATTGCGGGACATACATAGGGTCGACGCTGACTTCAGCTCCAAACTGCTGTTTGCGAAGAACCCCGCCGAAGCCACTGCCCTTTGTGGCGAGTGGATGGCCAGACGCCTCGAGGCCGTGACGAGCGAGCAGCAGTCGTTCGCCATCGCATGGCTCGGATTGATCTCCGACGCCGTGAACAAGCCGGCTCCTGTCGCCAGCCAGGACGATCCGGATGTGGTCATCTGGCAATCAAAACCGGAGCGGTGATGGCGGCGGCAGAAGACCTGATCACTCTGGACGAGCGCGCCCAGCCGCACGTCGACGACAGGCCGGGGCCTTTCGTCGACGAGCGGTTGGAGGCCCCATCCGAGCGGCCCTCGCCGCCGGATGAGAGAGCCCCCTCCGCGCCCCGGCGCTGGGTGCGGCCAGCCCTGTTCCTGCTATTGCCGGTGGCGCTGATCGGCGGTGGCTACTGGTACGTCACCGGCGGCCGGATGGTGTCGATGGAGGACGCCTATGTCGAAGCCGACAAGGTCGGCGTCTCCACCGATGTCTCCGGCGTCGTCAAGGACGTCGACGTCGCCGAAAACCAGCCGGTCGTGGCGGGCCAGGTCCTCTATCGCCTCGACGATCTCCCGTTCCGGCTCGCGCTGGAACGCGCCCAGGCACAGGTCGGGGCGATGCGAAACGACCTGAACGCCCTCAAGGCGAGCTATGGGGACATGCAGGCGCAGGTGAAGCAAGGGAAGAACGACGTCCAATATTTCGGGGTCGAGGCCAACCGCCAGCAGGATCTCCTGACTGCGCATGTCGCGTCCCAGTCGAGCTTCGATTCGGCGCACCGCAACCTGCAGACAGCGCAGCAGAAGGTGGCTTCGCTGGATCAGCAGCTGGCCGCCATCGCCGCCAACCTGAACGGCGACCCGGGCGGCCCCGTCGAGCGCAACCCCCGCTATCTCGAGGCCGTGGCGCAGCGCGACGAGGCGGCGCGCCAACTCGAGCACACCGTCGTCCGGGCGCCATTCGCCGGCATCGCGACGAACGTGCCTTCGATCGCGCCGGGCAAGTATCTCCAGGCCTCGACCACGGCCTTCTACCTGGTCTCCGCCGACCATGTGTGGGTCGACGCCAACCCCAAAGAGACGGAGTTGACCTATGTGCGAACCGGCCAACCGGCCACGGTGAAGGTGGACACCTATCCGGATGCGCGCTGGCGCGGCGTCGTCGAGAGCATCAGCCCCGCGGCGGCCCAGGAGTTCTCGCTTCTTCCGGCCCAGAACAGCAGCGGCAACTGGGTGAAGGTGGTGCAGCGCATACCGATCCGCGTGCGGGTGGACACCCGTGTCAGGCGCCTGCCGCCGCTGCGGGCCGGGATGAGTGTCGAGATCGATGTCGACACCGGTCACGCCCGGGGTCTGCCGCACGCCCTGACAGGCCTGTTCGGCCAAAACCAGGGAGCGCGCTGATGCCCGCCCATCCCACCGATGGCGCGGGCGCGCCCAGCGCGGGCAATCGAGCGGCGATCTCCGTCTGCGTGATCCTCGCGGCGCTCACGCAGTCGCTCGATACGACCATCGCCAATGTCGCCCTGCCCTATATGCAGGGCAGCGTCTCCGCGACCCAGGACCAGGTCGGCTGGGTGCTGACGTCCTACCTCGTGGCGGCGGCGATCATGACGCCGACGACTGGATTCCTCACCGGGCGCTTTGGGCTGAAGCGCGTCTTCCTCGTCTCCGTCGCCGGTTTCACCATCGCCTCGATGCTCTGCGGTCTGTCGCAGTCCCTGGTCGAGATCGTGGTGTCCCGTGTCCTCCAGGGCGTGTTCGGCGCCGCGCTCATCCCGCTCTCGCAAACGGTGCTGATGAACATCTATCCCAAGGCGCAGCAGGGAACGGCCATGGCGTTTTGGGGCATCGCGGTCATGGCGGGCCCGGTTCTCGGGCCGGTGCTCGGCGGATGGCTGACCGCGGCCTACAGCTGGCGCTACGTCTTCTTCATCAACCTGCCGATCGGCATCGGGGTATTCCTCGGCATGAGCGTCTTCCTGGCGGACGCGTCGGCAAATGCGCGCGCCAAGTTGGATTGGATGGGCTTCGGGGCCTTGGGCCTGGCGATCGGCGCGTTGCAGGTTCTGCTGGACCGGGGGGAGGAGCTCGACTGGTTCGGCTCGCGCGAGATCGTCATCGAGGCGGTCGTCGCCGCCTCGGCGTTCTATGTCTTCCTCGTCCATACCTTCACCACGCGCGAGCCGTTCGTGAGGCCGTCGCTGTTTCGCGACCGAAACTTCACGGCCGGCGCTCTGTTCGGCGTGATCATCGGGTTGACCTATTTCGCGTCGCTGGCGCTGCAGCCGCCCTATCTTCAGACTCTCATGAACTACCCCATCCTTGCCGCGGGCCTCGTGCTGGGGCCGCGGGGGCTCGGCACGATGGCCGCGTTCATGGTGGTCGGAAGGCTGAGCGGGCGTGTCGATACGCGCCTCCTGCTCGCCATCGGCATCGGGCTTACGGTCTGGGCCTTCCAAACGATGACCGGTTGGACGCCCGATGTTTCGCGCACGGCCATCACCCTGGTTGGTGTGGTCCAGGGTATTGGCTTGGGCTTCCTGTTCCTGCCGCTGAGCGTGGTGACCCTGGCGACCCTGCCGCCGGAGCTGCGGGCCGAGGGGGCGGGGTTCTCCACGCTGGTGCGAAACATGGGCTCGAGCATCGGCATCGCGGTGGCGAACGCGGAGTTGACGCGGAACACCCAGGTCAATCACGCCGACATCGCGACGGCCGTCACCGCCGTCAACCGGATGTTCGAGGACCCGATGATCGCGCGGTTCTGGAACCCCCTCACGGCCCCTGGCCGCGCCGCGCTCGACGCGGTCGTCACGCGGCAGGCCCAGATCATCGCCTATGTCGACGATTACAAGCTGCTGATGATCGCGACGATCGCGGTGATCCCGCTCCTCCTCGTCTTCAAGAAACCGTCCGGCGACAGCGGCGCGGACCACGCGATGGTGATGGAATGACGACCCCGACCCGATCGTCTGGGGCGCCGTTAATTGCGGCGGTGTTCGCCCTGGCGGCGACCGGCTGCGCGGCGGTCGGTCCCAATTTCAAGCCGCCCGCGGCGCCGTCCACGACCCGCTTCGTCCCGCCGGGCGAGGCGACGGCCGCCGCGACCGGCAACCGGGCGGAGGCGAGCCAGACCATCGCCCTGGGCGAGAAGGTGGCGGGCGACTGGTGGACGCTGTTCCGCTCGCCGGACCTCGACGGGCTGGTGAAGCAGGCCATCGCCGGCAGCCCCACGCTGGAGAGCGCGAAGGCCAGGCTGGCGGAGGCGCGAGAGGGCGTCGCGGAGGCCCGCAGCGCGCTCTATCCCCAGCTGAGCGTCGGCGCCAACTTCGCGCGCGAGAAACAGAGCGCCGCGGCGTTTGGCCTGAAGCCGAACCGCTTCCCCCTTCCCCCCAACTACAACCTGCTGCAGATCGGCCCGACCGCCAGCTATTCGCTCGACCTGTTCGGCGGCGTGCGGCGCGGTGTCGAGCAGCGATCCGCCCTGGCCGACTTCCAACGCGACGAACTCGACGCGGCCTACCTGACCTTGACCGCCAACACTGTAAGCCGGGCGATCGAGGTGGCCGGGGTCCGCGCCCAGTTGAAGGCCGTCGACGACATCCTCGACATCGACAGGCAGAACCTGGAGCTCGTGCGCACGGAGCGCCAGGCCGGGCAAGTCCCCGACAGCGACGTGGTCACCGCCGAGAGCCAGCTCGCCGCCGACGAGACCTTGCGGCCCGCCCTCGACCAGCAGTTGAGCGAGGCGCGACACGCGCTGGCCGTCCTGACAGGCCGCCCCCCGGGCGACTGGTCGCCGCCGGACTTCGACCTGGCGGGGCTGATGCTGCCGGGCCGCCTGCCCGTCAGCCTGCCCTCGGAGCTCGTCCATCAGCGTCCCGACATCCTGGCGGCCGAGGCGCAGCTGCACGCCTCCAGCGCGCGGATCGGCATCGCCACCGCGCAGCTCTACCCGGACATCACTCTCTCGGCCGGGATCACCGCCTCGTCGCTGAACGGGGCCAATTTGTTCAACCCGGCCGGCCTGGCATGGAGCATGGCGGCCGGTCTCACCCAGCCGATCTTCGACGGCGGCTTGCGGCGAGCCCAGCGGCGCGCCGCCCTGGCGGACTTCAAGGCGTCGGCGGCCGACTACCAGCAGACGGTGCTGCAATCCTTCGGGCAGGTCGCCGATATCCTGCAGGCGTTGCAGCACGACGCCGATCTCCTGGCCGCCCAACAGCGCGCGCTGGCCCTGTCGTCCGACTCGGTGCGCCTGCAACGCATCAACTATGCCAGGGGCGGCGCCGGCGTTCTGGGTCTGCTCGATGCGCAGCGCCAGAGCCAGCAGGCCTTGCTCGGCTATGCGCGGGCGCAGACGCAACGCTACCAGGACACCGTCCAGTTGCTGGCGGCGATGGGCGGCGGCTGGTGGGACGCCAACCTCACCGTGACTGACAATTCCGACGTCCGGAACCGAGAAATCAAAACCCGCAGTCCAGGAGCCATACCATGAAGCTCTCCCTGCTGATCAGCGTCGCAGCGACCGTATCCGTCCTCTGGCTGATGTTGCACGGCTACTAACCCACCAAGCCGACGGCCGCGCTTTCCCACGCGGTCGATCGTGGATCGAGGACCTCGGCCGCGAAGTCGATGACCGCGCGCACGCCCGGAAGCAGGCCCCGGCGCGACGTGAAGACCAGGTGAAGGATCCCCTCGCGTCCGCTCCATGCCGGCAACACGCGCTCCAGCCGGCGGTCGATCAGGGGCTCACGGCAGGCGTATTCGGGCAGGTATGCGATCCCTGCGCCGTCGATCGCAGCTTGCCTGAGGAGCGAGAACTCGCTCGAGGACAGTCGAGGCTCGTGCACGATCACCGCCTCGGCGCCGCTTTCGTTCACCAAGATCCAACGATCGAGCCCCGGACGTTCCGTCGGGCTGAGCGTGAGATAGGCGGCTAGATCGGCCGGCGTCTGCGGCCGGCCGTGAGCGTCGAGGAAAGTTGGGCTCGCCACCAGCATCGGGCTGGTGCGGCCGATGATCTTGACCTGCAGGTCGGCGTCGGTGTCGAGCTTGTCACGCACGCGGATGGCGATGTCGACCGCCTCCTCGATCAGATCGACCCGCCGGCCGCTGACGATGACCTGCACGCGCAGCCTCGGATGGCGCTCGAGGAGCTTCGGCAGCTCGGTCGCCATCAGCCGGTCCGCGCCTTGCGGGCAGCTCACGCGCACGAGTCCCTGGGGCTCGGACTGCACCCGCGAGGCGACATCCTCGATCGCCTCCGCCTCGGCGAGGGCCGCGCGGGCGTGGCGATAGACGTCCTGACCAACCTCGGTGACGTTGAAGCGGCGCGTCGAGCGCTCCACCAGCCTGACGCCCAGGCGCTGTTCCAGAGCCGCTATCCGCCTGCTGATCCGCGACTTCGGTACGGCGAGCGCCCGGGCAGCCGCGGAAAACCCTCCGTTGGCGACGACGGCGGCGAAAAAGGTCAGGTCATTGAGGTCACGCACGATCGTTCACGCCATGCAACAATGCGTTCCTGGATCGGGATCTAATCGCCGCATCGTTCCGTAGATAGATATCTGCGTGCCACATCAACCGCGCAGGTGCAATTATGAAACTTCTCCATATCGACTCCAGCGTCTTGGGCGAAAGCTCGGCGTCGCGTCAGATCTCCGCCGCTATCGTGACCGCGCTGTCGGACACGACCCCAGGGCTGGAGGTCGTTCGGCGCGACCTTGAAGCTGCTCCGCTTCCTCATCTCAGCGCCAAGCTGCTTCCGACCATCCGGCCGGACGCGGGCGGTCAGAGCTCTGCCGCCGAGACCGATGAGGCGGCCGCCGTGCTTCAAGAGTTCCTTGACGCCGATATCGTCGTCATCGGCGCGCCGATGTACAACTTCACCGTCTCCACCCAGCTCAAGGCCTGGATCGACCGCATCCTCATCGCCGGCAAGACCTTCGCGTACAGTGAAGCTGGCCCGACGGGCCTCGCAGGCGGCAAGCGGGTGATCGTCGCCTCCTCCCGCGGCGGACTCTACGCCCCTGGCATGCCGTCCGAGGCAAACGACTTCCACGAGACCTACCTGGGCGCCGTCTTCCGCTTCATCGGCGTCGAGACCATCGAGATCGTACGCGCCGAAGGCTTGGCGTACGGGCCCGACCAGCGCGAAGCCGCACTGAGCGCGGCGCTCGCCTCGATCCCGTCCCTGGCGGCGTCCTTCGCCCCTGCGCTGGCTGCCTGAGGACGGTTGCTGGGCTCGGTCGGAGCGACAGCGACCGAGCCCAGCAACCGGGGGCGACGCGAACCATAGCCCCGAGAGGTCCACGCGCCTCGCGCATAATCGTCCGCTCCGTCGACGATTCGGGTGCCCCTCGCCTATGTCGAGAGCACGTGAAGATGTCCGCTTTTCGTAGCTCATCAAATGTCCGCTGCTTGTAGTAGCTGTGCCTGTGGGGTTGTGGGCGAGGCGTAGCGTCGTCCACAAATCCACAGGCGGCCGCCGAG
>JAQGIW010000275.1 GCA_028290905.1 Caulobacteraceae bacterium | reverse complement strand
TGACCTGGCCCGGAGCCGCCTCGCCGGCAGCCGCCGGACCGGCGGCTCCGGCCGTGCGCCTGGCCAGGGTGTCGGGATTGATCGACTGCAGCTTCAGGCGGTTGATGATCGCCTGCGAAGAGCGCTCCCGCCCGCCCAGCAGGGTCAGGGAGAGGCTGAGGAAGAGGAAGAGCGCGAACAGAACCCAGGTCGTCCGGGTCAGCAGGTCTCCGGCGCCGCGCGTGGTGACAAGTCCGGTCGGGCTGCCGCCGCCTCCCAGGGCGCCGCCCTCGGAGCGCTGCAGGAGGACAACCGCGATCAGGAAGACGCAGATCACGCAGTTGAGGAACAATATTCCATAGTAGAGCATGCGGCGATGGGCTTTCCAATTCGCGCGGCCGGGTCCGCGCGAGGGACGGCGGCGAGAGAAGCGGCGCATTTAGCACCAAGCCGCGTCCCGCGCCATAGCCGCCGATTGTGAGCTGAAATGCGCTCTCGACGCCGTCTTTCAAGCGGCCTGGATGATGGCGATGAAATCCGAGGCCTTGAGGGAGGCGCCGCCCACCAGGGCCCCGTCGACGTGTTCGGCGCTGAGGATCTCCGCCGCGTTGGCCCCCTTCACCGAGCCTCCATAGAGGATGGGGACCGCACCCCCGGCGGCCCCGAGAACCGTCTGGAGCGCGCCGCGGATGGCGCCATGCACCGCCTCGATCTCGCTGACGCTGGGCGTCAGGCCCGATCCGATCGCCCACACCGGCTCATAGGCCACCACGACGCCTTGTCCGCCTGAGACGTCGGCGAGGCACGCCCGGACCTGGCGTTCGACCGTCGCCACCGCCAGACCGGCGCGCCGCTCTTCAAGGCTCTCGCCGACGCACACCACCGGCTCGAGCCCGGCCCGCAGCGCGCCGGCGACCTTGGCCGCCACCAGGACGTCGCTCTCGTGGTGATAGGCCCGGCGTTCGGAGTGGCCGAGGATGACCAGGCTGGCGCCGGCGTCGACGAGCATCTCCGGCGAGACGTCGCCGGTGAAGGCGCCGGAGGGCTCAGGCCGGCAGTCCTGGCCGCCGATCTCGATCGGCAGCCCCTCCAGGGCGTGGGCCAGGCGCGACAACAGGGTGGCGGGGGGAAAGATCGCCACGCGGGCGGACGGGGACCGCGCTTCGACCGTCGCGGCCAGCAGCCGGGCCTCGTCCAGCGCGGATTCCAGGCCGTGCATCTTCCAGTTGCCGGCGATCAGTGGGCGAATGGGACTCAAGGCTGAACGGACTCCCCCAGGGCGACGACCGCCTTTGCTTGCGGCGGGTGACCGCGCTCCACTATACCGGCGGTCCTGTGGGCGCCACCGGGCCCGCGCTCGATACGGCTCCTTGACCTCATATGACCGGCTCCCTTCGTTCGACGGCCCGAAATCCCGTCGCAATCGCCCTGATGGGATTGCTCATCCTGGTGTTCCTGATCCTGGGCGTGGGCGGCGGTGGGCGCTTTCCCGACGCCTTCCGAGGAGCCCGGGCCGACTCGGTGATCACCGCCGGCGGCCACGCCACCAGCGTGAACGACTTCCGCCGCATCTTCCAGCAGCAGAAGCAGCGCCTCGAGGAGCAGACCAAGCAGACATACACCAATGAATTCCTGGTCAACAACGGCTTCGACCAGGAGCTGCTCAACCAGATCGCCCTCGACGACGGCCAGACGGAAATGCTGGCCCGCGCGGGGGTGGTCCCCGACCCATCCCTGATCGACGCCCAGATCCGTCAGATCCCCGTGGCGTTCGACCGGGTGACCGGCAAGTTCAGCGAACGGCAGTTCACCGAGTTCCTGGCCAGCCAGGGACTCACGCCGCGCCAGGTACAGACCCAGCTCGGGGATGAACTGGCGGAGCGGCACTTCACCTACGCCGTGGCGTCGGGCTTCAAGGCGCCGAACGTCTACGGGGCCCTCAGCGCCATCGCGGGCCTGCAGAACCGCGACGTGACCTATTTCGTGCTCGAACCCAAGGCGGTGGTGCAGCCCTTGCCCCCGACCGACGCCCAGCTCCTGGCGTTCGAGAAGCAGCACGCCGCCCAGCTGACCCGCCCGGAAATGAGGGTCATCTCCCTGGCGCGGTTTTCCGCCGCCGCCCTCGCCCCGACGGTGACGGTCAGCGACGCAGACATCCAGAAGGAGTTCGACTTCCGCAAGGCCTCCCTATCGACGCCCGAAACGCGGACGATCGTGCAAATCCCGGCCAAGACCGCGGCCCAGGGGCAAGCGGCGGCGCAGCGCCTGGCTAAGGGAGAGGATCCGGCCGTTATCGCCCGATCATTAGGGGCGGAACCGGTAATCTATGACAACAAGCCGAGAACCGCGATCGCCGACGGCAAGCTGGCCGCCGCCGCCTTCGCCATGAAAGAGGGCCAGGTCGCCGGGCCAGTCCAGGGTGACCTGGGGCTCGCCGCCGTGAAGGTGACCAAGATCACGCCCGCGTCGACGCCGACGCTGGCCTCGGCACGGGCCAAGATCGAGACCGACCTGAAGACCAAGGCCGCCCAGAACAAGGCCTACGAGCTCAGCCAGAAGTTCGACGACGCCCGCCAGTCCGGCGCCAGCGTCGTGGACGCGGCGCAGAAGGCCGGCTCGCCCGCCGTGACGGTCGGGCCGTTTACGGCGACGGGGGCCGATGGGTTGGGAAGGCCCGTTCCGCAGATCAGCGACAAGATCGCCAAGGCGGTGTTCGCCCTGAAGGCCGGCGAGGATTCGGACATCCAGGACGCCGGTCCCGGCGAATACTACGCCTTCAAGGTCGACAAGGTGCTGCCGCCGTCAGTGCCCCCCCTGGACGAGATACGCCCCCTGCTCGCCCAGGCCTACATGCGCGAGCAGCTGACCAACGCGCTGCGCGCCAAGGCCGAGGCCCTGACGGCGCAGATCAAGCAGGGCAAGTCGATGGACCAGATCGCCGCCTCGGTGGGCTCGACGGTGACCCACCAGCAGGGCCTTCAGCTGATCAAGGCCCAGCAGTATCAGGCGCTCGGCCGCGAGTTCCTCACCCAGGTCTTCAGCCAGAAGCCGGGCGCCGTCTTCGCCGCGGGCGCTCCCAACGGCGTCTTCATCGCCAGGCTCGACACCATCCGCCCCGGCGACCCCGCCCAGACCGCGCAATTCCTGCGGGCGGGTCAGGCCAAGGTCTCGCAGGACTATCTGCGTGACCTGATCGCCACCACCAAGGTGGCCGCCGAGAAGTCGGTCAAGACCAACGCCAACCTTGCGATGGCGCGGAAGGCCCTCGGGATCGACCCGGCCAGCGTCGGGAAGACGGGGACCAAAGGCGCCGGCGGCGGGCAGTGACCACTCAGCCGGACTACGAGACCTTCCAGGCCGGCTACCGCGCGGGACGCCGGCAACTCGTCTGGCGCAGGCTGATCGACGATCTGGAGACACCCGTCTCGGCCTATCTGAAGATCGCCCACGGCCGGCCCTACGCGTTCCTGTTCGAATCCGTGGAGGGCGGCGCCTGGCGCGGGCGCTATTCGATCGTCGCCATGAACCCGGAGCTGGTGTGGCGGTGCCGCGGCGACCGCGCCGAGGTCGCCGTCGGCGAGGCGATCGCGCGCGACGACTTCTCGGGGGTTGCGGGCGCGGCGCTGGAGTCCCTGCGGGACCTGGTGGCGTCCTCGAGGCTGGATATCCCACGCGGCCTGCCGCCCATGGCGGGGGGCCTGTTCGGCGTGCTGGGCTATGACATGGTGCGGCTCGTCGAACGGCTGCCCGACGTCAATCCCGATCCCCTGGGCCTGCCGGACGCAGTGATGATCCGCCCCTCCATCGTGGCGATCTTCGATTCCATCGCCCAGGAGATCGTGCTCGTCACCAGCGTGTGGCCGAACGAGGCGTCGCCCGAGCGGGCCTATGCCGAGGCCGAAGCCCGGATCGACACCGTGGTCGCCGACCTGGCCCGGCCCTTGCCCCCACCCCCCGGGGGCCGACCCGCGACGGATTCGGCAACGCTTCAGTCGCCGGTGAGCCGGGAAGCCTATGGGCGGCTCGTCGATCGCGCCAAGGCCTACATCCAGGCCGGCGACATCTTCCAGGTGGTGCCCAGCCACCGGTTCTCCACGCCCTTCGCGGAGAGTCCGTTCGCCCTCTACCGGTCGCTCCGCCGCACCAACCCCTCCCCCTTCCTCTTCTATCTGAACTTCCCAGGCTTTCAGCTGGTCGGCTCGTCGCCGGAGATCCTCGTGCGCCTGCGCGACGGCAAGATCACCATTCGCCCCATCGCCGGCACGCGGCGGCGCGGCGCGACACCCGAAGAGGACCTCGCCCTGGAAAAGGAGCTCCTCGCCGACGAGAAGGAACGCGCCGAGCACCTCATGCTGCTCGACCTGGGCCGCAACGACGTGGGACGGGTCGCGCGGCTGCAGGAAGCCGGCCGCAACGCCCCCAAGGAACAGCCGCGGCGGCCTGCGGTCAGGGTGACCGAGAGCTTCACCATCGAGCGCTACAGCCACGTGATGCACATCGTCTCCAACGTGGAGGGGGACGCCCCCGAGGGCCTCGACCCCGTGGACGTGCTGATGGCCGCCCTCCCCGCCGGCACCCTCTCGGGCGCGCCGAAGGTGCGGGCCATGCAGATCATCGACGAGCTGGAGAGCGAGAAGCGCGGCGTCGCCTACGCCGGAGCGGTGGGTTATTTCGGCGCCGACGGATCGGTGGACACCTGCATCGTGCTGCGCACGGGCCTGATCAAGGACGGCCGGCTCCATGTCCAGGCCGGCGGCGGCGTCGTCGCCGACAGTGACCCGAACGCGGAATACGAGGAGACCCTGCAGAAGTCGGGAGCCTTGCGCCGGGCGGCGGAAGAAGCCTGGCGGTTCGCATGACGGAGGCCCCGCGATGATCCTGGTCATCGATAACTACGACAGCTTCACCTACAACCTCGTCCACTACCTGGACGAGCTGGGCGCCCAGCCGCGCGTGTGGCGCAACGACGCCCTGAGCGTGGAGGAGGCGCTGGGCCTGCGCCCGGAGGCGGTCGTGCTCTCGCCCGGGCCCTGCACGCCCAACGAGGCGGGGATCTGCCTGGACCTGATCGCCGCCGCGCCGGCGGATCTTCCGATCCTGGGCGTCTGCCTTGGCCACCAGGCGATCGGCCAGGCCTTCGGCGGCGAGGTGGTGCGGGCCAAGACCCTGATGCACGGCAAGACCAGCGCCATCCGCCACTCGGGCGCCGCCCTTTTCGAGGGATTGGCCGACGGCTTCACCGCCACCCGCTACCACAGCCTTTCGGTGGCCCGGGAGAGCGTGCCGAACGTGCTGGAGGTGACGGCCTGGACCGACGACGGCGAGATCATGGGCCTGTCGCATCACTCGCGCCAAATCCACGGGGTGCAGTTCCATCCGGAGTCGATCCTCACGGAAGGCGGCCACCGCCTGCTCGGCAACTTCCTGCGGCTGGCCGGCGTCCGCGTCGCGACCGCGGCCTAGGCTTCGATGTCCGACGCGTTCAAACCCCTGCTCGCGCGGCTCGCCGACGGCGCGACCCTCATCGCCGAGGACGCCGACGCGTTCTTCACGGCCTGCCTGCGCGGCGAGCCGACCCCCGCGCAGATCGCCGCCGCCGTCACCGCGATGCGCTTGCGCGGCGAGACGGTGGGAGAGATCACCGCCTGCGCCCGGGCCCTGCGCAACGAGGCGCTCGTGCTGGATCATCCCTATGACGTGGTCGACGTGTGCGGGACCGGAGGCGACGGCGCCCACACCCTCAACATCTCCACCGCCGTGGCGTTCGTGGCGGCGGGCGGCGGCCTGAAGATCGCCAAGCACGGGGCCCGGGCGGTGTCGTCGAAGTCCGGATCCTCCGACGTGCTGGAGGCCCTGGGGGTCAATATCGCAGCCGGACCGCTCCAGCAGCGCCGGTCCCTGGACGAGGCCGGGATTTGCTTCCTGTTCGCTCCGGCGCATCACGGGGCGATGCGCCACGTCATGCCGATCCGCGAGCAACTGGGTTTCCGTACGATATTCAATATCCTGGGGCCGCTTTCCAATCCAGCCGGGGCGCGGCGGCAGGTGCTGGGGGTGTTCGATTCTCGCTGGGTCGAGCCGCTGGCGCGGGTGCTGGGCGCGCTTGGGGCGGTGAGAGCCTGGGTCGTCCATGGCGATGGCCTGGACGAGATCACGACGACAGGGACGACCCAGGTGGCCGAATGGCGCGACGGCCTCGTGCGCCTGTTCAACATTACCCCCGAAGCCGTCGGACTGCCCCGCGCGGCGATGGCCGACCTGCGCGGCGGCGAACCCGCCCATAACGCCGAGGCGCTGCGCCAGCTGCTGGCGGGCGAACGCAGCGCCTACCGCGACGTCGTGATGATGAACGCGGCGGCGGCCTTCCTGGTGGCCGACCGGGTCGAGACCTTACGCGAAGGGATCGCGGTGGCGGCGCAGTCGATCGACAGCGGCGCCGCCCGCCGAGCCCTCGAGAGCCTCGTCATGGCGAGCAACGGCCCATGAGCCGGGACATCCTCGCCGACATCGCCGCCTACAAGCGCGAGGAGGTGGCGGCGCGCCGGGCCGCCCTCACCGCGGCCGATCTCGCCGACCGCATCGCGGCGGCGCCGCCGCCGCGGGGTTTTCGCGAGGCCCTGCTGGCGGCGCGGGCGCCGGGGCGCCTGCCGCTGATCGCCGAGATCAAGAAGGCCTCGCCGTCGAAGGGACTGATCCGCGCCGATTTCGACCCGCCGGCGATCGCCCGCGCCTATGCCCAGGGCGGCGCCACGTGCCTCTCCGTTCTCACCGACGGGCCGAGTTTTCAGGGCCGCGACGAGAACATCGCGCTGGCCCGTAACTCGACCGCCCTCCCCGCCCTGAGGAAGGACTTTCTGGTCGATCCCTGGCAGGTCGGCGAATCGCGGGCTCTGGGCGCCGACGCGATCCTGGTGATTCTGGCCATGGTCGACGATTCCCTGGCCGCCGACCTGATGCGCGCGGCCGCCGGGCTCGGCATGGATGTCCTTGTCGAAGCCCATGACGAAGGTGAAATCGGCCGCGCCACGGCGCTCGGCGCTGACATGATCGGCATCAACAATCGCGACCTCAGGACCTTCGAGACCGACCTCGCCGTCACCGAGCGGCTGGCTGCGAAAATTCCCGCAAGCGCCTTGATTGTAACGGAAAGCGGGATTTTCGGGCCCGCCGACGCCGCCCGCCTCGATCGGGCCGGGGCCGGGGCCATGCTGGTGGGCGAGAGCCTGATGCGGCAGGCCGACGTGGCGGGGGCGACGCGCGCCCTGTTGGCGCAGGCTCAACGCTCAACTTGACAACCCAAGAGAACACCCAGAGAACACCGCCATCGTTTTTGGTTTGTTCCGGGCGACCGGACGATGCGAGGCGGCGATGCTCACGCGCAAACAGCACGAACTTCTGATGTTCATCCACGAACGCATCAAGGAAACCGGGGTCTCGCCCTCCTTCGACGAGATGAAGGAGGCGCTCGACCTGGCGTCGAAATCGGGCATCCACCGCCTGATCACCGCCCTGGAGGAACGCGGGTTCCTCAGGCGCCTCGCGCATCGGGCCCGGGCGCTCGAGGTGGTGAAACTGCCGCAGCAGGCGACCACGTCGGCGCCGAGCGGGGGCCGGGCGGCGTTCCGCCCGCAGGTGGTGGAGGCGGCCCGGACACCGCCGCCGGTCGCCGCCAACGACACGCGGGAACTCTCCGTGCTCGGTCGCATCGCCGCCGGCACGCCGATCGCCGCTATCCAGCACGAACGCGACCGGCTTCACGTACCGGAGTCGATCCTGGGCGCGGGCGAGCACTATGTGTTGCAGGTGGAAGGCGATTCCATGATCCAGGCCGGCATTCTCGACGGGGACTACGCGGTGATCCGCAAGGTCAATACCGCCAACTCCGGCGAGATCATCGTCGCCCTGGTGATGGGCGAGGAGGCCACGCTCAAGCGCCTGCGGCGCAAGGGCGCGTCCCTCGCCCTCGAGGCGGCCAACCCGGCCTATGAAACGCGGATTTTCGGCCCCGACCAAGTGCAGGTGCAGGGCAAGCTGGTGGGCCTCATCCGCCGCTATCTTTGAGCCCTTAGAACATGTTCCGAGCTGATGGAATCAGGTCGCCGCTCTAGTCTTTTGTTTCGACGCGCGTTTCATCCGAAAACCGGCGCCCACTTTTCGGAACGCACTCGAGTGTGGCGATTCAGAAATTCGCCGCTGTTTGTGGCAGCTCCGGAGCGAATTTCTGAATCTCCAGCCACACTAGAAACTATTGAATTCTAGTGTGCTTTTTGGGTTTGAAGTTCGCACCCAGCCCGACCCCACACACCGGCGAACTTCAAATCCAAAAAGCACACTAGCTCCCCGTCCAGGGGCGATGGCCGCGCTGGGGCTGCGACCAGGCGAGCCGCCAGCCCGCTCCGTCGGCGAACACTTCCGCCGCCCCGCCACGCTCGAAGTCGGCGCGCGTCAGGACGAGCGCGTGGCCACAAGGGCCGGCCGGGGCGAAGGCGCTGCGAAGGATGACGATGTCAGCGCCGGCGCACAGGTCGGCAAAGCGGTCACCCCGGGGCGCCTTGCGCATCCACGAGGCGGACATCGCTGGCCTGACCGCGCCCAACGGAAGACAGCCCCTGCGATCGCAGTCGTAGACAGCCCGGCCCGCCGCGGCGGCGTCGGCGACCAGGGTGAATCCGCGGCGCTGGGCCCACAGCTGGGTGGCGTAGCCTCGCGCGCCCGGCTTCATCGGGATCTCCCGGCCCGCCACCACCACCGCCGCATCGTCACCATCGGCGGCGATCCACGCGACCGGCGGCGTGGGCCTGGGCCACAGGGCGACGGCCGCGGACATCGGCAGGCCGATCCATCTCAGCCGCCCCCGCCAGAGGCAGGCGAAGACGATCCCCAGGTAGGAGATCGCCAGCGCGATCTCGGGCGCGCTGGAAAGGGTCATCGCCGCGCCAGGCGCACCGGCGAACAGGCGCCCCAGGAAGATCACCGCCCGGGCCGACTCCCCCGCCAGCCACAGCACGGGTGCGGCAAGGGAGGCGCTCAGCCCCACGGCCTGGGCGAAGAGCGCGAGCGCCAGCGAGGGCATGAGCAGCGCGCTGGCGACGAAATCCGCGGAGAGATTGGCGAGGACGCCGTAGTTGGCGACCCGGTTGAAGTGCTGGATGGCGAAAGGGCCGGTCGCCGCCCCGGCCACGAAGCTGACCACGGCCATGGCCACGAGCCAGCCCCTCAGCTTGCGCGCCATCGCCAGAGGCCAGGGAAGTCCGGCTCCGGCATCGGCGCGCCGGCGCCAGACCTCGGCGAGTGCGACCAGGGAGGCCGTCGCGCAGAAGGACATCTCGAAGCCGGGCTGCACGACCACCTCCGGCTCCAGGAAGAGGATGATCAGGGCGGCGACCGCCAGGGAGTGGAGACTGACCGCGCGGCGATCGACGAGGATGGCCAGGAAGGCGACGCTGGCGGTGATCGCGGCCCGGCGGGCCGGCGGATGGGCGCCGGAGAGCACGAGGTAGCCGGCCACCACCGCCAGGGCCGCCACCGCGGCGACCTTCTTGCCGGGGACGCGCAGGGCCAACCAGGGCCAGATCGCGACCGCAAAACGGAAGGCGAAGAACGCAAAACCGCTCACCGCGGCCGTATGCAGGCCCGCGATGGCCAGCATGTGAGCGAGGCCCGACCCGCGCAGCTCGTCGCGATGATCGGCCGCCAGCCAGTCCTGGTGGCTGGTGGTCACGGCCGCGGCCAGGCCCGCGGCGCCGCCGTCGTCCGGGCCCAGCACCGCGGTGATGTCATGGGCGAGACGCCCGGCGACGCGCCAGCGCAGGGCGTTGACCGCCATCTCCAGGCGCACGGGCCAGGGCGGCGTCGGCAGTGCCGTCATGACGGGCGCCCGCATCGCCAGCCCTACGCCGCCGATGCCCTCGAACCACGCGTCGCGCGCGAAGTCGTAGGCGCCCGGCGCAGCCGGTCCCGGGGGCGGATCCAGCAGGGTGGTGAGACGGATCGGCGTTCCCGGCGGCGGCGCGCTCTCCGGGCCGCCGGAGCCGGGGAGCACGATGCGGACGCGGGTGGGCGTCGCCTCGGGCGCGAGGCCGGAGATCGCCACCGGCGCGATCAGCACCCGCTCGCCCTTCTCGCTGGGTGTGTCGATATCGACCACCCATCCCTCAAGGGTGACGACGCCACCCCGCGCCGGGGCGATCGGGGCGGCCACGCCATCGGAATGGAGCTTGGCGACGAGGAATCCCGCCGCCGCCAGGGCAGCCAGGCCGGCGCAGGCGATGACGCCGACGTGCCGGCTGAAGATCCAGCTGGCCGCGAAGCCGACGAGGCCGGCGGCGGCGAGGCCCGCGCCGCCCCAGACCGAGGGTTCGGCCTTCAGGCCCAAGAAGGCCGCCGCGCCGAGGCCGAAGGCCACCGGCGCCCACAGCACCGCCCGTTCTCTCTGTGCGGCGATCTCGGCGCGCAGCCAGGTCGACAGCTCGGCCGGCCTAGGAAGCCGCGCGCGGCGCATGATAGAAAGCCAGCCCCCGACCAGCCCCCGCGCGCCACCTCCCGGCGCGTCCCGGCTGCGCCCTTCAGCCGGAAATCCGATGCCTGTTCCAGAACGTCCCGTGGTCACCCGCATCGCCCCGTCGCCCACCGGCTCGATGCACATAGGCACAGCTCGGACGGCCCTGTTCAACTGGCTTTACGCTCGGCACACCGGCGGAACCTATCTGCTGCGCATCGAGGACACCGATCGCGAGCGCTCGACCGAGGCGGCCGTGCAGGTGATCCACGACGGCCTGGCCTGGCTGGGCCTCGAGCCGGACGCGCCGCCGGTGTTCCAGTTCGCCCAGGCCGACCGCCACCGGCAGGTCGTGGAGGACCTCCTCGCCGCGGGGCGCGCCTATCGCTGCTACATGACGGTGGAGGAACTGGCGGCGGCCCGCGAACTCGCCCGGGCGGAGGGCCACGCCATCCGCTCGCCCTGGCGCGACCGCGACCCGCCGCAGGGCGCGAACCTGCCCCACGTCATCCGCTTCCGGGGGCCCATGGACGGGGAGACGATCGTCGACGACCTCGTCAAGGGTCCCGTGCGCTTCCACAACAGCGAACTGGACGATCTCGTCCTGCTGCGTTCGGACGGGGCGCCGACCTACAACCTGGCGGTGGTGGTGGACGACCACGACATGGGGATCACCCACATCATCCGCGGCGACGATCACCTCAACAACGCCGCTCGACAGACGCTGATCTACCAGGCGATGGGCTGGGAGGTCCCGGCGTTCGCTCACCTGCCGATGATCCATGGCGAGGACGGCGCCAAGCTCTCCAAGCGCCACGGCGCCCAGGCGGTGGGGGAGTTCGCCGACAGGGGCTACCTGCCCGAGGCGATGCGCAACTATCTGGCTCGCCTGGGCTGGGGTCACGGCGACGATGAGCTGTTCACCGACGCTCAGGCGATCGCATGGTTCGACGTCAAGGACGTCGTCAAGGCGCCCGCGCGGCTCGACTGGGCCAAGCTGGGCCACGTCAACAACCACTATCTTCGTCTCGCCGACGACGCCCGGCTGACGGGCCTGGTGATCGAGGCGATGAAGCGTCGGGCCGCCGATCTTACATCGGACCTGACACCCCGACTGCTGGCCGTCATCCCGCTGGTCAAGGAAGGCGCTAAGACCATCGTCGAGCTCGACGACCTGTGCCGCTTCGCCGTCGCGCGGCGGCCCATTCATCTCGACGGGAAATCATCGTCGCTGCTCACGTCGGAAAGCCGCGCTCGGCTCTCGAGACTGTCCGCATATCTGGCCGACGAGGACGACTGGACGCCGGAGGCGCTGCTTTCGCGGCTGCGATCGTTCGCCGAGACCGAAGGGGTCGGCCTGGGGAAATTCGGCGCCGCACTGCGGGCGGTCCTGTCGGGCGGCCTGCCCGCGCCGGACCTCGCCAGCGCCCTTACGGCGCTGGGAAAGACCGAGAGCCTGGGCCGAATCGAAGACGCTCTTTCGCGCCCGCAATGACCCGCTATAAGGGCGGGCGGGCGATCTCTTCGCTATAGCGGGCGTCAGACAAAGGAGCTTCGGGGTATGGCCGACCACGCGACATTGACCATCGGCAACAACAGCTACGATCTGGCGATGATGAAGGGGACCGCCGGTCCCGACGTCGTCGACGTCCGGAAGCTCTATGCCGAGGCCGATGTTTTCACATTTGATCCCGGTTTCACCTCCACGGCCAGCTGTGAAAGTCGGATTACCTATATAGACGGAGACGCCGGAATCCTGCTGCACCGCGGATACCCAATCCAACAATTGGCGGAGAACTCGACGTTCCTGGAAGTATGCTATCTGCTATTGAACGGCGAGCTGCCGACCGCAGTGGAATACGAGGACTTCGAGCGCACGATCACGCACCATACGATGATCCACGCCCAGTTCGACCGCTTCTTCGGGGGCTTCCGGTCCGACGCACACCCGATGGCGATCATGACCGGAGCCGTCGGCGCCCTGTCGGCCTTCTATCACGACAGCATCAACGTTGACGATCCCGAGCAACGGAAGATCTCCGCCCATCGCCTGATTGCCAAGATGCCCACCATCGCCGCGCGTGCTTTCAAGTATTCAATCGGCCAGCCCTTTGTCACGCCGCGCAACGACTGCAACTATGCGGAGAACTTCCTCCGCATGGCGTTTTCCGTGCCGGCCGAGGACTGGAAGCCCAACCCCGTCCTCACCCGGGCCATGGACCGCATCTTCATCCTGCACGCTGACCACGAGCAGAACGCCTCCACCTCGACGGTGCGCCTGGCTGGATCGTCCGGCGCCAACCCTTTCGCCTGCATCGCGGCCGGCATCGCCTGCCTCTGGGGCCCGAGCCACGGCGGGGCGAACGAAGAAGCCCTGATGATGCTGCACGAAATCGGCAGCGTCGACCGCATCCCGGAGTTCATCCAGGGGGTGAAAGACCGGAAGTACCGGCTGATGGGCTTCGGCCACCGCGTCTACAAGAACTACGACCCGCGCGCCACGGTGATGCAGAAGACGTGTCACGAGGTGCTGCAGGAAGTCGGCAACCCGAATGACCCGATGCTGAAGGTCGCGCTCGAACTCGAAAAGATCGCGTTGAACGACCCGTATTTCGTGGATCGCAAGCTGTTCCCGAACGTGGACTTCTACTCCGGCATCACGCTGAGCGCGATGGGCTTCCCGATGACCATGTTCACCGTGCTGTTCGCCCTGGCGCGCACGGTGGGCTGGATCAGCCAGTGGAAGGAGATGTTCGAGGATCCGCAGCGCAAGATCGGCCGGCCCCGCCAGCTCTACACCGGCCCCCTGCAGCGCGACTACAAGCCTATCGAGGCCCGCGGCTAAGGATCGAGACCACCGCGTCGGCCGCGGCCCCGATCGGGTCGACGACGCCGCCGCGCATGATCTCCAGCGCCGCGGTCTGGGCGGCGACCTGGGCTTCGCGCGCGGGCGCATCGTCGAGCAGCCGCGCCAGGTCGGCGGCGAGGACGTCGCCGCGGCACGCCCCCTGCACCCGCTCGGGAGCGACGAACGCCTGGGCCGCGACATTGAAGAGGGTGATGTAGCGGGTTCGGATAAGGACCTTGGCCACAGGGTGCGTCAGAGGGCCGAGCTTGTAGCCCACCACCATCGGGCAACCGGCCAGGGCCAGTTCGGTCGTCACCGTCCCGCTGCAGGCGAGGGCGACCGTGGCCGCCCGCATCGCCGAAACCCGCGCCGCCTCGCCTTCCACCAGGTGAGGCCGGCGGGGCCAGGAAGCGAGCCGCGCCTTGACGCGGTCGGCCATGCCGTCGGCCACGCCGAGCGCCACCCGCAGATCCGGTCGCTCCGCGGTCAGGCGGCGCACCGCCTCGCCGAACACCGGCGTCAGGCGGTCGACCTCCCCTGCCCGGCTGCCCGGCAGGACGAGGAGGATCCGGTCCGCCGGCCCGGCGCCGATCGCAGCGCGAAAACCCTCCGGATCGGCCGTGGAGAAGTCGCGATTGAGGGCTGGATTGCCCACGAAGGTGGTGGGCAGGCCTTCCGCCTCGAACCAGGGCGCATCGAAGCTGTGGATGGTCAGCAGGCAGTCCACGGTGCGGGCCAGAGTGCGGGCCCGGCCGGGTCGCGTCGCCCACACCTGCGGCGCTACGTACTTTATCAGCGGCAGGCTGGGAACGACGCCGCGCAGCCGGTGGGCCACGCGAAGGTTGAAGCCCCAGGCGTCGATGAGGACAGCGGCGTCCGGCTGCTGGGCGCCGGCGATGGCGGCGGTCTCGCGCGCACGACGGAGAACCTCGGGATAGGCCGCAAGCGCGTTGAACACGCCGACCACCGCGAGGGCCGAAGGATCGAAGGGACTCGCCAGGCCCTGGGCGGCCATCAGGGGCCCCCCCACGCCCACCAGGCGCAGGCCCCTCCCCAGCCGCCGGCGGAGGGCGGCGGCCAGGGCGGCGCCGAGACTGTCGCCGGACGGTTCGACCGCCACCAGCATCACGCACGGCTCGCTCACGCGGGCGGGACACCCAGGACGAAAAGGCCGGCCTGGTCGGCCAGGCGCCGGGTCTCGTCGCGATCGAGGACGAGGATCTGGCCGGCTTCGCCGGCGATACCCGCCAGGCCGGCCTCCGCCGCCCGCCGGATGGTCTCGGGGCCGACGGTGGGCAGATCGACGCGCAGCTCCTGGCCCGGCTTGCTGGCCTTGGCCAGGACGCCCCGGGGCCGCTCGGGGGTTCCCCGGATCGCCGGCGGAAGGCCGGCGACACGCCGCAGCATGGCGTCGGTGCCCTCCTGCGCCTCCAGGGCCAGAACGAGGCCCTCGCAGGCGACGGCGGCCTGGCCGACGTCGAGGCGGCCGATGGCCCGCGCGGCCTCCAGCGCGCGCCCGACGTCGGCGAGATGGGCCGGGCCGGGCGCATAGCGACCCAGCGGTCCTTCGGCCAGGGTCAGGCCGCGCATAACCTCATGGGCGCCCTCCACGGCGAACCCTTCCTTCTCGAACTCCGCGATCATGAAGGACAGCAGGCCGTCGTCACCCTTGCGCGCCGCGGCGATGGCGCCCGGCAAGGCCTTGAGACCCCGCATATCCGGCTTCAGAGCCGCCAGGTCCGGCCGATCGACCTTGCCGGCCAGGCAGACCGCGACGCAGCCCGCCCGCCGCAGGGCGTCTATCCCCCTGCCGAGCTCCGCCACACCGACGTCAGCGCCCTCGTAGTCCTGAAGGTCCGCTCCGGCGAAGCCTCTCAGCCGGAGCACGAACAGGGGCCGTCCCACCGCGCGGCAATGCCCGGCCAGGATCACCGGCAGCGCGCCGCCCCCAGCGATCAGGCCGAGCTTGACCATGGCGCTTCAGATCTCGCGCTGGGGCGTGGTCAGGGGCCGGCTGGAGTCGGCGCGGATAAAGTCGATGATCTCCATCACCTCGCGCGAGCCGGCGAACGTCGCGGCGGCGTCGTCCACGCGCTCCTGGAACGTCCCCTCCTCGGCGAACAGCAGTCGGTAGGCCGCGCGCAGGGTGTTGATCGTCTCGCGCGAGAAACCCCGACGCTTCAGGCCTACCAGATTGAGGCCCTCGAGGTGAGCGTGGTTGCCCCAGACGTTGCCGAACGGGATGACGTCATGGTTCACGCCCGCCATCCCGCCGACAAACGCGTGGCGACCGATGCGGATGTACTGGTGCGCCGCCGACAGGCCGCCCATGATCACATGGTCCTCGACCTGGACGTGCCCCCCCAGGGTGGCGTTGTTGACCATCGTCACCTGGTCGCCGACCTGGCAGTCGTGGGCGATATGCACGCCGACCATGAAGAAGCCGTCCGACCCCACGGTCGTGACGCCGCGGCCCATGACGGTGCCGCAGTGCATCGTCACATGCTCACGGATGATGTTGCGCGCGCCGATGACCAGCCGGGTCGGTTCGCCCTTGTGACCCGCGTGCTGAGGGGGCGCCCCGAGGTTGGCGAAGGGATGGATGTCGCAACCCTCGCCGATCTCGGCATGCCCCTCGATGACCACGTGCGAGGCGACGCGCGAGCGGGCGCCCAGGCGGACGTGCGGGCCGATCAGGCTGTAGGGGCCGATCACGACGTCCTCGCCCAGTTCGGCGCCCGGATCGACGATGGCGGTCGGATGGATGCTCGTCATCGCGGCGCGTCGACGAGCATGGCGGCGAACTCGGCCTCGGCGGCAAGCTTGTGGTCGACCAGAGCGCGGCCCGAGAACTTGACCACATTGGCACGGGAGCGGAGCACCTTCACGTCGAGGCGCAGTACGTCGCCCGGCCTGACCGGAAGGCGGAACCGGCAGTTGTCCACCGACATGAACAGGATGATCTTGCCGGTGGGGTCTGCGTCCCACGATTTGGACATCAGCAGACCACCCGTCTGAGCCATGGCTTCGACGATCAGGACTCCCGGCATCACCGGCGCGCCGGGGAAGTGGCCGACGAAGAACGGCTCGTTGATGGTCACGCACTTGACCCCGACGAGCGATTCGCTCGGTACGTAGTTCTCGGCCCGATCGATCATCAAGAACGGTGGCCGATGCGGTATACGCCGCATGATCTCGTGGATGTCGATGTCGGCTCCGGTCTCGCTGTCCGGGGCCCCGCTGCCTGTGTCACCCTCGGTCATGCGCCGTCTTCGTTCCTCCATCCCGTCTGGCCAAGCGGGACAGCGTCGCCGTTTCCCTCATCCAGCGGATCATTGTTCTGGCCGGGAAGCCGCCCCAACTTTCCCCGGCCGGTATGTCTTTCATCACCCCCGCCGCCGCTGCGATCCGCGCGCCGGGCCCTACGGTGATGTGGTCGGCAATCCCCACCCGGCCGCCGAGCATGCATCCATCGCCGATCACGGTGCTGCCTGAAATGCCGGTGTGGGCGGCCAGCAGGCAGTTGCGTCCGATGATCACATTGTGGCCGATCTGCACAAGATTGTCGATTTTGGTGTTCTCGCCGATGACCGTGTCCTCGAAGGCGCCGCGGTCGATGCAGCTATTGGCGCCGACGGTGACGCCGTCCTGCAGAATCACCCGCCCGAGCTGGGGGATGTCCACCACCCCCCGGGGGCCGGCCGCGGCGCCGAATCCCGGCTCGCCGATCACCGCGCCGGCGTGGATGCGGACGCGGTCGCCGAGCAGCGCGAAACCGATCACCGCCCGCGCTCCGATCACGCAGTCGCGCCCGATGGCGACGCCTGGCCCCACGTAGGCGCCGGGACCAAGGACGGTTCCGCGCCCGATCCGGGCGCGAGGGCCGACCACGACGCCCGGCGACAGGGTCACGTCATGTTCTATCTCTGCCGACGGATCGACCGGCGGCGCGCCGGTCGCCAGGGACCAGGGGCGGCACAGGCGGTCGGCCGCGGCGGCGTAGGCCGCCTGGGGGACGGGTGTCACCAGGGCCACGCAAGCGGCGGGCGCCGCCGAAGCCTGCGCCTCGGTGACGAAGCAGGCGGCGGCGGAGGTGGCGGCCAGATCGGCGGAATGACGCCGGTCGGCGCAGAACGCGACATCGCGGGCCGTCGCCGCGGTCAGCGAAGCCACCCCCTCGACCATCCGCCCGGCGGCCCCGGCGTCGGCAAGCTTCGCCCCGACCAGCCCCGCCAACTCGCCCAGGGAGGCCGCGGGCCTGGCTTCATAGAAGCGTGGATCCGGCATCCGCGGTCTTGACGTCAGCCCGCGCGGATCAGCGGGCGGCCGGAGCGGCGCCCGTGTCGAGGTGTTCCCGGTCGAAGGGGAACTGCTGGAGCTTTCCGTTCAGGGCCGTGATCGCCGCGGGCGTGAGATCCATGTCGGGATTGGCGAGCATGACCGAGCCCTTGTCGATGAGCACGCTGCACCGGTGCGACTGATAGAGCTGCTGGGCGATGGGCTCGAGTTCCTGGGCGATGCGGTTGAGCGCCTTGTCCTGGGTCGCCTTCACCTCACGCTGGCGCAGGTCGGCCTTCTGCTGGAAGGCGGCGTAGCGCCCCTGGAGCGCCTGGGCGCGGCTTTGCAAGGTGGCCTGATCCAGCGTCGCCTTGCTGGCGTCGAGGGTCTTGCCTTCGTTATTGATGGCGGTCTCTTCGGGGTTGAGCTCGGCGCGCACCTGGGTGACGATCTGGTCGAGACGCGTGCGCACATAGCCACCGACGGTCGACTGGGCGATCGCCTGATTGACCGACAGCAGGCAGACGCCTGGGATGACGGGACCCTGGGCGACGGTCGGGGCCGCGGCCGCGGCAGGCTTCGGCGCCACCGGCGTGGCGCTGAGCGCCGCCGAGGTGGCGAAGGTGAGTACGCCCGCAGCTGAGATAGCGAGGGATCTGATGTGCATGTCTATTGGAACCTTGTTGAGGTGGTGAAGCGGAACAGTTCCGTCCGGTCGTAGTAGTCTTTCTTGATGATCTGGCTGAAGTCGAACCGCAGGGGTCCCAGCGGGGATTTCCAGAATATGCTGATCCCGGCAGAAGCCCTCAAGCCGAGGTCGTCTTTGACGCCGATGAGCGGAAGGTTGGTGTTGGGGTTTACCTTGTTGTTGCGATCAAGGATACCAAGCGTGCCAAAATCGGTGAACAGGGCGGCGTGGATGCCATATTGCTCCGGCAGCTTGGTCGGCAGAGTCAATTCCACCGTGCCCACGGCATAAAGCTTACCGCCGAGGGCGTCACCGAACTGAGTGTCGCGGGGGCCGATCCCCGCGATCTGGAAACCGCGGAAGTCGTCGCCGCCCTTATAGAAGCGGTCGGTGATCCGGATCGTGTCGCCATTCCAGCCGTCGACATAGCCCGCCGAGCCGGTGAAGCTGAGGATGAAGTCCTTGTTGAAGCCGTGGAACCAGCCGCCGCGGCCTTCACTGCGCACATAGTGCACGGTGCCGCCGAACCCGGCCACGTCCTGCGACAGGTTCACATAGTAGCCGCGCGTCGGGTTCAGGGCGTCGTTCCGATGGTCGAACCCGATCGTGTAGCCGATCAGGGACGTCAGATAGGACCCCCGCTGCTCGCAGAGCACGATCGACACCAGCTCCGATCCCGGCACGCACAGGGAGTTGGAGACGATCACGTCATCGGTGCGGATGGTGTAGCGCGTCGTCAGGAGCGCGTTGGGGGCCAGGGGGAAGGCCACGTGGAAGGTGCCTCCCAGGGAGGTCGTCGTATAGCTGGCCTGGGTCGTGAAGTCGTAGCGCTGGGCATAGAGGTCGAAGCCGCCCTGAAGGTCCCGGTTGAGGAAGTGCGGCTCGTTGAACGAGACGTCGATCTGCTGCTGCAGCGAGCCGGCGGAGATCCGCAGGCCGAGGTTCTCGCCGCGGCCGCGGAAGTTGGACTGGGTGATGCCGATGTCGGCGACCACCTTGTCGAGCGAGCTGTAGCCTGCACTGAAGGAGAGCTGGCCGGTGGGCTGCTCGGTGACCTTGACCAGAAGATCGGTCTTGTCCGGCGCCGAGCCCGGCACGGTGGTGATGTCCACGTCCTTGAAGAAGCCGAGGGCCCTCACCGACTGTTTGGAGCGATCGACCAGCGCGCGGTTGTAGGCGTCGCCTTCCGCAACTCCCATCTGGCGCCGGATCACATAATCCAGGGTCTGGGTGTTGCCGACGATGTCGATACGCTCGATGTAGACGCGCGGCCCCTCCTTGATGTCGAAGGTGACATCCACCGTGCGCTTGGCCGGATTGGGGGTATAGCGCGGGCGGACGTCCACGAAGGCGAACCCGGCGGCCCCCGCGGCGAAGGTCAGGGCGTCGGTCGACTTCTCGATCTTGTCGTCCGAGTAGAGCTGCCCCTCCTTGATGGGCAGGATCTGGCGCAGGATGTCGCCGTTCAGCTTCTTCAGTTCGGCGTGGACGGTAAGCTTGCCGAATCGGTACTGGCGCCCCTCGTTGAGGGCGTAGGTGACCGCGAAGCCGTTCTGGCTGGGCTGCAGCTCAGCCACGGACGAGATGATCCGGAAATCGTAGAATCCGCGGTTGCGGTAGAATTTGCGGAGCTGCTCGCGGTCGTATTCGATCCGGTCGGGATCGTAGTTGTCGTTGGATTGGAAGAACTTGTACCAGGCGCTCTCCTTGGTCACCACGACGTTGCGCAGGTCGCTGCCAGAGAAACGGTCGTTGCCGAGAAAATTCACGCGCAGGATGCCGCTCTTGGGACCTTCGTTGATCTCGAATATCAGGTCGACGCGACGCTGCGGCAGCTGCACGATCTTCGGGGTGACGGTGGCGGAGATGCGCCCCGAGCGGCGGTAGAGTTCGACGATGCGGCCGACGTCTTCTTCCACCTTGGCCTTCGTGAAGACCCCCCTTGGACGGATGCGAATCTCGTCCTGCAGCTTGTCGTTCTTGAGGTTCGAATTGCCCTCGAACAGCACCTGGTTGATGATCGGGTTTTCCACCACGCGCACGATCAGGTCCGTACCCTGCAGATCGATCTTCAGATCGGAAAACAGGTCGGTGCGGAACAGCGCCTTGAGGGCTTCGTCGATCTTCGCCGAGTCCACGTGATCGCCCACGCTGATCGGCAGGTAGGAGAGGATCGTCTCCGGATCGATTCGCTGATTGCCCTCCACCAGGATCCGGCCGACCACACCACTCTGCTCGCCGACCGGGGCCGGTAGCGGGCTGGCGGGCGGCGGGTTGGCGGCCGGTGCGCTGGCGGGCGGTGCGTTGGCGGGCGGTGCGTTGGCGGGCGGCGCCGGGGGCGGTCCTGAAGCGGCGGCCACCTGCGCGGCGGCGAGCGACGGCGCGACGAGCGCCGTACCGCAGAGCAGCGCCGCCAGGCCGGAGAGCAAGAGCGCAGGCGCGCGGGGACCTACCGTCGGTTCAGCCATGAAGAGGGGATCGCCTTAGGAAAACAAGCTGCCGAAGAAATGGAACACCTTCTGGCGCCCGAGGTCATTCCAGGTGGCGAACAACATCAATCCCACCAGCAAAGCAAGTCCCGCGCGATACCCCGCCGCCTGCACGGCCGCGGCCGGCGGTCGCTTGGCGATAGCCTCATAGGCGAAGGCCAACAGGTGCCCGCCGTCCAGGACCGGGATGGGCATGAGGTTGAGAATCCCCATGCTGACGCTGATCAGGGCCGCCAGCTGGATGAGGACATAGGCGACGGTGACCACCCAGCTGACGCCCGCCACCTTGGCTTGGTCGACCGCCTGCTGGGTGAGCGAACCGGTGGCCACGCCGATCCCCACGATGCTGTGCATCTGATCGGCGCCGACCTGGCCGGTGACCATGCGGCCCAGATAGAAGACCGTGGTGGTCGTAACGTCCCAGGTCTTCTCGACGCCGAGCTGCAGGGCCCGCACCGGGTTGACGGCCGCCTGGCGCCCGCCCCGGGCGGCCAGCCCAAGGACACCGACGTCCTGCTTGCCGCCGAAGGCGCTATCGACCTGGCGGGTGTCAGGGCGAGCGACAAGATGTAGCAGGCGGCCATCGCGCTGGACGGCGAAGTCGATGGGTACGCCACCGCGGTACTGCACATAGAACTGCAGGTCCTCGAAGGTCCGGATGGGCTTCGAATCGGCTCGCACGACCAGATCGCCGGCGTGGAAGCCGGCCCGGGCCGCGGCGCCGGCCGGTATCACTTCCGAGACGCGGCTGGTGCTCACCGGCTCGCCGAAGGCCATGAAGAAGGCCGCGAAAAGAACGACGCCCAGGACGAAGTTGGCCGCCGGGCCCGCGAGGACGATGGCCACCCGTTGCCAGAGCGGCTTGAAGGGCAGGTACTTGCGCTCGGCCCCGACGCCCTCGCGGGCGACGATCGCCCGTCGCATGGCGTCCAGATTGTTGTGATCGGGGACGCTCGCCACGTTCTCGTCGCCGGCGAACCGGACGTAGCCGCCGAGCGGGATCCAGGCGATTCGCCACTCCATCCCGGACCGGTCACGCCAGGAGACGAGGGCACGCCCGAAGCCTATCGAGAAGCAGTCTATCGCGACCCCGAAGGCCTTGGCGGTGAGCAGGTGGCCCAGTTCATGGATGGTCACGATCAGGCTGATGACGAGCAGGAAGGGCGCCACATAGACGACGGCGGACTGCAGAAAGGCCATCATGGGCGCGCGTTCTCCATACCGTCCGACCCGCCCATGCGCTCAAATCGCGACAGGACTTGGGCGGCCACCCGCCGGGCGGACGCGTCGATGGCCAGGGCCCATTCCACGGCGTCGTCGTCGTCGCCGGCGACCAGTTCGCCGCGGTTGTTGAGCTGCTCCAGGGTTTCCGAAACTGTCCGGGCGATGTCGAGAAATCCCAGGCGCCGGTTCAGGAAGGCCTCCACAGCCACCTCATTGGCGGCGTTCATGGCCGCCGGCGCGCCCGCGCCCGCCTCCAGGGCCCGGCGGGCGATTCGCAGGGCCGGAAAGCGGGTCTCGTCCGGCGCTTCAAAGGTGAGCTGGCCGATGGCAGCAAGGTCGAGGGCGGGCGCGGCCCAGCTCATCCGCCCCGGCCACGCCCAGGCGCAGGCGATCGGCGCCCGCATGTCCGGCGGACCGAGCTGGGCCAAGGTCGAACCGTCGGCGTACTCCACCAGGCTGTGAACCACCGACTGGGGATGGATGATCACGTCGATGCGGTCCGGGGACATGCCGAAGAGGTAGGAGGCCTCGATCATCTCCAGGCCCTTGTTCATCATCGTGGCCGAGTCCACCGAGATCTTGGCTCCCATGCTCCAGTTGGGGTGAGCCACCGCCTGTTCTCGGGTGGCGCCGGCCATGGTCTCGCTCGTCCACGACCTGAAGGGACCGCCGGACGCGGTAAGGATCAGGCGGCGGATGTGGCCGGCCGCAGCGGGCGCGAAAACCTGGAAGATGGCCGAATGCTCGGAATCCACCGGGATCACGCGACCGCCGGCGCTCCGGGATATGGCCAGGAGCGCCGGTCCCGCGCACACGAGGCTCTCCTTGTTGGCCAGGGCGATGATCGAACCCGCCCGCGCGGCGGCCAGCGTGGGGGCGAGCCCCGCGGCGCCGACGATG
>JAQGIW010000256.1 GCA_028290905.1 Caulobacteraceae bacterium | reverse complement strand
AAGTCCCACAGCCAGGGCGAATACATCTTCGACCACGCCTGGGCCGATGCCTACGAGCGCGCTGGCGGCCGCTATTATCCAAAGCTGGTTTCTGCGTCGCCGTTCTCGCCGGTGACCGGGCCGAGGCTGCTGGTCCGCGAGGGCGTGGACCAGGAGCTTGGGCGGGGTCGGCTGGTGAACGGCGCGCTGACACTGTGCGAGCGGTTCGGCGCCTCGACCCTGGGGATCAACTTCCCCCTGCCCGATGAATGGGACTTCCTTGTGAGGCTGGGCCTGCTGGGGCGGCAGAACCAGCAGTACCACTGGCTTAACCACGGCTACGCCACGTTCGAGGACTTCCTGGCCGCCCTGTCCTCGGGCCGGCGCAAGACCATTCGCCGGGAACGCCGGGACGCCGTGGCCGGCCTCGAGGTGGTCCCCCTTACCGGGCGGGACCTGACCGAGGAGCACTGGGACGCCTTCTTCGCCTTCTACATGGACACCGGCTCGCGCAAGTGGGGCCGGCCCTACCTCAATCGCCGGTTCTTTTCCCTGCTCGGCGAGCGAATGGCGGACAGGGTGCTGCTGGTCATGGCCCGCCGCCAGGGTCGCTGGATCGCCGGGGCCTTCAACCTGATCGGCGGCGATTGCCTCTATGGCCGCAACTGGGGCTGCCTGGAGGACGTACCGTTCCTCCACTTCGAGCTGTGCTATTACCAGGCCATCGAATACGCCATCGAACAGGGGCTGGCGCGGGTGGAAGCCGGCGCGCAGGGTCAGCACAAGATCGCCCGCGGCTATCTCCCGACCGCGGTCTACTCCGCCCACTATATCGCCGATCCCGCCCTGCGCGCACCGGTGGCCCGGTTCCTCGAACAGGAGCGCGCCGCGGTGCAGGGCGAAATGGATTGGCTGGCCGAGGAATACTCGCCCTTCCGCCAGGCGACGCCATGACCGATGACGCCCAGGCCGCGCCCTGGCCACCGGCCATCGAACTCGTCGGCCGCCACGCCATCGTCACCCCGCTCGCCCCCGCCCACGCGCCCGCCCTCGCGGAGGCGGTGCGCGACGGCGCGCTGTGGAAGCTCTGGTACACCTCCGTTCCCTCGCCCGAGACGATGGAGACCGACATCGCCGCGCGGCTGGCCGGGCGAGAGAGGGGGGTCTGGCTGCCGTTCGCGGTCGTCGCCAAGGCCAGCGGCCAGCCGGTGGGCATGACCAGCTACCTGAACATCGACGCCGACAACCGGCGACTGGAGGTCGGCTCGACCTGGTATCGCCGCTCGGCCCAGCGCACGGCGATCAACACCGAGTGCAAGCGCATGCTCCTGGCCCACGCCTTCGAGGACCTCGACTGCATCGCCGTGGAGATCCGCACCCACTTCTTCAATACGCCCAGCCGTCGGGCGATCGAGCGCCTGGGGGCGAAGCTCGACGGCATCCTGCGCAACCATTCGCGGATGCCGGACGGCACGTTGCGGGACACCTGCGTCTATTCGATCATCGCCAGCGAGTGGCCGACCGTGCGGCGGCATCTGGACTGGCGGCTGGAGTCGGAGAGCGCCGTCCCCGGGGATTAGGCCTTCTCCCAGGCCGCCCTGAGGAGGGCCGCCAGCTCGTCATCGACCTCCGCGGGCGCCTCCAGGGCGATGCGTGACGTCAGCCGCTCCGACCAGGACTCGCTCCGGCCTGCGGCGAGGCGAGGGTGGGCGTCCGGTGGCGTGGCGAGGCCCAGCATGGCCTTTCCCCCCTTCACCGGACGCATGGCGGCGAACTGCACCTGCCGGGACCAGGCGATGTAGCCCTTGCGCGCGGTCCGGACGACGCCGGGGAGGGCGGTGGCGCGGGCGTTGACCGCCTCGAAGATCGCCCGCGAGGCCGGGTCGCTCCACAGCGCCTCGATCAGGGCTTCGGGCTCCAGGCCATCTTCGATCCGAACGCCTCGCTGATCACCTGGGAGGCGCGGTTCTGCAGCAGGCCGCGGATATCCTTGAACCACTCGAGGCGGGCCCGATGGCCGGTCTCCGGACAGGTGTGGGCGATCGCAACCCACTCGGCCATGGTCTTGCCGGTGTCCCGCTCGAGCCCCTCGCGGACGGTGGCGAACCATTTGCGCTGACGCTCGGTCAGATTGGCGTCCGGCATGGTCCCCTCCAGGCGTCTTTGTTAGGGAGAGAAATCTAGCATGAAAGGCCGGTGCGCATGAGCCTCGACGGCGCCTACGAGCGCGACAACATCTTCGCCAAGATCGTGCGGGGCGAGATCCCGGCGGCGCGAATCGGCGAGGACGAGAAGACTCTGGCGTTCATGGACGCCTTTCCCCAGTCCCGCGGTCACGCCCTGGTCGTCCACAAGACCTCGCGGGCCCGTAACCTGCTGGACGTGGAACAGGACGAGTTGGCGGAGATCATGAACACCACCCAGCGGGTGGCGCGGGCCGTTCGCCGGGCCCTCGAGCCGGAGGGGATCATGATCGCCCAGTTCAACGGTTCGGCCGCCGGCCAGACCGTCTTCCACCTGCACGTCCACATCATCCCGCGCTGGCGCGACGCCCCGCTGGGTCGCCACGCCGGAGGCGCCATGGGCGATATGAACGAGCTCAACGCCCTGGCGCGCCAGATCGCCGAGCGCCTGGAGCGTTAGGCGCGTTTCAACGCTAGGGGGAAGAGGGGGCGTCGCCACCCCCTCTCAGCCTATTCCGCCAGGGCCGGTTCCTGCGCGTCGGAGGCGTCTTCGCTCGGGTCTGTGGCCGAGCTGGGCGGCACGGCCTTGGAATCGAATTCGAAGGCCAGCTTGCCGTCGACGAGGATGACCTTGACGTGGCCGCCCTTCGCCAGGCGCCCGAACAGGATGTCGTCCGCCAGCGGCCGCTTGATCTGCTCCTGGATCACGCGCGCCAGCGGTCGGGCGCCATAGAGCTCGTCGAAGCCGTTCTTGGCCAGCCAGTCGATGGTCTCCTCGGAGGTCTCGATGGTGACGTGCCGATCCGCCAGCTGCGCCTCGAGCTGCAGAATGAACTTCTGCACCACCATGCGGATCACTTCCGGCGTCAACGACTTGAACGCCACAATGGCGTCCAGGCGGTTGCGGAACTCCGGCGTGAACAGCTTCTTGATCGCCTCCTCGTCCTGGTTCTCCAGCTTGCCTCGGCCGAAACCGATGGAGTTGCGCTGGGAATCGGAGGCCCCGGCGTTGGTCGTCATGATCAGGACGACGTTCCTGAAATCGACCTTCTTGCCGTTGGCGTCGGTCAGGGTGCCGTGGTCCATCACCTGCAGCAGGATGTTGAAGACGTCCTGGTGGGCCTTCTCGATCTCGTCGAGCAGCACCACGGCGTGCGGGTGCTGATCGACGGCGTCGGTGAGCAGGCCGCCCTGATCGAAGCCCACATACCCGGGAGGCGCGCCGATCAGGCGGCTGACGGTGTGGCGCTCCATGTACTCGCTCATGTCGAAGCGCAGCAGTTCGATGCCGAGCGTCAAGGCCAGCTGACGCACCGTCTCGGTCTTGCCCGTGCCGGTGGGACCCGAGAACAGATAGCAGCCGATCGGCTTGTTCGGTTCGCGCAGGCCCGCCCGAGCCATCTTCATGGCCGAAGCCAGCTGATGGATGGCGTCCTCCTGGCCGAACACTGCGCTCTTGAGATCGCTCTCGAGCTGGCGCAGGGACTCGGTGTCGGAC
>JAQGIW010000255.1 GCA_028290905.1 Caulobacteraceae bacterium | reverse complement strand
AGGAGGTGGCGCCGCGGCCGGTGAAACCGGAGGACAACGGCGGCGCCAAGGGCCGCCACCTGGCGCCGAAGTTCACCAGCGACCGCAGGCCCCTGCGCGCCAGGGACGGCCGCGCGGTGACCCAGCTCGAATACGCCCGCGCCGGGATCATCACCCCGGAGATGGAGTATGTGGCCATCCGGGAGAACCTGCGGCGCAAGGAGAGCGACGCCTTCATCCGCGACGGCGAGGACTTCGGGGCCGAGATCCCCGACTTCATGACCCCGGAGTTCGTGCGCTCCGAGGTCGCCCGCGGCCGGGCGATCATCCCGGCCAACATCAACCACGGCGAGCTCGAGCCGATGGCCATCGGCCGCAACTTCCTGGTCAAGATCAACGCCAACATCGGCAACTCGGCCGTGCTGTCCTCGGTCGAGGACGAGGTCGACAAGATGGTGTGGGCGATCCGCTGGGGCGGCGACACCATCATGGACCTCTCCACCGGCCGCAACATCCACAACATCCGCGAGTGGATCATCCGCAACTGCCCGACCCCGCTGGGCACGGTGCCGATCTACCAGGCGCTGGAGAAGGTGAACGGCGTCGCCGAGGACCTGACCTGGGAGGTGTTCAAGGACACCCTGATCGAGCAGGCCGAGCAGGGCGTCGACTACTTCACCATCCACGCCGGGGTGCGGCTGGCCTATGTGCCGCTGACCGCGAAGCGCGTCACCGGCATCGTCTCGCGCGGCGGCTCGATCATGGCCAAGTGGTGCCTGGCTCACCACCGCGAGAGCTTCCTCTATGACCACTTCGAGGACATCTGCGAGATCATGCGCGCCTACGACGTGTCGTTCTCGCTGGGCGACGGCCTGCGCCCCGGCTGCATCGCCGACGCCAACGACGCCGCGCAGTTCGCCGAGCTGGAGACTTTGGGCGAGCTGACGAAAGTCGCCTGGAAGCACGGCGTGCAGGTGATGATCGAGGGCCCCGGGCACGTCCCGATGCACAAGATCAAGGCCAACATGGATAAGCAGCTGAAGGCTTGCCACGAGGCGCCCTTCTATACCCTCGGCCCGCTCACCACCGACGTGGCCCCCGGCTACGACCACATCACCTCGGCGATCGGCGCGGCGATGATCGGCTGGTTCGGCACCGCCATGCTCTGCTACGTGACGCCCAAGGAGCACCTCGGCCTCCCCGACCGGGAGGACGTCAAGCAGGGGGTGATCGCCTACAAGATCGCCGCCCACGCCGCCGACCTCGCCAAGGGCCACCCCTCCGCCCGCACCTGGGACGACGCCCTCTCCCGCGCCCGCTTCGAGTTCCGCTGGGAGGACCAGTTCAACCTCGGCCTCGACCCCGAGACCGCCCGCGAGTTCCACGACGAGACCCTGCCCAAGGAGGCGCACAAGGTGGCGCACTTCTGCTCGATGTGCGGCCCGAAGTTCTGCTCGATGAAGATCAGCCAGGAAATCCGCGACGCCGCCGCCGCCCAGAACGACGTCGAGACCGGCCTCGCCCTGATGGCCGAGAAGTTCCGCGAAGGCGGCGGCGAGATTTATGTGGAGGCGAAGGGGTAGGGGCGAGTCGGCGAAGCGCGCGAGACGACCCATGCGGAGCCATGAAGACACGCGGCGCCAGCTCGACCGATGCGCGCAGCCGCTTCATCGCGCATGACGCCGGAGATGTTTCCCGATGAAGTTGATTTTGGTTCCCCAGTTGGTGGCGAGACCTCGTGAGAGCCTTGCTCTAGCTTTCCGGGTACTCCCGCGCCGTTGACTGAGCCCCGCACGGGGTTGAGGGCCACGTAGCGGACGGTCGCCATCAAGTGGTTATCGTCCACGGCCACTGCGGCGAAGCGCCCATCGAAGAGATGGCCGCGCGAGCGCCCCCTTGGGTTGATGAAGTTGGCCCAGTGACGGTACGCGGCGCCCGCGCCCGGCGCCAAACCGAGCCTGTCGGCCGCCGTCGGGCAGAGGATCACCTGGCATCCGTGCGCCCCCCGCTCACCCGTCATGCCCGTATTTGACAAAATGGGCCTATTATGTCTATATCGCCGTAGCCGACGGTTCGCTTCAGGAGATCAGTCAGTGGAAATTCGCAGGCTTGGCGCCTCGGGATTGCGCGTGAGCGCGCTGTCGCTCGGCGGGATGCTATTCGGAGCGTCGCAGACCCTCATGAAGGGGGTCACGTCCTCCGAGGAAGAGGCGCGGCGGATCTTTGATCGCGCACTGGAAGCCGGCATCAACCTCGTCGACACCGCCAACGTGTACACGGAAGGGCGCAGCGAAGAACTGATAGGTGAGTGGGCCGCCGGCAAGCGGGACCAACTGCTGATCGCAACGAAGTGCCGGTTCCCCATCGGCCACGGGATGCTTCGCAAGCCCGGGCCGAACGACTGGGGCCTCTCGCGCAGAGCGATCATGACGGCTTGCGAGGAATCTCTCCGCCGCCTGAAGACGGACGTCATCGACCTCTATCAGGTGCACCTGCAGGACAGAAACGTCGCCATTGACGAGACCCTGCGGGCGCTGGACGACCTCGTGACAGAGGGCAAGGTCCGGTACATCGGTTGCGCCAACTACGCGGGATACAGCCTCGTCGAGTCGCTCTGGGCCGCGGACCGGCTTCGGACGCATCGCTATGAGTCCATCCAACTGCAGTGGTCGCTCGTCCAGCGCTCGGCCGAGCGAGAACTCATTCCCGCCGCCGCGGCGTTTGGGCTTGGCGTTCTCGTTTGGTCGCCGCTCTCGCGGGGCTTTCTGTCCGGAAAATACCAACGCGGCAAAACGGCGCCGGCCGGATCCCGCCTCGATGTCCATAAGGATACGTTCCGGGCCTTGGACACCGAGAAGAACTGGAATCTGCTCGAAGTGGTCGGCCGCATCGCGGAACAGCACGAGGCCACCCATGCCGCTGTGTCGCTCGCTTGGCTTCTGGCTCGCCCACAAACGTCCAGCCTCATCCTAGGCGTGCGGACCGAGGCGGAGCTCGATGAAAATCTTCGCGCCCTCTCCGTCAAGCTCACCAGCGAGGATCTCAAGGCGTTGGACGAGGCGTCATGCCCCGCCTGGGATTATCCATGGGACGTTTTCCGCGATACCGAAGCGATGGAGGCGAGGCTCCTGGCGTGACAAGTCGCACACTGGACCACCCGATGCCGAGCGCCTGGCGCGGCAACCGCTTTCGTCAAAGCGGGGCTGACCGATGAGCGTGACAAGCAGAAGGGCGCCAGGCTCGCCACAGCGCGAGGCCATTCTGACGGCCGCGACGGCGATCTTCCTGCGCTACGGCTTCAAGAAGACGTCCATGGATGACGTCGCCCGGGCCGCGGGGGTCTCCCGGCAAGGCCTGTATCTCTACTTCGAGACGAAGGACCTCCTGTTCAGGGACGCTCTTCAGCATCTGGTGTCGCACCTGATCTCTGCGGCTCACGCCGTGGCGGAGGACCGCAACCTCAGTCACAGGGATCGCCTCCTGGGCGCATTTGAGGCCGTGCACTGCAGCGCATTTCACAACGCGTCGCGAGAGGACGCCGTCGAGCTGCTGCAGTCAGCCCAATCTGCCGCCGGCGCCCTCCTGGCCCAATTGGAGCGGGACCTGATGGGGATTGCAGCCGCTCTACTGGCGGAGGCGGGCGTTGCGGACCGCTGGGAGGAGGCCGGCGTCACGGTCGCCGAATTGTCAGAGCAACTCTTGATGAGCGCTAAGGGCATCAAGGCTTCGGTGGACACGCTCGCCGCCTATCGGGAGAGAATGCTGACCGCCATCAGGATCGTGATGCGTAGCCCGTAAGACTCAAACGGGTTTGGTTCTGCGCGGTCGGGATGTGCGTACGATTTAGACTTCCGCACCGTGGCTAGCGCGCCGTGCCGCGTTCGGATCGTGCTGTGCCGCCCGCCCAATACTGGAAACACCAAAAAACAAGGAGCGTGACCCTTGTCGCCAAGCGATGCAGACCGCCGCCCGCCCGGAGTCCCAGGCCTCACCTCGCGCCGAGGATTTCTCGGGCGGATTGGACTTGTCGGCGCCGCCGCGGCGGCGTCGCCCATCGGGCGAAGCTTGCAGGTCTTCATGAGCGCTCGACCTTGCCTTTCCGTGACAATCAATCTCGACCCCGGACTAAGGGTTCATGATGTCGCCTGGGCGTTTTTCCTTGAAGCCCGCCGGAACTTCGAACAACGCCGTGTCTTCGTCGCCCTGTTTGACATTGCCGATTTCGTCGAGTCGCGACGTGGTGGCGGCGCCGTTGGTGGCGGTCATCGTCTGGTAAAGGGCGATGTGGTCGGTCGGCATCGGCGGGCCGGTGTGCGCGGCCGTCGCCAGGCAGTCGTAGGGGATCAGATCGCCGGTCGCGGTGCGCTCCGGCGGCTCGGCGTAGCTCGATGCGTAGCGGGTGACGGTCACGGACATGCGGGCAGCGGCGAAGGTGGTCTCGAAGGCCTCGGTGGCGACGCCATCCAGCGTCTTCGGTCCATGATCGACGGTGGTCGACGGCGAGCACATCACCGCCCGCGTACCGGCCGCGGTCTGCGGCGAATCCGCCGAGGGCGTCGTGTAGTAGGTCTGCGCGGCCAGATCCAAATGGATCCGCTGGTTCTTGTCCGGCTTGACGATCAGCACCGTCTGGTTCGGCACGTCCTCGCGCCGCGTCCAGCCGTTCAGATAGACGACGTGATACCACGTCCCCAGCCGCTGCTCGGTGATGAAGGCGTCATGCACCGAGGTCCCCATAGCGGCCCCCTCGGCCGCGAATTGCGCGCGCAGCGCCGAGGTCGCGATCAGCCCGGCCAGGATGCCGACGCCGGGAACCCGCGCAGCCGCCATCATGGCGACCTTCAATGCAGGATTGTTGGCCTCTCGGGTCAGGCGGGCCACCCGCTGGCGCGCATCGACGGTCCCCAGCTGTCCTTTGAGCGCCGCCGTCTTGATCGCCGCCAGGTCGCCGTCGAAAGCCCCCGGGGGATGCGCCGCCGCATCAGCGTTCACGAAGCTGATCTCATCGTATTCGAGGCCGCCGGCGGGGGCAGGATCGGCCACCGCGCCCGCCAGCGGGGCCAGGCAAACGGCGCAGACGGCGATCGTGAGTCTCGCGGGCATCGGCCCTCGCCTTTCAGGTGACCGCCTCTATCCGGTGAAATGTAGCACGCGCCGAGCAAGGCTGAGACCCATCATCGCCGGCGCCCTGAAGCGGACCTTGAAGGTCAGCAATGGGGTCGATCTTTCGCGTTGGCGTCCTGCCGGCGAGCGGAATCTCCAGAAGGCCGCTTTGAGCTTTCTCACGACCCTCCCGCGACGTGGAACCTGAACGCGGCGGATGGGCATCAGGTCGCAAACGACATGGGGCGGCCATCTTGCTCGCGCAGGCGCCCAGCGTGATATCATTCTGCAAAGATTCTTCTTGACCTCGCGCTAGGAGCGTCTCGCCGATGACATCGCCTACGTCTTTGTGGGGGACACCCCCCTTCGCGAGACGGTCGAGAGGCTCTGCAAAGACCTGGGGCTCTCCCCCGACTGGTCCGGCTGGACCGAAGACGACTGGCCGGAGACCCCGCCGGACGCCTTCCCGCCTCGTTCCCCATGGTCCCCCTTCAACCGGCCCAGCCGAAAACCGGTCCTCACCTAGGGGTCGCCCTGGAGGGCCCGACCCGCACCGCCGGGAATGACCTGTGGCGCTCCGCCACCGGCGCGGTAGGCTTCCCAAAACGCCATCCGCAGCCCGAGTCCCCGCATGCCTGAACCCCTCGCCCCGCTGAGTGATCTCGCCCGTGGGCGGGGGCGGTATCCGGCCTATACGCGGCAGAGGTTGGCCGACGTCGCGCGGCGGCTGCGGCGCGCGATCTATCCGGCGCGCGCGCCGGTGGTCGACATCAAAGTCGTCGGGCCGACCGACCGGATCGGTTTCGAGGATGCGGCGCGTCTCACTTATCGCCCCGCGGGGATCGGCGAAGCCCTGGGCCCCCTGTGGTCGACGTGGTGGTTCCGGGTCACCGCCGAGGTCCCGCCGGACTGGGCCCGGTCGCGGGTCGACCTGCATTGGGACTCGGCGTCGGAGGCCCTGTTGTGGAGGGACGGGCGGTCGGTCGCCGGCCTCAATATCGGCCGCCATCAGGTGCGGCTGACCAAAGCCGCGAAGGGCGGCGAGCGGCTGGTGTTCTCCGTCGAGGTGGCCTGCAATCGCGCCTTCGGCGTCGACCACGGCGGCGGCGGGCGGCGGGGCGGGCCGGACGAGCCCTATGTCCTGCGCGCCTGCGAACTGCGTCGGTTCGATCCCGAGGCCTGGCGCTTGTTCCACGACTTCGACACGCTGCGCGAGCTGGAGGCCGATCGGGCGCCGGCCCAGGCCTCGCGGTCGTACGGCGCCGCCGGCGGCGCCGTACTGCGCCCCGCGCTGGACACCACCTGGGCCGGGCGGCTGCTGCACGAGCTCAACCAGGTCTGCAACCTGATCGATCCGGGCGAGCCGTCGAGCTGGCCGGCGGCGCGGCCCATCCTGGACGGGTTGCTTTCCGCCCGTAACGCCGACGTCACCCACGACCTCTTCGCGGTCGGCCACGCCCATATCGACACCGCCTGGCTGTGGCCGATCGAGGAGACCCGGCGCAAATGCCAGCGCACCTTCGCCACCGCCGTGGCCCTGATGGACGACTATCCGGCCTTCAGGTTCGCCTGCTCCCAGGCCTACCAGTACGTCGAGATCGAGCGCACCGATCCGGACCTGTTCGCCCGCATCAAGGCCAATGCGGCGGCCGGCCAGTGGATCCCAATCGGCGGATCCTGGGTCGAGCCGGACTGCAACCTGCCTTCGGGCGAATCCCTGTGTCGCCAGTTCCTGTACGGCCAGCGCTACTTCGAGCGGACCTTCGGGCGCCGCTCGACCGTATTCTGGAACCCCGACGTGTTCGGCTACGCCGGCCAGCTGCCACAGCTGATGCGCGAGGCGGGGATGAGCCGCTTCCTCACCCAGAAGCTCTCGTGGAACCGCTTCACCAGTCCGCCGCACCACAGCTTCCTCTGGCGCGGCATCGACGGCAGCGAGGTGCTCACCCACTTCCCGCCGGCCGACACCTACAACGGCCTGGCGACCATGGAGGAGCTCCGCTACCACGCCGCCAACTACAAGGATGCCGACCGTTCCGGCGAGGCGATGTACCTGTTCGGCTATGGCGACGGCGGCGGCGGCGCCGACGCCGACATGATCGAGCGGCTGGCGCGTGCAGCCGACCTGCAGGGCGTTCCCCGGGCCAGGCTCGCCGCGCCCGAAGCCTTCTTCGAGCGGCTGGAGGCTCGCGCGGACGACCTCGCGGCGATCGAGGGCGAGCTCTATTTCGAGTACCACCGCGGAACCTACACCAGCCAGGGCGAGATCAAGCGGCTGAACCGGCTGGACGAGGGCCGGCTGCAGACCCTGGAGTTCCTTTGCGTCGCCAGCGCCCTGGCCGGACGCCCCGCGCCGGGCCGGGACGAGGTGGAACGGCTATGGCGGGTCCTGCTCACTAACCAGTTCCACGATATCCTGCCGGGCAGCAGCATCTCGCCCGTCAACGTCACGGCGGTCGCCCAGCTCTCCGCCCTGGCCGAGGACGTGGCTTCGGTGAACGGCGGACTGCTGGCGGGGCTCGTCGACAGGGGGGCGGGGGAGGCGACGCCGGTCAATCCGATCGGTTTCGCGCGCGCCGAGGTCGCCGGAACGCCGGATGGCGCGCTGGTTTTCGCCGTCGCCGAGCCGTTCGCGGCCGGTCGCCAAGCCACCCCTTCGGATGCCGTGAGCGTTCGGGAACTCGGGGGCGGGAGCATCCGCCTGGAGAACGCGCATCTTTCGGCCCTCGTCTCGGCCGCCGGCGAGGTGCTGTCCCTGGTCCACCGCGGGAGCGGCCGCGAAGCCCTGGCTGCGCCGGCCAACCGCATGATCCTGTTCGACGACCGTCCGACGGCGTTCGACGCCTGGGACATCGATCCCTTCGCCCTGGAGACGGCGCGGGACGCGCCGGGCGCGCATCGTTGCGAGGTCGTCTCGCGCGGTCCCTTGCGGGCCGAGGTGAGGTTCGAGCGCCGGATCGGCGCCGCCAGTGGCCTCATCCAGATCGTCCGCCTGGACGCCGGGGCGCGACGGCTGGAGTTCCACGCCGTCCTCGACTGGCGTGAGCGCAACCGGTGGTTGAAAGCGGTGTTCCCCGTCGCCTGCCGGGCGTCCCATGCGACGTACGAGACCCTGTTCGGGGCGGTGGAGCGGCCGACCCACCAGAACACCGACGCCGACCTGGCCCGCTACGAGGTTCCGGGCCACCGCTGGGCGGATCTCTCGGAACCGGGCTTCGGGACCTCCCTGCTCAGCGATTCCCGCTACGGCTTTTCCGTTCATGGCGGCGAGATGGGCCTCAGCCTGGCGCGGGGCCCGACCTCGCCCGATCCCCACGCCGACGCGGGCGAGCACCGCTTCGCCTACGCCCTCTATCCGCATGAGGGCGACTGGCGGGCCGCCGACACCGTCGCCGAGGGCGCCCGTTTCAACCGGCCTCTGCTCTGGGCGCCCGGCCAACCGGCAGACCTCCTGCGAACATCCCTCGTGTCGGCGAGCCCCGGCCACGTGGTGGTCGACAGCATCAAGCCGGCGGAGGACGGCGAGGGCTGGGTGGTGCGGCTCTACGAGAGTAGCGGCGCCCGGGTCCGCGCTCGTCTGGCGTTCGGGCCCGCGGTGACGTCGGCGCGTCTCAGCAACACGCTCGAGGACCGCCTGCGGCCTCTCGCCCTGGAGGGCGGCGCCGTCGAGGTGGATCTGCGCGGATTCCAGCTGATGACGATCCGGATCGGATGAGCTGCGCGACCGGGCGTCTACCAACGTTTCCGTGCTTGATTTCGCCGGAAGGTGTATGATTCCTCCACGGAGGCGAAGGCCGAACAATGGCCAAGCAGGCTCTCAGCCGGCGAGACGCCGCGGCGCTGCTGGTCGCGGGGCTGGCCTTTGGGTCGCCGGCCAGGGGCTTCGATGTGAACCGATCGGCCGCGGCGACGCGGTTGTCGGAGCCTCCCTACACCCCGCCCGTCAATATCGCCGCCGTGAACGATCTCTATCGCCGCATGACCGCGCCGATCCGCGTCAACGGCCAGGGGCCGTTCCCCTTCGTCGTCGACACCGGTTCCAACCAGACCGTGATCGCCGCCGAACTGGCCGCTCAGCTGGGCCTGCCGCCTGGCGATCCCGCGCCGCTCAACGGGGTGGCCGGGGTGCAGATGGCCCCGACCACCCGGGCCGGGTTGGACGTCGGTCCGCGCCGTCATCGCGACGCGACCCTGTCGATCCTGGCCCAGGCGGATATCGGCGGGTGCGGCCTGCTGGGACTGGAGGATCTCGATGGCCAGGAAGTGACCCTGGATTTCCGCGGCCAGGCGCTGCGCATCGAGCCGGGCCGCCGCGCCGTCAACGACATCGGCGCCATCGCCGTGAAAGCGCACCGGCGCAACGGTCAGCTGACCCTGGTGGACGCCGACCTCGCGGGTCTGCACGTCACCGCCTTCCTCGATTCGGGCGCCCAGAACACCATCGGCAACATGGCTCTGCGCGCCATGGCCCTGAACCGCAATCCTACCCATCCGTGGTACAAGACGCCGATCGTCAGCGCTACCGGCCAGACCATCCAGGCCGAGATGGCCGATCTGCCGCGTCTGCGGGTGGGCAACCTCAACATGCCGAACTGGCCGGTGGCGTTCGCCGACCTGCACACCTTCCGCATGTGGAACCTGGTGGATCGGCCGGCCATCCTCCTGGGTGTCGACGTCCTCAGCCGATTCGAAACCGTCTGCCTCGACTTCGCCCGCGACGAGGTCCGCTTCCGCCTGCCCGGCGCGGCCTGATAAGAAGGTCCAATCAGACCTCGAGGGGGACTTGCCGATGTCGCACAAGCGAGATGACTTCAGGCGGAGCCTGGAGTCGGGATCTCGCTTTGACTCTTAGTGCAGAGCCTGATTGAGCCGTTTCAATGAAACGACATCAGGCTCTGGCGGCGCTGCTGCGGCGCGAATGGCGCTATCTGACCGGCCTCGCGCGAACCCTGCTCAGGGTGCGGACGATTTCCCCGACGTCTCCCCGCCTCGTCTGCGATGATCTCGAAGCCGCCGTGGACCGCTGGCGGAGCCGCCCGGCCATCCGCTTCGAAGGCGCGAGCCTCACCTATGGCGAGATGGACGCCCTGGCGAACCGCTTCGCCCATTGGGCCCTCACCCAGGGCCTCAAGCCCGGCGACGTGGTGGCGGTCTTCCTGCCCAACCGCCTCGACTACCTGCCGCTCTGGTACGGTCTGACCAAGGTCGGGGTGGTCGCGGCGCTGATCAACAACCAACTGACGGGCGAACCCCTGGCCCACTGCCTCAAGGTGTCGGGAGCCGCTCATTGCGTGGTGGACGGTTCGACCGCGCCGGCCTTCGATGCGGTGGCGGAGGCCGGGTCCGAGCACCCCATGAGCCTTTGGACCTTCGGCGCGCCGGACGGAGCCGCCGCGGACCTGGCTGCGGCGACGCGGGACCTGAGCGAAGCGCGTCCGGACCGCCGCCTGCGGTCGACGCTTCGCGCGCGCGGCGTCGCCCTGCTTATCTACACCAGCGGAACGACGGGGTTGCCCAAGGCGGCCAAGGTGACCCATGTGCGCGCCGGGCTCTACATGCGGGGCTTCGCCGGCGCGACCGGCGCCCGGCCGAGCGATCGCATCTACGTCACCCTGCCGCTCTACCACGCCACCGGCGGCCTTTGCGCCATGGGCGCTGCCCTTCTGAACGGCGCCAGCGTCTCCCTGCGGGCCGGGTTTTCCGCCAGCCACTTCTGGAACGACGTTGTCGCCGAACGAGCCACGATGTTCGTCTACATCGGCGAACTGTGCCGCTACCTCGTCAATCAGCCGCCAAGGCCGGGGGAGCGAACCCACCGACTGCGCCTCGCCTTCGGCAACGGCCTCGGCGGCGACATCTGGGCCCACCTTGAGGAGCGTTTCGCCGTCCCCAGGATCCTGGAATTCTACGGCTCGACCGAGGGCAACGTTTCGCTGTTCAATTTCGACGGCAAGCGCGGCGCCCTGGGACGGGTCGCCCCCTATCTGCGCGCCCTGTTCAAGGTCGAGCTCGTCCGCTTCGATCCGGAAATCCAGGCGCCTGACCGCGGGCCGGACGGCTTCTGTATCCGCGCCGCACCCGGCGAAGTGGGGGAATGCCTGGGGGTGATCGCCAGCGGCGCCCGCACCGAATACGCGGGCTATGTGAACCGCGCCGACAGCGAGAAGAAGGTGCTGAAGGACGCCTTCCGGCCCGGCGACAGCTGGTTTCTCACCGGCGACCTGATGACCCGTGACCGCGAAGGCTATTTCTACTTCGTCGACCGGGTGGGCGACACCTTCCGCTGGAAGGGGGAGAACGTCTCGACGACGGAAGTGGCGGCCGCCCTGCTCGCCGTACCCGGGGTGAAGGAAGCCATCGTCTACGGCGTCGCCGTGCCCCATCAGGACGGCCGCGCCGGCATGGCGGCCCTGGTCGTCGACGAACCCTTCGACCTGGCCGGGCTGCGCAACCGCCTCGAGACCGCCCTGCCGCCGTACGCCCAGCCGCTGTTCCTGCGCCTGACGGCGGGGCTGGTCACCACCGGCACCTTCAAGCCCCGCAAGCTCGAACTGATCAGCGAGGGCTTTGATCCCACTGCCGCGAGCGACCGGCTGTTCTTTCACGATCGCGTGCAGGGCTTCATTCCCCTGACGTCGGCGATCTACGACCACATCCTCGCCGGGGATCAGCGGCTCTGAGGCCGGTGTTCTAACCTTCGCCGGGCGCCCCTTCGACGAAGGGTGAGAGGACCTGCTTTACCCGGAGTTCCGGTGGGACCCGCTGCGGGCCGATGCTGCGATCGATCTCCTCGTGCGACCAGTAGATGCGGCGTTCCTGGTAGTTCAGTATCATGCCGGTGAAGGCGCCGGACTCGAGGGACGCCTGGATGGCCTCCAGGTTGGAAACGTCCTCCTCGAGGATGCCGTCGAACCGTTCATTGGCGGTGACCCGTTCGGGCGGGAGCGGCCCTTCGCCCCAATCGGGGCCGAGGCCATAGACCTCGACCTCGCATTGACCCGGCGAGCGCGGCCAGAAGAGAATGAATTTCCCGCTGCCGATGCTCCACGGCACGTTCAGGGCCGGCCAGAGGGTCTGGGCGACGCTGCTGCGGCGGTACATCTCGCCCTTGGGCCAGCCGGAGGCGGGACGGTGATCGATGTCGGCCTGTGACAGCCGGACGCACATCCGCGAATTGCCATTGGGCAGGAGCCCCATGGTGGCGGCGCTGTGATCGAGCATCGCGCCCACCGTCACCGGATGCAGGGTGTTGATGTGGTAGACTTCCTGGAACGCGTCGAGGGCGCATTTCCAGTTGCAGTTCATCACCCTCGACCAGTGGTAGTCGAAACGCGACCCCTTGGGCAGCGTCCACGACCACTCTTCCGCGAGGGCCCCCATGTGCTCCAGCAGGGGAACGGCGTTCGGATCTTCGTTGACGAAGATCAGCCCCCGGTAGGTCTCGCAGCGGAGCGGGATCAGGCCCCGCTCGGCCTTGCGCAGGCCGACGAAGTCGTGCTCGTCCGGCACCTGCACCAGTCGACCGTCGAAGTCGTACGACCAGGAATGGTATTGGCACCGTAGAATGTTGCAGTGGCCGCTCTCGCCCCGCACCACGGGCGCGCCACGGTGGCGGCAGGTGTTGTAGAACGCGCGGACCTCGTTGTCCCGGCCCCGCACCAGCAGGATCGGAGAACCGAGCAGCTTGCCGAAGCGCTTGTAGTCCCCCGGATTGGGCAATTCGTCCTCGAGACCCGCCAGCACCCACGACCTGCGGAACACGTGGGCGATCTCGAGATCGAAGAAGTCCCGACGCGTGTATCGCCCGCCGGGAATCTCCGGCAGCGCCGGGAATCCGGGCGGCGGGTGGTCGCGATCCCGCTCGTATCGCAACGCCTCGAAAATCCGATCGTCGATCGCCGTATCCATGCTTCCTCCGACGTCCTGGATGTCCGCGAGCGCAGCAAGCCTCTTGGCGATGTTTGTCTCGCGGAAGCACGACACGCTCAAGGACATTTCTGCCATTCGTGATAATTTTGCAGCGCCGAGTCAGGTTCGGCGTCTTGGCGGGAGAGACCCCTATGGCGAGCGAGGCGAAGACGGGCGCCTGGACGGCGGCTCCGGGACGAGTCGTCAGGCCGGCGGACGCGCGCTTGCACGTGGCGCGCGGCGGCGAGCAGATGTTCCGCTCGACGCTCAATGCGGAGACCACCGGAGTCCAGGTGATTTCCGGCGGCTGGTATCGCGTGGCCCCCGGCGTGACCAACCACCTGGACATGCATCCCGACCGCGACGAAATCTACTTCATCCATCGCGGGGCGGCCACGATCGTCATGGACGGCGAGGCCATGAAGATGTCAGCGGGAGACACCGTCTTCGTCCCCCAGGGGGTGGATCACCACATCATCAACGGCCTCGACGAGGCTCTCGAACTCTTCTATGTGTTCGCGCCGGCCGCCCCGCCCTATCCGGAGCGTCAGGACGCGCGATATCCTGTTGTGCCCTTCGAACCCGCCCAACCAGAGGGGGCTGCCTAGAGGTAGGTGATGCCGCCGCCGACGTAGAGCGCGGCGCCCGTGGTCCAGCTGGACTCCGGGGAGCTCAGAAAGCAAACCGCCGCGGCCACCTCCTCGACGCGCCCCCGGCGGTGGATCGCGCCACGGTTGCGGATCAGAGCATCCAGGCTGGGGCCGCCGCCTCGCTCATCGATGCCTTCGACGAGCGGCGTGTCGGTGGGGCCTGGCCCCACGAGATTCACCCGCACGCCGGACGGCGCCAGCTCGGCGGCCCATGACCGGACGAAGGATCGCAGGGCGGCCTTGCTGGCGGCGTAGACGGAGCCTCCCGGAAGCGCGATCTCGGCCGCCACGGAGCCGATGACGGTGATGGCGGCGGGAGAACGTAGCGCCGGAATCGCCTTCTGCACCGTGAAGAAGATCGACTTCACGTTGAACGCCATCAGGGCGTCGTAGGCGTCCTCGCTGCAGGTCGCGACCGGCCCTCCGCCGACGCCGCCGGCGTTGGCCACCAGGATGTCCACGCCGCCGAACCGTTCGCGGGTGGTCGCGAAGAGACGATCAAGATCCTCCATGCGGGTGACGTCGCCGCACACATAGCTCGCCGCCTCGCCGATCGACGCGGTCGCCTCGCGCAACGCCGCTTCGCCCCGTCCCAGCAGGACGACCTTGGCCCCGTCCTCGGCGAGCGCCCGGGCGCTCGCCAGACCGATGCCCGCGCTTCCGCCGGTGACGACGGCCACCTGTCCTGTCAGCTTGCCCATTCATCTTCTCCCCGGCGCGTCATTGGGTCCGTGCGGTTCCGCGTCCTGCACCCAGTCGATCGTGAAAATTGCTACACATGTCAAGTTTGTCGGGCCGCCGGCGGTCCGGAAGCCGCGGCCCGTGCGCTCGGGCGCACGGTCGACTATCTTGCGTGGAATGCCCGATGACGCGACTCCCGCCCTGACCGGCGCCGCCCTGATCAAGGACGAGGTCAGCCGCCTGCCCGACGCTCCCGGCGTCTACCGGATGTTCGGGGACGGCGGCGAGGCGCTCTATGTCGGCAAGGCCCGGTCGCTGAAGAAGCGGGTGGCGCAGTATGCGCAAGGAAGGTTCCACACCAACCGCATCGCCCTGATGGTGGACCTGACCCGGTCCATGGAGTTCACCAGCACCCGCACCGAAACCGACGCCCTGCTGCTGGAGATCAATCTGATCAAGCAGCTGAAGCCGCGCTTCAACGTGCTGCTGCGCGACGACAAGAGCTTTCCCGAGATCGTCATCCGCCGCGAGCACCCGGCGGCCCAGCTGCGCAAGCACCGCGGCGCACACTCGATCAAGGGCGACTACTTCGGCCCGTTCGCCAGCGCCTGGGCGGTGAACCGGACCCTGAACACCCTGCAGAAGGCGTTCCTGCTGCGCTCCTGCTCCGACAGCGTCTACGAGAGCCGCACCCGCCCCTGCATGCTGCACCAGATCCGCCGCTGCGCCGCGCCCTGCGTGGGGCTGGTGTCGCTGGAGGACTATGGCGGGCTGGTGGACCAGGCCGAGGCCTTCCTGCGCGGCAAGAGCCGAGCGGTGATGGCGACCATGAGCGAGGAGATGCAGGCGGCCGCCGACGATCTGGAGTTCGAGCGCGCCGCCCGCCTGCGCGACCGCATCCGCGCCCTCGCCTCGGTGGCGCAGGAGACGCAGGTCAATCCCGAGACCGTGAGCGAGGCCGACGTCTTCGCCCTGCATGCCGAGGGCGGCCAGGCTTGCGTGCAGGTGTTCTTCTTCCGCGCCGGCCAGAACTGGGGGAACCGCGCCTATTTCCCGCGAGTCGACCGCAGCGACGACGACGCCGAGATCATGGCGGCCTTCCTGGGCCAGTTCTACGAGGACCGGCCGATCCCGCGCCTGATGCTGGTCAGCCACGTTCCCGCCGAAGCCGAGCTGCTGTGCGAAGCCTTCTGCATGAAGGCGGGCCGCAAGGTGCTGATCGCCAGGCCGACCCGGGGCGAGAAGCGTGGCCTGGTCGAACACGCCCTGACCAACGCGCGCGAGGCCTTGGGACGACGGATGGCCGAGGGTTCGGCCCAGTCCCGGCTGCTGACCGCCGTGGCGGAGACCTTCGCACTGGAGGCGCCGCCAGAGCGGATCGAGGTCTACGACAACTCCCACATCATGGGGACCAACGCCGTCGGCGGCATGATCGTCGCCGGTCCGGAAGGCTTCCAGAAGAACCAGTATCGCAAGTTCAACATCAAGAGCACGGAGCTCACCCCCGGCGACGACTACGGGATGATGCGCGAGGTGCTGCGCCGGCGCTTCGCGCGCCTGGCCAAGGAGGAGGAGGCCGGCGAGAACCCGACCCGGCCGGACCTCGTGCTGCTGGACGGCGGGGCCGGCCAGCTGACGGCGGCGCAGGAGATCATGGCCGATCTCGGCGTCGAGGACGTGCCGCTGGTGGGCGTCGCCAAGGGCCCCGACCGCGACGCCGGCCTGGAGCGGTTCTTCCTGCCCGGCAAGCCGCCGTTCATGCTCGAGCCCAGAAGCCCGGTGCTCTACTACCTCCAGCGACTGCGCGACGAGGCGCACCGCTTCGCCATCGGCACGCACAGGGCGAAGCGCTCGGCCGAGATGCGCAGGAATCCCCTCGACGAGATCGACGGCGTCGGCCCCGCCCGCAAGAAGGCGCTGCTGCACGCCTTCGGCTCGGCCCGGGGCGTTTCCCGCGCGGCGGTGGAGGACCTCGCCAAGGTCGACGGCGTCAGCGAACCCCTGGCGCAGCGCATCCACGACTATTTCCGCAAGGCGTGAAGATAAGCGTCCTCGGCGGCGTAGTCGAAGAGTTTGAGGATGTAGTCGGGGAAGGCCGCCCCGGCGGCCGCCGCGGCCTCGATCGAGCGGCAGGCCTCGCCCACGGCGTCGCGGTAGTGGGTCACAGGCCGGTAGCCGAGCGCGGCGGCGCGGGTCATGTCCATCACAATAGGTCGCGGGATCCCCCAGGGGTGGCCGCCGACGCCTCCCGCCGGTGGGCCGTCGATGGGAACAAGGCGCCATTCGTAGGCGTAGCTGGCGGCGATCGCGTCTCCGATCTCGCTGACGGTGAGGGCTTCGGGATCGACGGCGTTGAGGACGCGTGTGGCGGGACGATCCAGAACCACGCGGACCAGTTCGGCGATGTTGGCCGTGGCGCTGGTGTGGAAGCGGCTCGCGCCACCCCAGGCCAGCGGAACCACCCGCCGGCCGTCGAGGATGCGCTTCACGAAGAACCATTCTCGAGGTTGGGTCGATCCCGGACCGTAGACGGCGCCGGGGCGCAGGATGGTCACCGGCCGGGTCGCTTCCTGCAGCAGGGTCTGTTCGAGCGCGACCTTGCGCGTCGAATAGGTCCGGGGACCGGGCGCCGTCGTGGGCTGGTCCTCGCCGATGGGTTCGGGAAACCGCGGGAAGCCCGTCTCGCCGGCCTCGTCGAGGGTGCGGCCCTCGGCGTCGCGATAGACGCTCCCGGAAGAGATGACCACGAACGCGCCCACGTCGCCCTGGACCTCCAGCAACTGGCGGGCGTGAGCTTCGTCATAGGCGACGGTGTCGATCAGTGCGTCCACGCCGGCGCCGACGGCGCGCGCGATGGCCTCGTCCTCTCCGCGGTCCAGTCGGACGGTCTCGACGCCTGGCGCCGCGTCGAAGGGCCGGCGCTGAGCGGCGATAACCCGCCATCCATCACTTACCAGGCGCGAAGCGACCGCCCGTCCGATCTGACCTGAGCCGCCGACGATCAGCGCCGTCCGTGGCATCTCGATCTCCACCAGTGAGTTCGGGACTTTCGCACCGTTGCCGCGTTAGTCTGACCGACATGAACCGACTCCCCAACCTCCTCACCAGCCTTCGGCTCGTCCTGGCGCTGTTCACCTTCTTTGCCCTGGCGGGCGCGGCGGTGCTCGGCGACCGCCTCACGCCAGAGAGCCAGTTCTCTCTCGAGCGGTGGGCGTTCTGGGCCTTCGTGGTCGCGGCGCTGACCGACTTCGTCGACGGCTGGCTCGCGCGCCGGCTCCATGCCGAGACCATTTGGGGGGCGATCCTCGATCCCATCGCCGACAAGGTGCTGGTGTGCGGCGTGATTCTGGGCCTGCTCTCCCTGGGTCCCAACGCGGCGGTGGCGATCCCCGCCGCCCTGATCCTGTTCCGAGAGTTCACCGTCAGCGCCCTGCGCGAGGTGGCGGCGGGCAAGGGCGTCTCCCTGCCGGTCACCCTGCTGGCCAAGTGGAAGACCACCCTGCAGCTGGTGGCCCTCGGCGCCGAGCTGTTGGTTGCCTGCTGGTCGGCCTTCTCCCTGCCCAACGATCCGGAGATCCTGGGTCCGGCCGCGGTCGGCGCCCACGCCCTCCTGTGGGTCGCCGCCCTGGTCACCCTGGTCACCGGCGCCCAGTACTGGGAACAGGCCCGCAAGGCCCTGAGCGGCCCCGTCAGCCGCTGACCTTGGGTGCGCCGCGCCTGTAGGCTCGGGCGGTATGGTCCCGAGACGCTGCGCCGTCTGGCCCTCGCGCTCCCGGACGCCGAGGACACCTCGGCCGAGAGGGATTCGCCTTCCGCGTGCGCGGGGCAAAGGGTTCGCCTGGACCTATCAGGAGCGGATCGAGGCGAAGAAACCGCGGCGTCCGAGGCCGGACGTGCTCGCCGTCCGCTGTGACCTGGAGACGAAGGAGATGCTGATCGCCGCGGCGCCCGAACGGTTCTTCGACGATGACCACTACCGCGGCTACCCCGCTGTCCTCGTCCGCCTGCACGCGATCGACGTCGACGAGTTCGGCCCCCTCTCGCGCGCGCCTGGCGCCAGTGCGCGCCCAGGCGGTTGCCGAACCGAGAGAGGAGCGAGCCCCGGGATTGAGATCAGAGGGGACTGGGAGCCGGGGCTGCGGGCTCTGGCGGCAAGGGGATGAACTCGTCGTGGTCGGCGTCGGGGAGCTTCATGCGGCCGGCGCGCCAGTCGGCCTTGGCCTGTTCGATCCGCTCGCGGGACGAGGAGACGAAGTTCCAGTCGATGAAGCGCGGCCCGATCGGCTCGCCGCCCAGGAGCATGATCTCGGCGTCGGTGACGCCGGTGACCAGGACAGGCTGGCCGGCCGCGAAGATCAGCATCTGGCCGGTCTGACAGGTCCGGCCGTCGACCTCGATCTGGCCGGCCGCCACGAACGCGGCGCGCTCGGGGTATTCGGCGGGAATCTGGGCCTTGGCGCCGGCCTTCAGGCGCCAGTGGACATAGAACATGGGCGAGTGGGTCTTCACCTTCGCCTCGACGCCGAACGCCTTGCCGGCGATCAGCCGCGCCCACAGCCCGTCCGGCGATTCATAGGTGGGCAGGTCCTCCGCCCCGTGGTGGCCGAACGAGGGCTCCATTTCCTCCGCATCGGTGGGCAGGGCGACCCAGGCCTGCAGGCCGTGCATCGACCCGCCGGTCCGGCGCAGGGTGTCGAACCGCTCCGAATGGGTGATGCCGCGGCCGGCGGTCATCCAGTTCACCTCGCCGGGCGTGATCTCGACTTCCGAGCCGACGCTGTCGCGATGGGTGATCTCGCCCTCGATCAGGTAGGTGACCGTGGAGAGGCCAATGTGCGGGTGCGGGCGGATGTCCGCCGACTTCGGAAAGCCCGGCTCGAAGCGGACGGGCCCGAAGTGGTCGAAGAACACGAACGGCCCCACCGTCCGCCGCGCCGCCTGCGGCAGAGCGCGCCCCACCTCGAACCCGCCGAGATCGCGGCGATGGGAGTCCAGCACGAGCTCGATCATGGGGGCGTTCCTTCTAGGCTTTGGCTTCCAATACCCCGCGACACGGCGGTTGTCCCCCACCCCCTCATCCCCGCGAACAGGCCATGTGAAAAGTCGTCTTCCAGCGCAAACAGCCCCGCCCACCTTGCTTTGCAACTTTCGTATCCATGGGCAGGACCCACGATCTCGGCGGCGCTTGGGCCGCGAGGACGGCGGGACGCGAATTGACTTCAAACTTAGTGTGTGGTCCAACTTTGGTCGCCGACCCAGAGGGGCGCGGCGGCGGACCGCGGTCCGGCAAATCACAGGGAGAACACGAAATGGACGACGGCGCCCCGGTGGGAGAGCTGGTCATCGACTTCGATCCGGACGAGCTCCGTGAAAAGTACCGCCAGGAACGCGAGAAGCGGCTGAGGCCCGACGGCGAGGCGCAGTATGTTGAGCTTTCCGGCGCCTTCGCGCGCTACGCCGAGGACGACCCCTACGCGGATCCGGGCTTCACCCGACCGCCGCTCACCGACGAGATCGAGGTCGCGGTCATCGGCGGCGGCTTCAGCGGCCTGCTCGCGGGCGCCCGCCTGCGGGAAGCGGGTCTGGACGACTTCCGCATCATCGAGGCCGGTGGCGACTTCGGCGGGACCTGGTACTGGAACCGCTATCCCGGAGCCCAATGCGACATCGAGAGCTACTGCTACCTGCCCCTCCTGGAGGAGCTGGGCTACGCGCCCAAGGAGAAATATTCCTACGTCAGCGAGATCTTCGAGCACTCGCAACGCATTGGCCGCGAGTACCGGCTCTACGAGCGGGCCTGCTTCCAGACCCGGGTGACCGAGGTGCGCTGGGACGAGGCCCTGAAGCGCTGGCGCATCCGCACCAATCGCGACGACGATATCAAGGCGCGGTTCGTGATCATGGCGCTGGGCACCGCCAGCCGCGCCAAGCTGCCCGGGATCCCGGGCATGCAGGACTTCGAGGGCCACAGCTTCCACACGAGCCGGTGGGACTA
>JAQGIW010000214.1 GCA_028290905.1 Caulobacteraceae bacterium | reverse complement strand
CCGGAATTTCGCGCGCAGCTGGGCGGTCGACCTCAAGGGGACCGGTATCCGGGTCAACGTCCTGTCGCCGGGCCCGACGGAAACACCGGGCCTGATGAACGGTCTCGCAAGGACCGGAATGAAGGACGCGATGGTGGCTGGCTTGAGCGCACAGACAGCGTTGGGCCGGATGGGCGATCCGGACGAGGTCGCCGCCGCGGCGCTGTTCCTGGCCAGTGACGACAGCAGTTTCATGACCGGCAGCGAAGTGTTCGTGGACGGCGGACTGGCGCAGATCTGACCCAATGGCCTAAGGCTGAACTCGGGATCGTGCTAGCGAGGGCGCGATAGACCAGAAGGGAGGCGCCCATGCGTGTGCTGGTCACGGGCGGCAATCGCTACATCGGCCTGGACCTGGTGTTCGAGCTGGCAAGGCGCGGGCACGAGGTCACGGTGGTCAACAGCCACGAGGGGCCCCTGCCGGAGGGCGCGCGGCGGATCCACTGCGACCGCACCCAGCCGGGCGCCCTGACGGCGGCGCTGGCCGACCATCGCGACGCATTCGATGTGGTCTTCGATCACACCGCCTATCGACCGAGCGACATGGAGCCGCTGATCGGGCTCTTCCGGGGACGCGTCGCGCACTACGTCTTCACCAGTTCGCAGGCCGTCTACCGGCGCAGCTACGTCCAGCCCCTGCGCGAGACCTCTCGGCGTCATGCGCCGGACAACACCGATCCGCGCAGCGCCTATGGCGTGGGCAAGGTGCAGTGCGAGGACCGTCTGCTGGGCCTGTGGAAGTCCGAGGGCCTGCCGGTCACCATCCTGCGCGTGGGCCACACCCTGGGTCCGCGGAGCCCGGCCGCCACGCGGGACCCCGGCCTGTTCGCCCGTCTGGAAACCGGCCGGCCGATCCTGATCCCGGGCGAGGGGTTCTCGGCGCTGTCGCTGGTGCATACCCTCGACGTCGCCCGCCTGATGGCCTCGCTGATCGGCAACGACCGGGTGAAGGGCGAGGCCTACAACGTCTCGGGATCGGAGGTCACGAGCATTGTCGGCGTCGTCCACCTGGTGGCGCGGGCGATGGGGGTCAGCGCGACGGTGGTCGAGGTTCCGATGGAGATCGCCCGCCAGCAGCGCCCTCCCCTGCTGCACTGGGGCGAAGGAACGGCGGGGACGGCGATCCTCTCGATCGACAAGGCGCTGCGCGACATCGACTGGACGCCGCGGTTCGGGATCGAGGACGGCTATCGCGATTCCTATGATTGGTTCGTGCGCGAGGGCCGCGCGCGCTATCAGTTCGACTTGTCGCGCGACGATGCGCTGCTGGCCGAGCTCGGCCGCTAGGGGGCCGGCGTCGGGCGCCGGCCTGAGATCAGGCGTCCGTGCTCGGCCGGGCGGAGATGGCGGCATACCAGCGTGCGATCGATCCCGCCCCATCGGGCGGCGGCAGGTCGAGGGCCTTGGCCGCGAAGTCGAGGGCGACGCGGGCCGTGATGTCCGCGACCGAGAAGGCGTCGCCGGCGACGAAGGGGCGACCCGCCAGGAGCCCGTCCAGGTCGGCGTGGAAGTCGGCGACGCGCTTCCTACCGCGCTCGACCAGGGCGGGGATCTGATCATAGCCGTGCGGCCCGGCGATGGCGCGGCCGGCGAGGCCCGGCGCCGCGTTGCGGACGGCCTCCATGGTCGGCGCGAAGCCCTCCTGCTCCATGCGGCGCTCCCACATGGCGACCAGGGCCTTCTCCTTTGGCGTCGAGCCCAGAAGCGGCTTTTCGGGGTAGATCTCCTCCAGGTAGCGCCAGATGGCCGGGACTTCGCCGATCGCGGTCCCGTCGCCGAGCACCAGGGTCGGCACCACCTTGCGCGGGTTGATGGCGGCGTAGGCGTCGGAGAACTGCTCCTTGGCGCCGAGATCCACCGGGATCATCGGCATGCTGATCCCCTTCTCGGCCAGGAAGATGCGGACTCGCCGCGCGTTGGGCGAGCCGGCCGATTGATAGAGCTTCAGGTCATGCGGGTTCATGGGGGCGCCTCAGCCGGCCGCCACGACGGCGGCCGGCGCACGGGTTGGAAGGGATCGGAAGGAGATAGGCCGGATCAGCCGGCGGTCTTGCCGCCGTCGACGCTCAGGACCTGACCGGTGATGTAGGTCGCGGCGTCCGAGGCGATGAAGACGATGGCGCGAGCCGGCTCGTTCGGTTGCGCCAGCCGGCCGAGCGGCACGACCGAGCGCATGTAGGCCTTGCCGTCCTCGCCGCCGGTGAAACGGTCGAGCATGCCGGTGTCGGTCGGTCCCGGCGCCACCGCATTGACCCGGACGCCCTTGCTGGCGAACTCCAGGGCGGCGGACTTGGTCAGGCCCTCCACCGCGTGTTTGCTGGCGGCGTAGACCGCCGCGCCCGCGGCGCCCTCGTGTCCATAGGTCGAGGAGACGTTGACGATGCTGCCGGCGCCCTGGGCCGCCATCACCCGGGCCTCGTGCTTGAGGCTGAGGATCGTGCCCAGCACATTGGTGTCGAAGGTCGCCGCATAGCTCTCGGCGGTCTGGTCGGTGAGCGGCCCGGGCTTGCCCTCGGTGCCGGCGTTGTTGACGGCGATGTCGAGGCGGCCGAACCGGGCGACGGTCTGGTCGACCAGGTTGCGGACGTCATCGTCATGCCGGACATCGGCCTGGATGAATTCCGCCTCGGCGCCCAGGGAGCGCAATTCGGCGGCGACTGCCAGGCCCTCGGCCGACCTGCGGCCGGAGACGACGACGCGGGCGCCGGACTTGGCGAACTCGACGGCGACGGCGTGGCCGATGCCCGTCAGGCCGCCGGTAATCAGAACAACAGGGGTGTTCATCGGACTTCTCCTTGGTTGCGGCGCGAGGTCGACCCTGGAGGCATGATGCCCCCGCGGCTTGCCGCGCCGGTGATGAGAGGTTAGGGAGGATCGATCGCCCCGAGTAAGACTTGTTGGCGACAGACCCATACTTTGAAAGCATAGCTCTATGGAGCTTCGCCACCTTCGCTACTTCGTCGCCGTCGCCGAGACGGGGAGCCTGACGGTCGCCGCCGAGAAGCGGCTGCATACGGCCCAGCCCTCTCTTAGCCGCCAGATGCGCGACCTGGAGTACGAGGTCGGCGCGAGGCTGATGCAGCGGCACGCCCGCGGCATAGAGCTCACGGCGGCCGGGCGGGTGTTCCTCGATCACGCGCGGATCGCGCTCCTACAGGTGGAGGCGGCGGCGGAAGCCGCGCGCCGGGCGGCCCAACCGCCGAGGGCCAGCTTCGCCATCGGCTTCCTGACCGGTTTCGAGATGGAGTGGATGGGGCCGGCGGTGGGTCTCCTGCAGGAATCCCTCTCCAGCACTGAGCTGACCATCACCAGCCAGCAGTCGCCGAGCCTGGCCGCCGAGCTGATGCGCGGACGCCTGGACGTCGCCTTCCTGCGTCCCGAAAAGAACACGCCCGGCGTGGTCTACCTGACCCTGCTGCACGAGCCCCTGATCGTGCTGATGCCGGCCGACCATCCGCTGGCGGCGAGAGACGCCATCCCGCCCGAGGCCCTGGCCGGCCAGACCCTGGTGGGGGTGCCTAACTCGAATTCTCCCGCCCTGCGTGCGGTGGTCGACGCCTATGGCGCGCGGGTCGGCGTCGACCTGACGCCGGACCACGAGGCGCTGAACCTCGCCATGGCGATCTCGCTGGTCGCTTCGACCGGCGGGGTGAGCGTCCTGCCCCTCTACGCCCGCAACCTCCTGCCGCCGACGGTGATCGGCCGGCCCCTCGCCGGCGTCCCGCCGACGATCGACCTGGCGCTCGGCTACAACGAGGCCAATACGTCGCCGCTGCTGAAGACCCTGCTGTCCAAGGTCGACGAGCTTAAATTCCGGGTGGGTCGCACGCGACCGTCAGGGCGTTGAACCCCGGTGCTGGACTACCCAGCCCAGATCACCGGCGGACGGGCTCGCGCCCGTGGCTTGGGCTGTTCAGCGGCATGGCCGATGCAGATCGCGGACACCGGCGTCAGGTCCGGCGGGATGCCGAGCTCGATCTTGGCCTCGGGCGTGCGGAGCCACATCATCGGAGCGCCCACCCAACAGCCGCCCAGGCCGCGGGCGTGGGCGGCAATGAGGAGGGTCTGACCGGCCCGACAGCAGTCCTCGACCGGCCCGGAGATGATCACCACGGCCGGCGCGTTCCAGAAGGCCTTGAAGTCCTCGCGATCGGCCCAGGCCGCCGACTGAGCGTCCGGCCGGTTGTCCCTGGCGTGCTGTTTGGCCCGCTCGCCCAAGCCGGCGATGCGCGCCGCGCCCTCGACGACGTTGAACGTCCACGGGACCTGTCCGGCGAACGGCGGCGGCGCCTGGGCGGCGTCCCAGATCAGCGCCTCGATCTGGTCGCGGTCCACCGGCTCGGAGGTGTAGGCGCGTATCGACCTGCGCGTATGGATGGCTTCGATCGCGTCCATCGGGCGCCTTCCCAGTCTTCACCGGGAAACACCCTATCATGGCTCAGCCCTGCGGCTTGTTGTGGATGATGATGAGCTGGGTGATCCGCCCGTCGCGGGTGCTGAAATAGAAGCTCAGGATCAGCGGGTCGGGCAGGCCCGTCTTGTCGTAGGTCCCGTCGATGCGGGCGTGGACGGCGATGTCGCCGTGCCGGTCGAAGGCGCTCTCGACCGCCATGGTGACTTCGTCCCCGAAGATTTCCTTCTCGCCGAAGGCGCGGATCGCCGCGGCGCCGTCAAACTCGCGCTGGACGTCGTTGACGAGGGCGTCCGGCGCGAACGTGTCCATCCAGGCGTCGATGTCGTGGGCGTTGCAGGCGGCGATGTGGTCGGCGATCACGCGCGGCAACACGGCGGTGATGTCTCTCGGCATGGCGATGTTTCCTTCGAACCAGGGGTTGGAAGGGCCTACGCCCACCTCCTGTCAGTTTCCGTCAGGAGCATCATTGCTCGCCGCCATCGCGTCGAGATGGGCGCGCAGGCGGCGCATCAGGTCCGCGCGGCGCGCCGGGTAGCGGCCGGCCGCGGCAGCCGCGACGATCCGGTCGGTCCGGAAGGTGCGGAAATCCTGGCGCAGCTCGCACCACGCCGCCAGTACGCGGGCGCGATCCATGAAGCCGAGCTGGATCGGCCAGACGAAGCGTTCGGTGCGCCGCCCCTGCTGGTCCTCGTAGGCGATGGCGAGCCTCGTCTGGGCGCGGATGGCGGCGCGCAAATCATCGAGTGGCGTGGCGTTGTCCGGGAACGCCGCCGGCGAGGGGCCGGGCATGGTCAGCGGCGTCGCCAGGCCCGCCTGCGCCTGGGGCGTTAGCACGGCGCCGATCTTGGCCAGGGCTTCGGCGGCGGCCGCTCTCAAGACCTCGTCGCCGCGCTGGTCGACATAGCGGAGCCCCAGGAGCACCGCCTCCACCTCGTCCTCGGTCAGCATCAGGGGCGGCAGGAAGAGGCCCGGCCGCAGCACGTAGCCGACGCCCGCCTCGCCGCTGATCGGCGCGCCCTGCGCCATCAGGTCGGCGACGTCGCGATAGATGGTGCGCTCCGACACCTCCAGCGCCTCGGCCAGCCGCGCCGCCGTGACGGGATGGCGCCGGCCGCGCAGGGCCTGCAGCAGGCGAAGAAGGCGAGTGGAGCGAGGCATGGCCGACCCAAGGGTTCGCTTGGCCTGTTACCACAGGCTGGCGACAAATTCCGTCAGCAGCGACGACGGGGGCGGCATGCGCTCCGCTCGCGCGGTCAACCGGCGGTCGCCGCCAGAGCCTCGATCCGGGCGACCGCCAGGTTGGTTCCGGGGTGGCGGCCCACCTCGAGCGCGAAGGCGCGGGCGCGATCGCGCATCGCCTGGTCGGCCAGCAACCGGATGATGGCCGCGCCCATGGCGTCGGGCGACGAGCCGGTGTCGAGGATTTCACCCAGGCCGAGCCCGGCGACCCGCGCCGCCACGGCGGGTTGGTCGCCCCGCCCCGGCAGGCACAGTATGGGAACCCCGAAGCCCAGGGCCGCCATCGTCGTTCCGTGGCCACAGTGGGTGATCAGGAGGTCGGTCTCGCCGAGGACGTGTTCATGGGGCACGGAGCGTTCCAGGCTCACGCGCCCTCCGGCCGGCAGGGCCGCCGGATCGAAAGCCCGCCCGACCGTGACCAGCGCCTCGACGTCCAGGGCCGCGAGGGCCTGGCAGAGATTGCGCAGCACCGGCGCCTGCCCCTGCTGGGCGGTGCTGAGGCTGGCCAGCACCAGGGGAAGGCCAGGTGCGCGGCGGCGCCACGAGCTCGCCCCTGCGTGTCCGCGCGCCGGACCGACCCAGACGAAGTTGTCCGGCGCCACGCCGGTGTGGAACTTGCGATAGCTGAACACCAGGCCCAGGGGCGCCGCCTCCGCGGGGCGGCGGAACACGCCGCCGAGGTAGTCGCGCAGGGTCTGCCATGCCGTGTGGACCAGCGCGACGACCGGAAGTCCTAGGCCGGCGGCCGCCTCCAACGTCGCGGGCATCATGCAGTCGATCAGGAGGACATCGGGCGCCACTTGGCTGGCCGCCGCCGCCAGATCCTCGCCCGCCGCGCCATCGAAGGCGGTCAGCCACTCATAGCCCCCGGGGTCGGGCGCGCCGGCGTCCCGCTCCGGCGCGCGATCATACCCCAACACCCGGGCGCCCGCGGCCGTGAGCGCGGCGGACTGGGTCCGGTGGGCGAGGCTCGAGACCTGGTGGCCAGCGGCGACGAGCGCCTCGATCAGTCCCACGAGCGGCGGCAGGTTGCCGCCGCCGTCCCAGGTCACCGCCAACAGCCGCAGGGGCCGACGCGCCCGCGGCTCCATCAGGGCTGGACGCGCTGCAGGCTGATCGACCACTCCACGACCCCGGCGGGCAGCGGGGTGGGGTAGAGGGTCAGGGTGTCGCCCAGGCGCTCGAAGCGGCGTTCGCGCATGGTCCCGGCGGTGTTCGGCGACTGGCCGATCTCGAGGTGGTAGACGATGTACCCCCTGGACTCGTCGACCTCGTAGCGCGCGCAATAGACGAGCATGTGGTCGAACATGGCCCGCAGCTCGGCGTCGGTCGGGGGCGCGGAGGCCCAGCGCGGCCGTTCGTCGCTGTCGAACACCGTGCACATCCGTCCGGAGGCGTCGTACATCATGTAGCCGACAGGGTGGGCGCCCAGGTCGGGATCGGGCCGCGTCGCGCCGTCGGTCATGCGCTGGCGCGTGCCCATGAGGCGCCATGCCCCGGCGATCCACGGCGGTGGCGCCTTGGCCTCAGGCGCGGCCGGGCTCATCCCGGTCTGCGCCGAAGCCGAAGCGGCGATCGCCAGGGCGAGGAAGAGCGCCCCCACGTCGAGCATCAGGAGCGCCTGCGTGCCGTAGAAGGAGAAGCGTTCCCAAGTCTCGGCGAAGACCAGGTACATGAGGCCGCGCGGGTGGCCGAGGACGTCGCCCTGGCGTCGCGCCGGCGGGGTTTCCGCGACCAGGGCGTCAATCGCGCTCATCGGCAATATCCCCGCCCCTGGCGAGGGGCGAGACTAACTTGGCTTTATCGGCTGTACAGTCGAAAACGACTTCGGCGGATGTTAGGGATGATGAGCGACCCGACCATGATCGTTCCGTTTGAAATCCCCTGGGACGCCGAGGTAGTGGCCGATCTCAGGCGCCGCCTGCACGCCACGCGCTGGAACGACGCGGTCACGGCCGACTGGTCCCAAGGGATGGAGCGGGGATTCCTGCAGCAGCTGACCCGCTACTGGGCGCAGGATTACGACTGGAGCGAGCGACGCGCGGTGCTCAACCGACTTCCGCACTTCCGCGCCGAGATTGATGGCTACGGCGTCCACTTCCTGCACTTCAAAGGCGAAGGGCCGGCGCCTATTCCCCTGCTGCTGATGAATGGCTGGCCGTCCAGCTTCGTGGAATACCAGCGGCTCGCGCCCCTGCTCGCACAGGGCCAGCCGTCGTTCGAGGTGGTGGTACCCGCCCTGCCCGGCTTCGGCTTCTCCGACCGGCCGACCTCACCCTATCAGGTCGAGCCCTCAGACCTGTTTCCCAGGCTGATGACCGCGATCGGCCATGAGCGGTTCGTGGTGGCGGGAACCGACATCGGCTTGGGGGTGGCGACGCGGATCGCCCTGCGCCATCCCGAGCGGGTGCTCGGCGCGCACGTCTCGGGCGTCGCCCCCAAGCCGGCCGCGCCCGCTGGCCCGCCCCCGACAGCGGACGAGATCGCCTATGCCGAGCGGGGGGCGATCTGGAACCGCGACGAGGGCGGCTACCAGGCCATTCAGAGCTCGCGCCCGCAGACCCTGGCCTTCGCGCTGGCGGACTCCCCGGCGGGCATGGCCAGCTGGATCGGGGAGAAGTTCCGCGCCTGGTCCGACTGCGGCGGCGACGTGCTCTCGGTGTTCCCCGCCGAGATGCTGATCGACAACCTGATGGTATACTGGACAACCGGGACCATCGGCTCGTCAGTGCGCTACTACTACGAGGCCAGTCGGCTTCGACCGCCCTTGAAGGCCGAGGATTTCGTGCGCGCGCCCACCGCCCTGGGAATCTGGCCGCACGACCTCGCCCTGCCCCCGCGCGAACTGGCGGAGCGGCTGTACAACCTTCGGCGCTACACGGTCTTCCCACGCGGCGGCCATTTTCCGGCCTGGGAGGCGCCGGACCTCTATGCCGAGGACCTGCGCCAGTTCGCCCGGGACTTCGTCGTCTGAATCCACAAGGGGATGCCGAACGCCACGGCGCCCGCCGTTAACGGCCGTGCAACCGCCGGAGGGCGAGAACAGGCCGAAGACCTGTCCAGCCTTGCCCTCCCATGAGTCACACCACCTATCTGCCGGAGTGGATCGGGCTCGCGGAACGGGCCGCGCGGCGGCTGCGGGCCACTACGGCAGGGGTCAGGGGCGCCGGGCATTCCGTCTATGTCGTTCTTCTCAACGACAGCCGCCGGGTTGGCCGCTGGGGCCTGTACGTCGGTGAGACGTCGCGCGATCCGGACCTGCGGTTCGATCAGCACAAGAGCGGGTACAAGGCGAGCGGGGCCGTGCGCCGCTTCGGCGTCCGCCTGCTGCCGGAGCTCGTCGAGCACCTCAATCCGCTGCGCCGATGGGAGGCGATCGACCTGGAAGCGGCGCTGGCGGAGGCGTTCCGCGACGCCGGCGTGCCGTGGGTCGAGGGGGGTCACTAGGGCGCGATGGCAAAGCTCGGATCGTCCGCTAACGCGCCATCGCGCGGATCAGGTCTATGAACGCGCGCAGCCCGGCCGGGACATGGCGTCGGCCGGGGTAGTAGAGGCACAGCCCAGGGTAGGTTGGTGTCCAGTCGTCCAGGGCCTGGATCAGCCGGCCGGCCACGAGGTCCTCGCCCACCGACCATTCCGACAGGTAGCCGACTCCGGCCCCGGCGCGCACGGCCTCGATCATCAGGCCAGACTCGTCCAGTGTGAGCGCGCCCTTCACGTCGACCTCCACCTGCTCGCCGCGCCGCTCGAACTCCCAACGATAGAGCGCGCCGCTGGCCATGCGGGTGCGGACGCACTCGTGGGACAGAAGGTCTCCGGGGGTCTGGGGTAGCGACCGGCCCGCGAAATAGCCCGGCGAGCCGACGATGACCGACCTCAAGGGACCGCCGATCGGGACCGCGATCATGTCGCGCGGCACCGCCTCGGCGATGCGGATACCGGCGTCGAAGCCCTCGCCGACGATGTCGATCAACCGGCCCTCGGTGACGAGGTCGACGCTCATCTCCGGATAGCGGCGCAGGTATTCCAGGATCACGGGCGCGAGGATCATCCGCGCGGCGCCGATGGAGGTGTTGAGGCGCAGCACGCCGCTTGGCGTCGCCCGGTGCGCTCCGGCCGCGTCCATTGCCCCGCGGATCTGGATCAGCGCCGGGGCGAGCTCGGCGACGAACTGCTCGCCGGCGGCGGTGAGGGAGACGCTGCGGGTCGTGCGGTTGAAGAGGCGCACGCCGAGCCGCGCCTCGAGGCTGGCGACCGCGTGACTGAGCGCCGAGGTGGACATCCCCATTTCCAGCGCCGCAGCGCGGAAGGCGCCGCGCCGGGCGACCGCGATCACGGCGTCCAGTTCAACCAGGCTGGGCCGGCTCATTGTCCCGATCCATGCATCACGTCATGCAGGTTTATCCTGCTTATCGGGTCAATGCCACGCCCTTAGATGCGCTTCACCGCACAAGGAGACTGAGACATGCGCATCATTGACCGCATCTACATCGACGGCGAGTTTGTCGCGCCGCACGGCGAGGAGGTGTTCGATCTCATCAACCCGGCCGACAGCCGGGTGATCGGCAAGGTGACGCTCGGCGACCGCGAGGACACGCTTCGCGCCATCGCCGCGGCCAAGCGCGCCTTCCCGGCCTTTTCGCGCACCAGCAAGGCCGAGCGGATCGAACTCCTGCGCCGCCTGGACGCGGCCGTGACGCCGAAGCTGGAGGCCCTGAACGCCGCGACGACGCTGGAATACGGCGCACCGGTGATGATCGCCCGCATGCTGAACGGCTATGCGATGGGCGCCTTCAAGAACGCCGCCGAGGTGCTGGAGGCCTATGACTTCACCCGCAGGATCAACGACGCCGAGGTGGTCATGGAACCGCTGGGCGTGGTCGGCATCATCCCTCCCTGGAACAGCAACGTCGGCTTCAGCTGCGGCAAGCTCGCCATGGCCATCGCTGCCGGGTGCACCAGCGTGATCAAGCCCAGCGAGATGAGCGCGATCCAGACCCAGGTCCTGGTCGAGGCGCTACACGAGGCGGGCCTGCCGCCCGGCGTCTTCAACGTGGTCAACGGCCGCGGCGAGGTGGTCGGCGCGGAGCTGAGCGTCAATCCCGACATCGCCAAGATCTCGTTCACCGGCTCTACCGCGGTCGGCAAGGCGATCCTGCGCGCCGGGGCCGAGACGATGAAACGGGTCACGCTGGAACTGGGCGGCAAGTCGCCGACCGTGATCCTGGACGACGCCGACTTCGCCCAGGCCGTCCCGCTCGCCGTCATGGCCGGCTTCGGCAACAGCGGCCAGGCCTGCATCGCCGGGACCCGAATTCTCGTCCCCGAGGCCCGGCTCGACGAATTCCTGCCGATGATCAAGGCGGCGGCGGAAAGCGTGAAGGTCGGCGATCCAAGCGATCCCACCGTGCAGATCGGACCGATGGTGAGCCTGAGGCAGTGGGAGCGCGTGCAGGGCTATATCCGCAAGGGGATGGAGGGCGGGGCGAGGCTGCTCACCGGCGGCCCGGGCCGGCCGGAAGGCCTGGAAGCCGGCTACTTCGTCAGGCCCACGGTCTTCGCCGATGTCACCAACGACATGACGATCGCCCGCGAAGAGATCTTCGGACCGGTGCTGTCGGTGATCGCCTATCGGACCGAGGCCGAGGCGATCGAGATCGCCAACGACACGCCCTACGGGCTGCAGGCCTATGTGATCTCCGCGGATCTCGACCGGGCGCGCATCGTCGCCTCGCACCTGGCGGCCGGGCGGATCCTGATCAATGGCCTCTATCACGAGCCGCTGGCCCCGTTCGGCGGCTTCAAGCAATCCGGCCTCGGCCGCGAGATGGGCGTCTTCGGCCTTGAGGCGCACCTCGAGCCGAAGACGGTGCTGGGCCTTCCGCGCGTCTAGATCCCCTCCTTCGCCAGCGCGTCGAGGTGACGGCGGATGTGGGCCGCTTCGGCGGGGGTTCCGGCGAGGGCGATGGCGCGATCGAAGGCGACGCGGGCCTCGGCCGCGCGGCCGAGCTGCCGCAGAAGCCCGCCGCGCACCCCGAAGTAGTAGAAATAGCCGGAGAGGCGGTTCTCCAGAGGACTGATCATCTCCAGGCCCGCTTCCGGACCCTTGACCTTGGCGGTGGCCACGGCGCGGTTGAGCGTAACCACTGGCGAGGGCTGCATCCGCTCCAGCGCCGCGTAGAGGGCGTCGATACCCGCCCAGTCGGTGTCCTCGGCGCGGGCGGCGCGAGCGTGGGTGGCGGCGATGGCGGCCTGCACCTGGTAGGCGCCCGGCTGATTGTGGCGCATGGCCTTTTCCAGCAGCGCCAACCCCTCCGCGGTGAGCTTGCCGTCCCAGAGAGCGCGGTCCTGTTCGTCGAGGAGCACCAGCTCGCCTTGGCCATCGAAGCGGGCCGGCAACCTCCCATGCTGCAGCAGCATCAAGGCCGCCATGCCCATGATCTCGGGCTCTCCCGGGAACAGGCGCAGCAGCAGGCGGGCGAAGCGGATCGCCTCGTCGCAAAGGGCGTTGCGCTCGGCGGCGCCGGCCGAATAGCCTTCGTTGAAGATCAGGTAGACCATGGCCATGACCACGCCCAGGCGCTCGGCGCGCTCGACCGGCCCAGGCGCCTCGAAGGGCACGTCGGCGCGCGCGATCCTCGCCTTGGCCCTCGTGATGCGTTGCTCGGCCGCGTCCTCGCCGATCAGGAAGGCCTTGGCGATCTGGGGAACCGTGAGGCCGGAGACGATCCGCAGCGCCAGCGCGATCTGCTGGGTGGCCGGCAGGTCCGGGTGGCAGCAGATGAACAGCAGCCGCAGGACGTCGTCGCGGTAGTGGGCGCCGTCGAGCCGCTCCACGAGCGGGTCCTCCGCGTCGTCGAGGTCTGAGATGACATCGTCCGGCGGCAGTTCGACTTGGCGGCTCATCTTGCGCACGCCATCGAGGGCGGCGTTACGCCCGACCAGGATCAGCCACGCCGCCGCGTCGCGCGGCGGGCCGTTGCGCGGCCAGGTCTTCAGGGCGCGAAGCGCCGCTTCCTGGAACGCCTCCTCCGCCGTGCCGAGATCGCGGAAGTAGCGCAACAGGGCGGCCACCGCCTGGGGCCGGGCGCCGGTGATCGCGCCGTCGATCCAGGCCAGGTCGTTCATCCCGCCACCGGAGCCTCGCGGGGATCGGGATTGTAGGCGGCGATGGGGCGCAGCTCGTAGCTGCCGCCGGGATTGGCCCTCGCCAGCTGGCGCGCCACCTCAAGCGCCGCCTCGAGACCGTCGACATCGATCACGTAGAGGCCGAGGAGCTGTTCCTTCGTCTCGGCGAAAGGACCATCGAGCACGAGATCCTTGCTCTTGCTGAGCGTGGTCGCGGCGGTCGTCGGCATCAGGCGCAGGGAGGGACCGAGCTTGCCCTCGCGGGTCAGCGTCTCGTGGACGCCCTTGAGTCCCCCGATGACGGCGGCCTCTTGCTCCTTGGTCCAGGACCAGACGAACTGCTCATCGTGGTAGCAGAGAATGGCGTACAGCATGGCGGCTCCGTCGTTCGGCCAATGGACGTCCTGGACACAGGACGGCCGAGGATGCCTCCGACCGACGGACCCCGGAAGAATTTATTCGAACGCGCCTGTCGGCGGCGCGCCCCAGCCTTCGTCTTCCCTACGAGCCGCGGCCTTCGCCGCAGGTCGCCACTCAGGAAGGAGCAACTCATGTCCAGTTCTACCGTGAAGCCGGTCCCGGACGGCATGCACACGATCACACCGCACCTGGTGTGCGCGGAGGCCGGAGACGCCATCGAATTCTACAAGAAAGCCCTCGGCGCCGTGGAGGGCGGCCGGCTGCAAGGGCCGAATGGGAAGATTGTCCACGCCGCGCTCAAGATCGGCGACTCGACATTGTTCCTCATGGACGAAATGCCGGAGCACGGCTCTCTGGGTCCCAAGGCGCTGAAGGGAACGCCGGTGGTCCTTCATTTGTCCGTCGGGAACGCGGACGCCGCCCTTGAGCGGGCGGTCGCCGCCGGCGCCGAGGTTGTGCTTCCCATGTGGGACGCGCCCTGGGGCGACCGCTACGGCCAGTTCCGGGATCCGTTCGGTCACTTCTGGTCCGTCGCGACGCACGTCCGTGACGTAACGCCGGAGGAAGTGCAGAAGTCCATGGAGGCCATGGCCGACTAGCGCGGTTGCGCGCGCCGCCCGGCAGGGCGCGGCGCGCGATTTACCGCCAACCGCCCAGTCCGAGGGCCCCACAAAAGCCATTGACAAAATTATATCGTGTTTCAAGTTCTCCCCATACGCGCCGCGCGAGCGCGGGGTATCAACGGAGTGAAACGCCGATGACGGCCCGGCGATCCGAGGTGCAGGATCTCGCCCGACGAGGCGAAAACACGCTTGCCGAGGGTCGCCGGCGCCTGAGGGAAGACGGCTGGTGCGTCGTGCCGGAGGTGCTCTCGAAGGAAAGCACGGCACAGGCGCTGGACCACCTGTGGGCCGCGGCGGCGGAGAGCGAGCGGCGCGGCCTGGCGACCTACATGCCGGCGCTGGATCCCAACGCCAGCAATGTGCGGGTGTTCAACCTGCTCGACATCGACCCGCTGTTCCGCGACCTGATCCGCCACCCGACGGCGCTCGACCTGGTGCGTTCGCTGCTGGGGGAAGAGTTCCTGATTTCCAACTTCACCGCCAACATCGCCCGGCCCGGGTCGCAGTCGATGCCGGTGCATTCCGACCAGGCCCTGGTGATGCCCGGCCCGTGGGCACATCCGTGGGCCATGAACATCATCTGGGCCCTCACCGACGTAAGGCTGGAAAACGGGGCCACCCTGTTCCTGCCGGGCAGCCATCGCTTCACCGACCGCTCGCAGGTCCCGGGCGATCCGCTGCCGCTGATGCAGCCGTTCGAGGCCCCGGCCGGCTCCATAATCGCCATGGAGGGGCGCATGTGGCACACCTCCGGCGCCAACGTCACCGCAGGCGAGGACCGGGCGCTGCTGTTCGGCTACTACACCGCGCCGTTCCTGCGGCCGCAGGTCAACCACAACGTCACTCTGTCGGCGCAGACCCAGGCGTCCCTCGATCCGCCGATGCGCCACTGGCTGGGCCTCGAGGCCGAGGCCAACGTCGGTCTGGCGCCTGAAGTCTTCGCGGCCGATGGCGGCCGCCGCGAACCGGTGAGGGTGTCATGAATGCGCCAATGACCGTCCAGGCCCTGCCGCCCCCGGCGAAGGACGTCGAGGAGGGCCTCGCCCACATCCGCGAGCACGGCCTGTGCGTCATGACCGGGGTGCTCTCGGGCCCCACCCTGGAGCGGGCCCGCGAGGCGCTGTATCGCGCCGCCGCCCACGACCGCGCCCGCGGCCGCGAGCGCAAGTTCAGCCTCGACTATGGCCACGACGAGAGCAACCAGCGGGTGTGGAACGTGCTCAGCCGCGATCCGGTGTTCGAGGACATGGCCGAGCACCCCACCGCCCTTGCCTTCGTACGCGCCGTGATCGGCTGGCCGGCCCTGCTCGGCAACATCTCGGCCAACATCACCGGCCCCGGCGGCGGCGAGATGGTGCTGCACGCCGACCAGATCTTCGTGCCCGAGCCGTGGTCGGCCGAGCCGCAGGGGATGAACGTCGCCTGGTTGCTGGACGACTTCACCGAGGCCAACGGCGCGACCCGCATCGTCCCCGGCAGCCACAAGCTCAACCGCGCGCCGCGGCCGGACGAGGGCGAGGTCGCCACCGTGCCGCTGGAGGCGCCCGCCGGCTCGATCGTCGTCTTCGAGAGCCGCGTCTGGCACAAGACCGGCTTCAACCGCACGCAGGACCAACGCCGGGCGGGGGTTTTCGCCTGGTACACCAAGCCCATCTACCGCGCCCAGGAGAACTGGTTCCTCTCCCTGGATCCCGCCATCCGCACCTTCGCATCCGAGGACATGCTGGTCCTTTTAGGGTACAAGGCCGACGGGCTGGGTCTCGTCTACGGCGCCTCGCCCGTCCCATGGACGACCCCGCCCCCCTCGCTCCTGGAGTCAGGCCAATGACCGCCCCCATCCCCGAAGCCAAAACGCCCGGCAAGTTCGCCATCTACCGCGGTGCGACCGCGCCGACCTTCGCCGAGATCGACGTCATGGATACGGTGGGTGTCACCCCGCAGTTGGAGGCGACCTTCGGCGCCCTGGGCGAGGCCGGGATCGACGAGGGCCAGACGGTCAAGCTGCTTTTCTCCACGCCAGGGTTCAGCCTGACCTACGCCTGGTTCAGGAGCGCCTTCCCCCTGCCTCGCCACTCGCACGACGCCGACTGCCTCTACTACATCATCGCCGGCTCCCTGCACCTGGGCTCGGAGACCCTGGGCGCGGGCGACGGCTTCTTCGTTCCCGCCGACATGGCCTACACCTATGTGCCGGGGCCCGAGGGTGTCGAAGTGCTGGAGTTCCGCAACGCCGATCACTTCAACATCAAGTTCCTGGCCGCCAATCCCGCCTTCTGGGAAAGGGCCGTGGAGACGGTGAAGACCCAGCTCCCCGCCTGGCGCACCCAGCCGAGACCGCAGGACCAAGCGGCGCCTGCGCCGGTGGCGGCGGAGTAGGGGCGAGCGATCAGCCGCTTCTGCGACGCGGCGAAGGCGATCAGGGGCTCGCCCGGCTCAACCGCGGACGGAACCACACTCCGATCTGCCGGTCGTCGCCTCTACGTCGAAAGTCGCCTCGTGCTTGACCGTGGCGACCCTCTTCGGGTCACCCTCGAACGTTGTGACTGCACCGCCGCCGGGTCTGCATAAACCCGCTGAACCGCCGCACCTTGAGGCGATGGCAGGTGATGATCGGCTCGGGAACGCCATGGTGGAACAGGCGCGCCATCTCGCGGCTGAGGAAGGCCTCGGGGTCGGCCACATCCCAGGCCGAGACGCTCGCAGGGCTGAGCCCCGTCATCGCTGGCGCCCTGAAAGCGGACCTTGGGAAGGTCGCAATGGGTGGCGGGCGCAACGACAAGGCCCCGCGCCTGGACGCGGGGCCTGCCGTTCTTTCGAACCCGCCGACGAGGCTAGGCGAGGACCGTCTTGCGTTGCGACCGCCGCGCCGCGCCCACCGCGCCGACGCCCAGGAGCAGCAGGGCCCAGGCCGCAGGCTCGGGCACGGAGTCGCTGATGAAGACGTATTCGACCGGCGCGCCGGCGCCGGCGACGAATCCAGGCTGGCCGGCCACCGGCGTGTAGATCGCGCCGTTGAACCCTTCGGCGCCGACCTCCGGGATCGTGATGTTGTTAGCGTACAAAAGCCCGGGCGGCCCGGCTGTGTCGCCGAGAGAGTCGAAGCCGTCGATGTTGTCGGAGTAGAACAGCAGGCTCCCCGTGCCGCCGGCGGGGCCGACCTCTTGGGGGTTGAACCGCAGCACATCCAAGATTGGGCCGCCGGGGCCGTCCTGCAACAGCACGTCGCCCGCCACCAGGCCGGGCGGGTTCAGCATGTCATAGGTCAGGACGTTGTTCAGGCCGCCGGGGCCCGGGTCGTTCTGAAGCGCTGAAGGAAGCGGCTGCGGCCCAAAGAACCCGTTGATGGTTCCGTGGCCATTCTCATCGACCGTGATGAGGATATTGCCGTTGACGAGGGCGCTCGCGCTTGAGGCCGCGACCAGCGCCGCCAGAGCGATTGTCGCACTAGCGAGTAATTTCGACATCTTATGCATTTTAGGCCCCTTTCCCAGCGCACCGGCACGCCCAGCGCCAACATTCAGACACCATCTGGGCCAGATTGCAACCCCCACACGCGTCTAGAAATACAAATCGGCGATGGAACGTCCCGACTCTCGACGCTCCGCCCCAATTGGCGCCGCCCGGGCAACCCGAACGCGGACAAGAGCGGGCTGACAGACCCCGAGGGTACGCCCCGCCTACTGGTCCAGCGGCCCGGTGAACGCCGTCAGGGCGGGTTCGTCGGCCATGGGCGGGGGGTTGAGGGCGGCGGCGACGGCTTCCTCGACGCGCTCGATCCAGACGAACTCGAGCTGCTTGCGGGCTTCCTCTGGGACGTCGTCGTAGTCGCGGCGGTTGCGGGCCGGCAGCATCACCCGGGTGACGCCGGCGGCGGCGGCGGCGACCACCTTCTCCTTGATGCCCCCGACCGGCAGGACGAGCCCGCGCAGGCTGATCTCGCCGGTCATGGCGGTGTCGCTGCGGATGGTGCGGCCGGTCAGCAGGGAGGCCAGGGCCATGAACATGGCGACGCCGGCGCTCGGGCCGTCCTTGGGCGTGGCCCCGGCGGGCACATGGACGTGGATGTCGATCCTGTTGAAGTCGGTGTCGGCGATATCGAGCGGCGCGGCGTGGCCCTTCACCAGGCTCAACGCCGCCTGGGCGCTCTCCTTCATCACCTCGCCGAGCTGGCCCGTGAGGATCAGGCGGCCGTTACCGGGGGTCTTGGCCGCTTCGATGAACAGGATGTCGCCGCCGACCGGCGTCCAGGCGAGGCCGGTGGCGACGCCGGGCACCGACGTGCGCATGGCGACGTCGCGCTCGAAGCGGGGCGGACCCAGCACGGCCGGGATGTCGGCGGCGTCGAAGGCCACATGGGTCGCCTGGCCCTCGGCGATCTCCATGGCGGCGTGGCGCAGGGCGCGTCCGATCTCGCGCTCCAGCGAGCGCACCCCCGCCTCGCGGGTGTAGGCCTCGATGATCACCATCAGCGCCTCGTCGCTGATCGCGGCCTGGTCGGGGCGCAGCCCGTTGGCCTCGAGCTGACGGCGCAGCAGGAAGCGGCGGGCGATCTGCAGCTTTTCGCCGGCCGTGTAGCCGGCCAGGGAAATGATCTCCATACGGTCGCGCAGCGGCGGGGGGATCGAATCCAGCATGTTGGCGGTGGCGATGAAGACGACGCGCGACAGGTCGAAGGGCACCGCCAGATAGTTGTCGCGGAAGGTCGAATTCTGTTCGGGATCGAGCACCTCGAGCATGGCGGCGGAGGGGTCGCCCTGGATGCCGGCCCCGAGCTTGTCGATCTCGTCCAGCATCATCACGCAGTCGCGGGCGCCGGCCTTGCGGATCGCCTGGATGATGTTGCCGGGCAGCGCGCCGACATAGGTGCGCCGGTGGCCGCGGATCTCCGCCTCGTCATGGACGCCGCCCAGGCTGACGCGGACGAACTTGCGCTTCATCGCCCGGGCGATGGACTGGCCGAGCGAGGTCTTGCCCACCCCCGGCGGCCCGACGAAGCACAGGATGGGCGCCTTGCCCTCCGGCGCCAGCTTGCGCACCGCCAGGAATTCGAGGATGCGGGTCTTGATCTTCTCCAGGCCGAAATGGTCCTCGTCCAGGATGCGCCGGGACTCGGCGATGTCGATGTCGGGCGGCGGCGGCGCGGCCCAGGGCAGCTCGATCAGCCAGTCGAGGTAGCCGCGGATCATGCCGTACTCGGCCGAGGCGTCGGGCATGCGGCGCAGCCGGGCCAGCTCCTTGCGCGCCTGGTTGGCGACCTCCTCGGGCATCCCCGCCTTGTCGATGGCCTCGGCCAGTTCGGCGATCTCTGCCTGTCCTCCGTCCTCGCCCAGCTCCTTCTGGATGACGGCCAGCTGTTCGCGCAGCACCGCCTGGCGCTGGCGCTCGCTGAGGGTGGCCTGGGTCTGGGCGCCGATCTCCTTCGACAGGCGCAGGACCTCCAGCCGGTGGCCGACCAGCCGCGCGATGGCGTCGAGGCGCGGGACCAAGTCGACCGTCTCCAGGATCTCCTGCTTTTCAGCCGGGGTGATGTCCATGTAGGCGGCGGCGACGTCGGCCAGCACGCCCGCGCGGTTGATCGCCGCCACCATTTCGCGAAGGCCCGGCGGGACCTGCGGGATCAGGTCGAGGATCTCCAGCACCTGCTGCTTGAGGTTGAGGAAACGGGCTTCCACCTCGGTCCCCGCGTCGGCGGGTTCGGGAATGTGCAGGCCGCGCACCACCGGGAAGGGCCAACCCGGCACGTATTCGCCGATGCGGAATCGCTGCACGCCCTGGCAGACGACGTGGTGTTCGGTCTCCGAAGCCGTGATGTAACGCAGTATGTTCGCCACCACGCCCATGGGGTGGAGGTCCCCCGGCCCGACCTCGGTCTTCTCCGGGTCGCGCTGCAGGGCGACGACGATCTGCCGCTGGTCGCGCACGGCTTGCTGGGCGGCGGCGATCGAGGTCGGCCGGCCGATGGTGATCGGCGTGACCAGCTCGGGGAACAACACCATGTTGCGCACCGGAACGACGATAAAGGCGTCCGAGGGCGGCGACGGAGCGGCGGTGGGGTTCGCCGGTTCCACCTGCTGGGGATCGGCCGTGTCGGCGCTCATTTCACCGGACCTTCCGTAGACGGATGATAAGGCAGCCGCATTCGGTGCGATGGCGGACCTCGCCGTAGCGTCCGGGTGGCAAGGGTATCCGGCGCTCGAACTGTCCCTGGGGCAGTTCCAGGCGATGGATGACGGCGGTGTGCAGCTCCTTGGGCGGCGGCCGCTCACCCGCCAGCACCAGCGCGGCGCCGTCGATCCCCACCCTGAGGGTTTCTTCCGGAACCCCCGGCAGGGCGGCGATGACCACCACCTCCTGATCGGTTTCCAGGACGTCGATCGGCGGCTCCCACCGCGGGCGGCGGGCCTGGCCGACGGGAGCCTGGAAGAGCTGGCGATGCAGGCGCTCGGCCCGGGCGAGCGCGTCCAGGGCCTCGTCCCACATCCACTGGCGCGGATCGTTGCTGGCCACGGCTGATCAACTCCCCATGTTGTCGACAGCGTCGCCGTCACTTCGCGGGCGTGGCGCCAATCCGCACCAACGTCTGAAGCCCATATAGGTTCGTTTCGCGGCGGTTCTATTGGGCGGCGGCCGGCGTGGTGTCGCGGGTACGGGCCCAGCCGTCGGCGAGGGCCCGCACCACGGGCGAGGCGACGGCGTAGAGCGCTTCCAGGGCCTGGCGATTGGCGGGAAGGCCCTCCTTGGCCTGCCGGGCGATCTGCTCGGCCGCGCTCATGCCGGGTGGGGCGACCACATAGTCGCTGCCGGCCCGCAGCATCAGCACGCGATCGAGCCGCGCCCGACCGGCCCCGCTGAGGAAGGTCAGGGCCTGCATGACGCCGGTGTCCTCCTCGGCCGACATGGCGAAGACACCCTTGCCCCCGGTCCAGTAGGGCACCCAGCGCTCGGCCCAGTCCGTCATGTGCGGCCCGTACCAGAAGCGCGACGACATCAGGCCGTCGCTCTCCAGGACGAACGGCGGCGCCGCGCCTGGTCCGGCGTAGGGCGCGCGCGCCCGCGCCAGCGCGGCGTCGTCGGGCAGCTTGATGCCGCGGGTCATCGCATAGGCCCAGCCGACCAGGGCCGGGTTGAGGGCGTAGGCGTTGGCGCCGTCGTCGCTCCGGGCCGGCGGCGGGGGCTCGGCGAAGGGGGTCGTGCGGGCGTTGGGCAGGATGCCGGTCGACCAGTCCGGGGGAATGTCGCGGCCGTCGACCTCCTGGCCGAGATCCCCGTCCACCACATAGCGCTCCCACGCCGCCGAACCGGCCGAGGCGACCTTGGGATCGACCCCCGCCGTGCCGGCGAGGACCCAGTAGGCGCGGCTGAGGTCGAATCGCGGATCGAGGCCCAGGGCCATGATCGAGGCCGACGCGCGCGCGGTCGCCATGCCGGTGAGGATCGCCAGCACATGGCGCTTCGGATCATAGAGCAGAGGATGGACGCCGGCGGGGAACGGCAGCTCGGTGGTCAGCGGCCATTTCGTCCGCCAGGCGTAGAGCTCGCCGCGCAGGTCCTTGCCGTCGCGGATCACCTCCCAGGTGGTGATCACCACGACCCTGACCTCGATCGGCTTCGCCGCCCGGCCGGCTGCCCCGGCGGGGACGGCGATCAGCGTGCACAGCGCCGCCAGCGCCGCCGTCGCCCACCTTACCGGGACCCCGCGCCGGCGGACGCTTTCTTTCATCGACAAACTCGAACCCCCGGCTCTGCCCTGCCTTTGAATTGAACCACCAAGTTCACCAAGAACACCAAGGGTCCGGTCCGACATCGCCCGGCTTCGGCATTCCTTGGACTATTGTCGCGCGCGAAGCGCAAAAAACGATGTCGAGGAGAGCTGGCAGGACGGAGCGATTTCAGCGGAGCACCCTGGTGTTCTTGGTGAGCTTGGTGGTGAAATTGAAAAGGCTCACCATCAACCCCTGATGGAATTGATCGACGAAGCCTATCCCTTGGCCAGATAGATGAACCGGGCGACGAACAGCCCGGCCAGCAGGAACAGCAGCCAGTCCTTGGCCCGCGCCCGGCCACGCAGCAGCGTGAGCGCTGCGTAGCTGGTGAGGCCGAAGGCCAGGCCGTTGGCGATGGAATAGGTGAGCGGGATAGTGATCACGGTCAGGAAAGCCGGGACCGCGACCCCCGGGTCCGCCCAGTCGACCTCGGTGAGGGCGCCGATCATCAGGGCCCCGACCAGGATCAGGGCGGGCGCGGTGGCGGCCGTCGGGATCGCCTGGACCAGGGGCGCGAACACCAGGGCGACGAGGAAGAGGATCCCCACCACCACGCTGGTGAGCCCCGTGCGTCCACCCTCCGCCACCCCTGCGGCGCTCTCGATGTAGCTGGTCACGGTGCTCACCCCCGCCACCGCGCCGACCATGGCGGCGGCCGAATCGGCCAGCAGGATGCGATTGAGGCGCGGGATGGAGCCGTCCTTGGCCACCAGTCCGGCCTTCTTGGTCACCGCCACCAGGGTGCCGACGTTGTCGAAGAGGTCGACGAACAGGAAGACGAAGACGATCTCGGCCAGGGTGACGCCGAGGTTCCCCTTGAGGTTCAGGGCCGCGGGAATGTCCAGCTTGAACGCCGTGGCCGACAGGGCGGCCAGGCTGTAGGCCCCCGGCGCCAGATGGGCGAGGCCGAGCGCCCAGCCGGCGGCGGCGACGGCGAGGATGCCGATAAGGATGGCGCCCTTGACCTTCCACGCCTGCAGGGCGGTGATCAGCAGGAGGCCGGCGAGCGAGAGGGCCGCCGTGGGGGTGGTCAAATCGCCCAGGCCCACCGAGGTGGCGGGGTTGGAGACGATGACGCCGGCGTTCTTCAGGCCGATGAAGGCGATGAAGAGCCCGACCCCGCCGGCCACCGCCGAGAACAGCGAGCGCGGGATGGCGTCGACGATCATCCGCCGGGCCCCCACCAGGGTGAGGACCAGGAAGGCGGCGCCGGAGAGGAACACGCAGCCTAGCGCCGTCTCCCAGGGAACGCCGAGGCCCTTGACCACCGTGTAGGTGAAGTAGGCGTTCATCCCCATGCCGGGGGCGAGCGCCAGGGGCGTGTTGGAGAGCAGGCCCATCAGGATCGAGCCGAAGGCCGCGGCCAGGCAGGTGGCGGCCGCAACCCCGGCCACAGGCATCCCCGCCTCGCCGAGGATCGCCGGGTTGACGACGACGATGTAGGCCATGGTCAGGAAGGTGGTGAACCCGGCGAACACCTCGGTCCGCACCGTCGTCCCGTGCGCCCGCAGGGCGAAGACTCGTTCCAGCATGAGGCCATGCTTAGCCGACCTCTCTCGCGGCGCCATCCGGCCGCGGGGCCAAAGTATGTTTTATCCGCAGATGACACAGATGGACGCAGACAGCGGAGGGGGGCCATCGCCCTATCTGCGACATCTGCGTCATCTGCGGATAAAAGACTCTCTTCATGGATCTCGACGCGTTCATCGTCGGCCTGCCGAAGGCCGAGCTGCACATCCATATCGAGGGCAGCCTCGAGCCGGAGATGATGTTCGCCCTGGCGCGGCGGAACGGCGTGGCCCTGCCGTTCGCGAGCGTCGAGGCGCTGCGGGCGGCCTACAGCTTCACGCGCCTGCAGGACTTCCTCGACCTCTATTACCAGGGGGCCGAGGTGCTGCGGACCGACGAGGATTTCCGCGACCTCGCCCTGGCCTACGCCGCGCGCGCCGCCGCCGACGGGGTGGTCCACGCCGAGGTCTTCTTCGATCCCCAGACTCATACGGCCCGGGGCATTCCGTTTTCGGTGGTCGCCGAGGGCCTGCTGGCCGGCCTGGCGGCGGCGCGGGAGCGGCATGGCCTGACCGCGAGGCTGATCCTGTGTTTCCTGCGCCACCTCAGCGAGGAGGACGCCTTCGCTGCGCTGCGCGCGGCCGAGCCGTGGCTGGACCGGATCGCCGGCGTGGGGCTGGATTCCTCCGAGGTCGGCCATCCGCCGGAGAAGTTCGTCCGCGTGTTCGCCGCCGCCGGGGAGAGGGGTCTGAGGCGGGTCGCCCACGCCGGCGAGGAGGGTCCGCCCGACTACGTCCGCCAGGCCCTGGACCTGCTGCACATCGATCGAGTGGACCACGGCAACCGCGCCCTGGAGGACCCCGCCCTCGTCGACCGCCTCGCCCGCGAGGCCATGACCCTGACGGTCTGTCCGCTCTCCAACCTGCGGCTGTGCGTCGTGGATGCGATCGCCGACCACCCCATAGGCCGGATGCTGAAGCTCGGCCTCCGCGCCACGGTCAATTCCGACGACCCCGCCTATTTCGGCGGCTACGTCGCGGACAACTACCGCGCGGTCGCGCCCCTGCTCAGCCGGGAGGATCTGGTCACCCTGGCGCGCAACAGCTTCCTGGGTTCGTTCCTGCCCGCGGCCGAAATCACCCGCCATGTCGCTGCGGTGGAGGCGTTCACCGAAGGCGAGAGACTCTGACCATGAAGCTGGCCACGTCGCCGTGACGTCAGGAACGGGCGGCGCTACAAGGGCTGATGAGCGAGACCAACGCCGGCGCGATCGTGGGGCGCCTGGAGACCCTGTACCGCAAGAACGTCGCTGCCCTGAGGGCGGACCTCAAGGCCTTCCTCGCCACCCGCGCCCCGCCCGATCCGGCCGCGCGCGCCGCCGGCGCCTACGCCTACCCGGCGCTGCGCCTGACCTATGTCGCCAAGGGGCCGGCGCCGCGCCTGCCGCGCGCCTTCGCCCGCTTCAGCCAGGGAGGGGTCTATGTGACCACCATCACCCGGCCGGACCTGTTCCGCGACTACCTGACCGAACAGCTTTCCCTGTTGCTGGGCGATTTCGAGATCGAGGCCGAGGTGTCGCCCTCCGGCCAGGACATCCCCTTTCCCTATGTCCTCGACGGCTCCATCGATCTCGACGTCGCCGACCTGACGGCCGCCGAGATCGGCCACCATTTCCCGGCCACCGAACTGGCCTCGATCGGCGATGAGATCGCCGACGGCTTCTGGGCGCCGGATCGGGGCGAACGGCCGCTGGCCCTGTTCGACGGCCCACGCACCGACTTCTCCCTGGCGAGGCTCACCCACTACACGGGGACGGCGGCCGACCACGTCCAGTCCTATGTGCTGTTCACCAACTACCACCGCTATGTGGACGAGTTCGTGCGCTGGGGCGCCGAGGAGCTGCGCCGGCCGGGAACGCCGTACCAGGCCCTCGTCTGCGCCGGCGGGGCGGTGATCACCAGGGACACCCTGAACGTCTCGGACGCGGTGGCCGCCTCGGCCTGGCGCAAGCACCAGATGCCCGGCTACCACCTGATCGCGCCCGGGCGGCGGGGGGTGTCGCTGATCAACATCGGCGTCGGCCCCTCCAACGCCAAGACCATCACCGACCACCTGGCGGTCATGCGGCCTGAGGCCTGGCTGATGATCGGCCACTGCGGCGGGCTGCGCTCCACTCAGACGATCGGCGACTATGTGCTGGCCCACGCCTATCTGCGCGACGACCACGTGCTCGACGATGTCCTGCCGCCGGAGATCCCCGTCCCCGCCATCGCCGAGGTGCAGATCGCCCTGCAGCGCGCCGCCGAGCAGGTCACCGGCGAAAGCGGCGACAGCTTAAAGAAGCGCCTGCGCACCGGCACCATCGTCACCACCGACAACCGCAACTGGGAGCTGCGCTACAGCCACAGCGCGCTGCGCTTCAACCAGTCCCGCGCCGTGGGCATCGACATGGAAAGCGGCACCATCGCCGCCCAGGGCTACCGCTTCCGCACCCCTTATGGCGCCTTGCTGTGCGTCTCGGACAAGCCGTTGCACGGCGAGATCAAGCTGCCCGGCCAGGCCAACGCCTTCTATGAGCGGGCGATCTCGCAGCACCTGCGCATCGGCATCGCCACCATGGACCTTCTGCGCCAGGAAGGCCCGCGACTGCACTCCCGCAAGCTGCGCAGCTTCGACGAGCCGCCTTTTCGGTGAATTTCACCGATTAGCCATCAATTCACGATCGGCTCACGGCTGTTCCCGACTTCCGCTGACGGCCACAGGCTCATTGGTTTCCTCGCCAGCCGGACGAAAGTTCATCCCGAACCACCGCCCGGACCGGCAGAACCAATAAGACGGGAGCAGACTATGTCCATCAAGACCACCATCACCGCCCTCGGCGCCATCGCCGCCATCGGCTTCGCCGCCGGCGCTTCCTCCGCCTCGGCCGCCACGCCCTCCGCCGACGACGTCTCCGTGAAGGTCTCGTACGAGGGGATCGATCTGAACAGCGACGCCGGCCATAAGATCATGGTCGTCCGCATCACCCAGGCGGCGCGCCAGATCTGCGGCTCCCAGCCCGACAAGTGGATGTTCGGCGCGTCGCGCGCCTACGAGAGCTGCATGACCTCGGTCACCGACCGGGCGCTCGGCCAGCTCGACAGCGCCAGGGTGGCGGCGAATGGCGGGCAGTCGCGGCCGATGAACGTCGCGGTCACCTCCGGCCGGTAATCCGGCGACCTCCGCCGAACCCTGGATCGGAGCCTGACTGATTTCCTTGCGGAATCGTCAGGCTCCGCACACCCCTTTCCCCGCGCCCGACGTCAAATTAGAGTGCGCCGCCGGATCGCCGAGCCTGCCTCCGCGGCGCGCGACCTGTTAGGGGCATGACTGCGGGTGGCCGACGCCGAACCTTCTTACCTCACCGCGCGACTGCGTCTGGTCGGAGAATTCCGGCTGACGGGGGCCCGCGGCGAGCCGGTTTCCATCGTCAGCCGCCGCGCCCGCGCCATCCTCGCCTACCTGGCCCTGACGCCTGAGAACGCCGCCACCCGCGAACGCCTGTGCGGCCTGCTGTGGAGCGACCGCGGGGAGTCCCAGGCGCGGGCCAGCCTGCGCCAATGCCTCGTCGAACTGAAAGTCGTCACGACGGCGGCGGGTCTCGATCTGTTGTCGATCGAGCGGACCCATGTCGCGCTCATCCGCGGCCGCCATGACTGCGATGTGGCCGAACTGGAACGGGCGCTCGCCGATGTCGACCCCGAGCCGGCGCGCGCCCTTCTCGACGCCCTCGGCGCGACCCTGCTTCTGGAAGACCTCGAGTTCGGCGGCCTGTACCGCGACTGGCTCGACCAGACGCGCGTGCGCCTCGACCAGGCGATCGCCGCCGGAGTGATGGCTCACCTGTCGCGGCTGCAGGCGGCGGGATCCTGGGCCAGGGTCCGCGACCTCGCCGACGCCTACCTTCGCCGCGATCCGCTCGACGAGGCCGTCGCGTCACTGGCCATCCGGGCGGATGTCACCCTGGGTGCGACGGCGGCGGCCCACCGCCGTTTCCACGCGCTGGAGACCGAGTTGAAGCGCGAGTTCGGCGTATCGCCCGGGCCGGCGGCCCGGGAGGCGCTGGCGGGGTCCGCGCCGGCGACCAGGCCGGCGGAGGCCCCTTCGCGCCCGTCGCCGCCCGATCCGCTCTCCCCGCCGAGCTTCGACCAGCTTCTCGCGGTGATGGCCTTCGACAACCTCTCTCCCGACCGCGACATGGACTTCTTTTCCGAGGGCCTGTCCGAGGAGATCCTGACCCGCCTGACGCGCGCCACGGATCTGAAGGTGGTCGGGCGGGGATCGAGCTTCGCCCTGCGCGGCGCCGAGAAGGCCTCGCCGAGAGTGCGGGCGCAACTGGGAGCGACGCACGTTCTCGACGGTTCGGTGCGTCGCAGCGGCGAGCACGTGCGGGTCTCGGCCCATTTGACGGAGTGCCTGAGCCATACGGTCGCGTGGGCGTGCAGCTTCGACCGCAACCTGACCGACGTGTTCGTGCTGCAGGACGAGATCGCCGAATCGGTGGCCGCCGCCATGCAGGCCGCCTTCGCGCCGGGGCCGCGCAGCGCGCCACTGGATCCTGAGACCCTCGATCTCTGGTTCCGCGCGCGCCAGCGCTCGCCCAGGCGTCTATACTTCGACGCCAAGCTCCTCGAGGAGGTCGTCAGGCGCGCCCCCGACTTCGCGGACGCCTGGAGCGCCCTGGCCCTGACCTACGCGGTCGAGGCGGTATGGGGAGCCGGCTCGCCATCTTTCCGCGAACTCCAGGAGCGGGTGACCCGGACCTCGGCCACGGCGCGGGCGCTCGATCCGGAGATCAAGGGATTCGAGGCCCTGCAGGACGCCCTCTTCTATCCGCTCTGCGGCGCCTATCGCGAGGCCGAGAGCCGCCTGACCGAGGCCCTGGCCGCCGCCCCGAACGACGCCCGCCTGCTGCTCGCCCTGAGCACCCGGCTGCACGCCGTCGGACGCAATCGCCTGGCCTGCCAGTATGCCGCCGAGGCCTACGCCCTGGACCCCCTGACGCCCTTGACCGCCGCCAATCACGCCTCGCTCCTGGCCAAGGCGGGGCGACGCGAGGAATCGAACGCCGCCTTCGATCGCCATCGGCTCAGGTGGCCCTCCAACGGCATCCTCAAGACCTTCGCCATCAGCCACGCCATCGATTTCGAGGACTGGGCGCGGGTCGATCGGATCGCCCGGAGCGGCGAAGCCACGCGCGCCTACGACGCCGCCATCGAGAGCCTGCTGGAAGAGAGCCGCCGGCGCCGGCGCTGGACGGCGGCCGACACGCAGGCGAAGCTCGCCGAACTGCGCGAGCGGATCGGCGCGCACGGTCGGGCGCCGCTGCGCGATCTGGGCTGGCTGAGCGTCCGGGGCGCCGTCGACGCGTGCTACGACATCCTCGAGAGGGTCTCGCTCGACCACCTCTTCGAGCCCGGAGGACAGTTCGGCGGCGCCGACGTTGGACCGGTCTGGTTCGATCCGATCTGGTCCGCCATGCGCCGCGACCGCCGTTTCATCGCGTTCTGCCGGCGGCTGGAGCTGTGCCAATACTGGCTCGCCACCGACCAGTGGCCCGACTGCGTCGACGACCCGGCCCTTGGCTACGACTTCAAAGCCGCCGTGCGCGCGCCGGCCGCCCCAGGCGCCGCCGGCGCTTCGATCTTCACATGAGAGCCTCCCTCCCCGAAGTGGGGAGGGAGCCATCGTTCAGAACTTTGCCTGAAGGCGGATCTCGAAGGTGCGCGGGTCGCTGCGGACCAGGAAGTCGTTGCCGTAGAAGGCCGGCGCCGATTCCCAGTTGATCTGGTCGGTGAAGTTGTAGACCGAGAAGGTCAGCGTGTAGTGACTCCACTGGTAGAACACCGAAGCGTTCATCGTGTACTGCCAAGGGATGACCGGCGAGTGGTAGTAGGCGATACCGTTGGCGTTGGCGGTGCTGGAGATGCTTTGCGGGACGAGCGGCTGGCCCAGGAATCCGCCCAGGTTCGAGGCATTGACGTCGATGAAGCCCGAGGTGGTGGTCTCGATGGGCCCTGTGACCTGCACCCCGAAGCGGAAGCCGATCCCGTTGTCGAACTTGTAGTTGCCCAGGAAGTTGAAGACGTGCTGGGGGACGCCGGGGTCGTTGAACTTCTGCCCCGGCGTGAAGACAGTGAAGAGGCCCGCGCCATCCACGTTGAGCCCCGGTTCGGCGGGATAGTTGTAGAAGCCGGCCGGCTTGTTCAGCGTCGTGACGATGTAGGAGTAGCCGGCGGTGGCGAACAGGTTGCGGGTGGGCTGGTAGTTGGCCTCGACCTCCACGCCGCGGATGTTGGCGTGGGAGAACTGGTTGCCGCCGGCGCCGGTGGGCAGGTCGCGCTTCTGGTCGAAACCGGCCAGGCCGACAAACAGCTTGTTGTTCAGCAGGTTGAACTTCAGCCCGGCCTCGTAGAGGTAGCTGTCCGAGCGCAGCAGTACGTGGTCGGGAACCTGCAGGAAGGCGTTGATCCCGCCCTCCCCGCCGTTGGAATTCTCGCTCTGGGTGAAGTCGAAGGTGATGTAGCCGCTCACCCAGGGCTTGGGCCGATAGACGAGGCTGAGGTTGCCGTTGCCCAGGCCATAGACGCCGGTGGTGTGGCTCTGCGGCAGGGGGACGTTGGGCTGATTGTAGACGTGGGTGAAGCAGTTTCCGCACACCGGCCCGCCGAGGGGGTCGAAGGAGTGGTCCTGCACCAGATCGATCCGTCCGCCGTAGAGCACGCTGAACTGCGGCGTGACCTCCATGCGGTGCTGGAAGAAGAAGCCGGTGTCGAAGAGGTCGGAGACGCCGTCGTTGCCAAGGCTGACGCTGTCTCGCCCGGGAACTCCGAGTTGCTGGTGGCCGAACGAGGTCTGGTAGGGGAAGGCGTCGGCGAAGGCGATCTGGACGGCGTTGTCCCAGACCCACAGGTTCGGGGCGCCGGTCAGGTCGAAGACGCCGGGCGTCTCGGCGCTGAAGTCGCTGATGTAGTTGACGTGGGCGAAACGGAAGGTCGCCCCGGCGATCATCTCGTTCTTGATGTCCAGTCCCAGGAGCGAGAACGTGAAATGGGTCTTGATGTCGGCCCGGTTCTCGAACGACCACGATCCCAGGGAGGCGTCGGCGTAATAGTAGGGTTCCCGGTTCTCGCTGTCCTGGTAGGCGAAGAAGGCGTTGTCCTCGATCGTGGTGTCGGGGCTCAGGCGATAGGACTGGATCAGCTGCAGATTGAACGACAGGGCCTGGGAGAACACGCCGGGCGCCTGGTCGATCGTGATGCGCGGATCAAGCGGCCTGGTTCCGGCAAGCGTGACCTCGGTCAGGATCGGCGTGACCGGCGAATAGGGGTTGCCGGGCGAGCCGACCTGCAGCGGGAAGCCGAAGCCGATCAGAGTGGAGAACAGCTCGCCCGACGGCGCGCCCTGCAGGTACTGATTGTTGTCGATCAGGTTCTGATTGACCCGGTTGACGCCGACGTTCTCGATATACTGCTGGGAATTGACCTCGAAGTTGAAATCGAGCTGGTACTGGTTGTTGGGCGTCCAGCGCAGGGCGCCATAGACGGCGTTCTTGTGCAGGTAATGCTTGTAGAAATAGCTGTCGCTGTATTCGCCGGAATAGCTGATCCGCAAGCCCAGTACGTCGGGAATGATCGGGCCGCCGACGTCCAGCGTCCAGCGGCGGTTGCTCACCGTATCGAAGGAGGCCGAGGCGGACTCCACCCAGTGGGTGAGACTGGGCCGCTTGGTGATGAAGTCCGCCTGGCCGCCCGCGCCGGGTCCCGGGCCGTCGACGACGCTGGCCGGGCCCTTGGTGATGCTGATGGTGTCCAGGTCGTCGAAGTTGGGCGGCGCGCCATAGCCGTTCTGGGTGAACGAGAAGCGCATGCCGTTGTAGAAGACGTCGGCGTACTGGCCGCGAATGCGCGGGATGTTCGGGGTGCCGAAGGAGCTGTCGCTGTAGCTGCTGGCGGTGAGGTAGGAGAAGGCGCGCGGATCCTGGATGTTCAGGGTCTCGAGCTGGGTCGTGGAGAGCAGCGTCGTATTGCGCGGCGTGTCCATCACGTTGAGGTCCAGGCCGTAGACCGAGTTCGAGGACAGCCTCGTCGGCAGCACCGTCTCCCGGAAGGGGATGCCGTTGACCACCACCTCGCCGACCTCCGTCGGCGCCGTCCTGATCGGGCCGGTCCCGGAAGGCGCGGCGGCTTGATCGGCGTCCGCCGCCCAGGCGGCGCCGGGCAGCGTCGCCGCCAGCGCCAGAGCAAGGCTGGAGACACCCTTGGCCAAGAGGGCGCGCGTGGCGCGGTGTGGTTTCAATGCAGTTCCCCGTGGTGGGTCGACGGCTTTTGCCGTTCGAATCGCGTCGGAGCGCCAGCCTAAAGCCGCCGTGCGCATCGCGCGGCACGCCAATGCGCCGCCGTCACCGATTTGTCACGCGGCGCCTCGCGATTGATCACGGGCAATCGATTACGTGCCGGTGTCATGGCCCTGAGGCGACGGGCGGACCACCTGATCGGGGGGCGCCTTGGCTGGCGGCGGCCCCGCGCGGGGCGGCGCGACGACGCGGACCTGGGCGCCCTCGCCCGGTGGCCTGGGAGGATGCCTCGCCTCGGCCCAGAGCCAGGCGCCGAGCACCACGAGCACGCCGAAAACAAGGCTGAGGGCCAGGACGCGCCACATGAATCCAGTCCGGCTGGCCTGCCGCGCCTCATCAGTCCCGAGATGGGGTCCGTCGCTTGGCCCCCCGCCGCGGATGTTCTGCACGCGCGCCATCCCGTCCATCCCAAGGCATCGTGTCGCGGCCGACCTCGGCCGGCTGACCGATCAACGTCCCGACCGGACGCGATGTTCCCCCTGCGGGGCGCTTATCGCCTGAAGTCGCGGCCCCGCTCCAAGCGGCGGCCGGCCCTGCTGCGCGCCAGGGCAGAGCGCGTGGCGGGCGTTCCCAGCAGCCAGGGCGCGAAGCCCGATCCGCCCATCGCGGTGGTCCGACGCGATCCGCGAACGAGCCTCAGCAACCGCACGTTCTGGCGCAGGAGGCCCAGCGGCGAGAGGATCTGGAGCGCATCGTTGATCATGCTGAGATCGCCGACGAGGCCACGCAAGGCGCCCACCTTGTCGTGCTTGCGGGTGTTGGCCACCCCTGCCCAATAGACGACCTCGATATCCAGGTTGGCGGCGATCACGAGCTGGTTGATGAAGGTTTCGCCGCCCCAACGCGGCAGGTCGGCCATGGTCTCCACCTGGTCGCGCACGAGCCACGCCGGAATCACCCGTTCGCCCGAGACGAAGTCCAGCCCCAGGCGGCGGTAGACGCCCAGGCTGTTGCTGCGCAGGCTGATGCTGACGTCGGCCCGGCCGCTGGCGATCGGGGCGGCCAGGAGGTCGATCTCCCGCGGCCCGAGACCCGCCAGGTCCGCGTCCAGGAACATCAGGTGCTCGCCGACCGCCGCGGTGATGCCGCGGCTCATGGCGTAGGTCTTTCCCTGGTTGACCGCGTAGGACACCAGGCGGATGGCGGGATGGGCCTCGACGATGGCCCGGGTGTCGTCGGTGGACCCGTCGTCGACGACGATCACCTCCGCCAGAGCCGGGTGGCCGTCGAGGGTCCGCAGCACCTCTTCGATGCGGTCGGCCTCGTTGTAGGCGCACACGATGCAGGAAATGCCTGGCACGTCGAACTCTCCCCGTTGGGTCGCGGCCGTCCGACGACCGGGCACTTCTATCTCAGTTCGGATGTCACGCACGCCGAGGCAGACTCATTTCGTCGAAATCCTGCCTGTAGATGTAGTCGCGGGTCAACGGGGCGGCGTCGACGCGCTTGGCCAGTTGCAATTGGAAAACCATGCAGTTCAGGTACCGGAAGGCGAGTTCGCTCAGGCAGAGGTAGACCTCCCACATACGGCAGAATCGCTCGTCGTACAGCGCCGCGATCGCCTCCCGCTCCCTTAGAAAACGCAGGCGCCAATGCCGAAGGGTCTCGGCATAGTGCAGGCGGAGGATCTCGATGTCGGTGATCCACAGGCCGACGTTCTCCACCGCCGCGGTGACCTGGGAGAGCGAGGGGATGTAGCCGCCGGGGAAGATGTGCTTGCGGATGAAAGGCTGGGCGACGCGGGGCGGGGTGCGGTTGCCGATGGCGTGGACGACGGCGAGGCCGTCGACGGCCAGGAGCCGGCTCACCTGGGCGAAATAGGCCTCCAGGTTCGGCGCCCCGACATGTTCGAGCATGCCCACCGAGACGATCCGGTCGAACTGTCCCTGCACGTCCCGATAGTCGGTCAGGTCGAACTTCACGCGGTCGGCCAGGCCCGCCGCTTCGGCGCGGTCGCTGGCGAAGGCCACCTGTTCAGTCGACAGGGTGATCCCCGCGACCTCGACCTGGTGCTGGCGGGCCAGTTCGATGGCGAGGCCTCCCCAGCCGCAGCCGATGTCCAGCACCCTCTGGCCGGGAGAGAGGGCGAGTTTGGCCGCCAGGTGCGCCTTCTTCGTCGCCTGGGCCGCCTCGAGCGTCATGCCCGGATCGGTGAAATAGGCGCACGAGTACTGCATGTCCTTGTCCAGGAAGCGCCCGTAGAACTCCGAGGAGAGGTCGTAGTGGCGCCGTACGTTGCGGCGAGCCGTGGTGCGGTCGTTCCACTGATGCAGGAGCCGCTCGACCGCATAGATGGTTCGCCAGACAGGGCCGGTCCCGAACGGCGGGGCCGCCTGATTGCGGCCGATGATTTCCATCAGCTCCCAGAAGCCGCCCTCCAGCAACTCGAGGTCGCCATCCATGTATGATTCGCCGAGCCCGAGTTGCGGGCCCAGGATCAGCCGACGTTGCCCACGATATGTAAGATGCACGACGGTCCTGGGGCCTGTTCCATCGCCGTAGCGACCCGTCTTGCCATTCGGATAGGTAACCCAGAGATGCCCAACGCGCACGAGCCTTTCCAGACGACTGTGCAGCATATCGCTTCCCCAGTGTGGGAACCCCCGGCCTCAACGCCGGCCCATCCGATTTGTTGCAAATACCCGCCCCTTGCGCAACGCCGGGCGCGGGGCGCGGAGAGGTCTGGGCGCGCCGATGTGCGCCCCTCGAATCGGGGCATAGTCGAGGGCGATTATACGGCCGCGGGCGGCGGATGAGGGAGCGTGATGGAGAGCCCCGATACGCGGGCGCCGGCTTTCGGTCCTCGTCCCGGGCGCCATGGATCGTCTTCATCGGCGCCGCGTTCAACCCGAAACCGGCTTTGCAGTCGCCTCATTCTGTTGATCCGAGAAGACAGGTCGTGATCGAACACTCGCGTGGATCATAGAATGCCGTTCCGGCGCGTCGGCCGTTTCGCGGGCGCCCTTGTGTGGGTCTCTGCGGCGGGCGGCCTTGCCGGGTGCATGGTGGGACCGAACTTCCACACTCCGGCCGCGCCGGCGGTCGAGGGCTATACGCCGACCCCGCTGCCCGCCCGGACGGCTTCGGCCGGCCGGGGCGATGCGCGCGGCGGCGACATCTCGCAACGGTTCGCCCAGGGCGCGCCGGTCGAAGGCCGGTGGTGGACCCTGTTCGGCTCTCCCCGGCTCGACGCCTTCGAGGACGAGGCGCTGAAGGCCAACGCCGATCTCGCCTCGGCCCAGGCGGCGCTGAAGCAGGCCCGCGAACTCTACCTGGCCCAGCGCGCCGCCCTGTTCCCGACCGTGGAGCTGGCCGCCAACGCCGTGCGGGCTCACAATTCCGAAACCATCGCCCCGCTCCTCGCCAACAACGCCCAGAGCTACGGGCTCTATACCGCCCAGTTCGACATCGCCTACGTCCCGGACGTGTTCGGCGGCGTTCGCCGCCAGATCGAGTCCACGGCGGCCCAGGCCGACAACCAGCGCTTCCTCACCCAGGCGGTCTATCTGACGCTGACGGTCAACGTCGCCAACGCGGTGATCCAGCTGGCCAGCCTCGACAGCCAGATGGACGAGACCCTGGGGGTGATCGAGGCCGACCGCCGCACGCTCGAGGTGACCCAGCGCCAGCAGCGGATCGGCGAGGCGTCGACGGCGGACGTGGCGGCCGCTCAGACCACGCTGGAGCAGGCGCGGCAGCTGGCGCCGCCGCTGCAGAGGCAGATCGACCAGCAGCGGGATCTGCTGGCGACCCTGCTCGGCCGTGGGCCCTCCCTGGCGCCCGCGGATCGGCCGAGAATCAACGACCTGTCGCTGCCGGTCGAGCTGCCGGTCAGCCTACCCTCCGAGCTCGTGCGCCAGCGTCCGGACGTGCGGGCCGCGGAGGCCAATCTGCACGCCGCCTCGGCCCAGGTGGGGGTGGCCACGGCGGCCCGGCTGCCCAGCTTCCTGATCTCAGCCGTTCCGGGCGGCGCCTCGACCCGCATCGACACCCTGTTCTCCAACGGCAACGCCTTCTGGTCGGTCGGCGGCGGGGTGGCCCAGACTCTGTTCGACGCCGGAGCGTTGCGCCACAGGCAGAGGGCGGCGGAGGCGGCGTTCGACCAGTCCAAGGCGCAATATCGCAGCGCCGTGCTCACGGCCCTGCAGAACACCGCGGACGTGCTGCAGGCCATCGTCGACGACGCGGAAGCCCTGAAGCACGCCGACGCGGCGGCGACGGCGGCCGGGCGATCGCTGCGGCTGGCGCGGAACGCCTTCGAGTACGGCCAGGTGGGCATCCTGCCGGTTCTGGGCGCCGAAGCGGCCGACCGCCAGGCCCGCCTCACGCTGTCGCAGGCCCGCGGCGCCCGCTATGCCGACACCGTCGCCCTTTTCCAGGCGCTGGGAGGGGGCTGGCGTGACAAGGCCTAGTGGTGCGAATCAGACGCCTCGAACCCACCCCGAGAGGCGCCGAACGCACCACAAGGCTTTGAATCTTGTGGTGCATTCTGAACCGCGGGGATTGGACTCATGTGTTTGATTTGCACCACTAGCCGCCAGCGGCGCGGTGCGCCCGCCTTTCTCACCCTCATCCTCGCCCTCCTGAGCCTGGCGCCCTGGGGCGGCCCCGCCTCCGCGGCCGGCGTGCGGCTGAGCCCGGCCGTCCAGCGCGAATTGGGCGTCGCCACCCGGACCATGACCCTGACCCACCGGGCCGCCGAGGTCGACGCCTTCGCCAAGGTGCTCGATCCCGAGCCACTGGTTCAGCTGGATACGGACCTGGCCACCGCCGAGGCGGCCGCCGCCGCGTCCGGCGCCGAAGCGACCCGGGCGAGCGCCCTGCACGCCGCGGACGGCGGCGTCTCGCAGAAGGACGTCGAGGCGGCGGTGGCCCAGGCGCGGTCCGACGCCCTGAAGGTCGGGATCCTTCGCCGCCGGGTCGGACTGGAGTGGGGACCGGGGGTGGCCAGGATGAGCGCCGCCGCGCGCGCGCGGCTGGTCCGCGGCCTCGCGGCCGGGAAGATCGCCCTGGTGCACGTCGACACCCACAACGACGAGGGGCAGGCCGGGGCTCGCGCGGTCAAGGTCGACATCGGCGACGGCTCGGCGGCCGGCGTCGTCCTCGGGCCGGCGCGGGCGGCAGAGCCGCGCCTGCAGTCTTCGGGCCTGATCGTCGAGGTTACGGGTCCAAGCGCCATCCTGCTCTCGGTGGGCCTGACCCAGAGCGCCCACATCGAGACCCGGACCGCCCAGTCCGGTGTCCTCGTTCCCCGCCCCGCGATCATCCGGTTCAAGGGATCCGACTGGGTCTATGTGCGCGCGGGACCTGGCGTGTTCGAGCGGCGGCTGCTCGAGAGCCCGGTTCCCCAGGCTGACGGTTTCTTCGTCCCCAAGGGCGTTTCGCCCGGGGACGAGGTGGTGACCCGGGGGGCGGCGGCGCTCTTCACCGCGGAGCAGAGCCTGCCCGGTGCTCCGATGGCGGCGAACGGCATACGTTCGCTGGCTGAATCGGAGCACACTATGCATGACTCCGGCGCGGCCTCCTGATCATGCTGGCGGCGGTCGTCCGCTGGTCCCTGGAGAGGCCCCGGCTGATCGCCTGGGCCTGCCTGTGGTTCCTGGTCTGCGGCGCGCTGTGGGTTCGCGACATCCCCTTCGATCTCCTGCCCGAGCTCGCCCCCGCCGAGACCACCATTCAGACCGAGGCGCCGGGACTGGTCGCCGAGCAGGTGGAGAACCTGGTCACGCGGCCGATCGAGACTCTCCTGATCGGCGCGGCGGGGGTCGCGGCCGTGCATTCGGAATCGGTGCAGGGCCTCTCCGTCATCACCATCCGCTTCGCGCCGGGCGCCGAGCCCTACCGGGTGCGCGAGGGGATCGCCGAGCGGCTGTCGAGCGTCGCCGGCGCCCTGCCGGACGGCGTCTCGCCGCCGCGCCTCGCGCCCCTCACGCCACGCCGGGCCCTGGTCCTGGAGATCGGTTTCACCAGCGCCAGGCTCGACCCCATGGCGCTTCGCGACGTGGTCCAGTGGACCGTCCGCCCGCGGCTGCTGGCCGCCGCGGGCGTCGCCCGGGTGGCGGTCTACGGCGGCCAGACCCGGCGCATCGAGGTGCGCGCCCGGCCGGCCGATCTCTCCGACAGCGACCTGGGTTTCCTCGACATCCTGAATGCCGCGCGGCGTGCGACCGGCGTCGCCGGGGCCGGGTTCATCGACACCGATTCCCAGCGGGTCGAGATCGAGCCCCACGGCCAGGCGCTCACCAAGGAGGACGTGGCGGCCGGCCAGATCCAGGTCTCCGGCGTCGCGCCCGTGCGCATCGGCGACGTAGCCGACGTGGTCGAGGCTCCCGCGCCCGCGTCGGGAGACGCCCTGATCAACGGCCAGCCCGGCGTCCTCGTGGATATCGCCCGGCAGTATGGGGCCAACCCCTTGCGCACCACCCACGCCGTGGAGAAGGCGCTGGCCGACCTGGCTCCGGCGCTCGCCGCCCAGGGCGTCACCATCCGGACCGGTCTCGACCGGCCGGCCACATTCGCGACCACCGCCCTGAAGGGCGTCGCCCTGGATCTCGCCATCGGCGCAGGCCTCATCGTCCTCGCCCTGCTGGTCGTCCTGCGAGACCCGAGGGCCATGCTGATCTCCATGATCAGCATCCCTCTCTCGCTGCTGGCCGCCGCCATGGCCCTCAAGGCGCTGGGGATGACGCTGAACGCGATGACCCTGGGCGGCCTCGCCGTCGGGCTGGCGGTGGTCATCGACGACGCGGCGATCGACATGGAGAACATCCTCGCCAACCTGAGGGACGCCGAGGCGCAGCGGGGGTCGCGCGCCGAGGCCGTTCGCGCCGCCTCGCTGGAGGTGCGCGGCCCGGTGATCTACGCCACCCTGGCGGTCATCGTGGCCCTGGCGCCGATCCTTTTCCTGAAGGGCGCGCAGGGGGCGCTGCTGATCCCCCTGGCCGCCGCCGTCATCGTCGCCTCCCTGGCGTCGCTGGTGGTGGCCGTGGTGGTGACGCCGGCGCTCTGCCTGCTGTTCCTGCGGCACGTGGGCCCCTCCCCGGATTCCCCTGGGCTGACCCGCCTGAAGGCGGCGCACGGGCGGTGGCTCTCGCGATTCTGCCCCCGGCGGCGCGCGGTGATGGCGGTGTCGGCGGTCCTGGCGGCGGTGGCGGTCGCGGCGCTGCTCACCTTCCCCGCCGCCCTCACCCCGACCGTGCCGGACGGCCAGCTGGTCGCCCAGGTGAGCGGGCCGCCCTCCTCTTCGCTGGCGGTGTCGCGGGACTTCGGCCAGCGGATCGCCGCCGCCGTGGCGCCGCTGGCCGGCGTCAGGTCGATCAGCCAGCGGATCGGCCGCGACCCCACAGGCGACGACAGCTGGGGGCCCGAGCGCAGCGTCTTCGACCTGGCCCTGGCGCCCGGCCTCGGCTCGGCGGAGCAGAGGCGCATCGCCGGACGGGTCCTGGACCGGCTGCGCGCCTTCCCGGGCCTCGCCCCCACCGTCACCTCGCGCTTCGACAACCTGCGGCTCGGCGACCGGCCGGGCGCGCCGTTCCAGGTCAGCGTCTACGGCCAGGATCTCGACGCCGTGGACCTCGCCGCCGGCCGCATCGCCGCGGCGATCGGCGCCCTGCCCGACGCGCGGGAGGTGCGCGTGGACAATCCGCCCCGCGCGCCGGTGGTGCGGGCGGACATCCAGTTCCAGCGGCTGGCGCTGTTCGGGCTCTCGTCGGCCGACATCCTCGCCACCGTCCAGGCCGCCTTCGCGGGCGAGCGGGTGGCCCAGATCTACGAGGGCGGCCGGGTCGTCGACCTGGCGGTGAGCGCCCAGCAATCCCTGCGGCGCGACCCGGAGGCGGTAGGCGATCTGCTGCTGCGGTCCGCGTCGGGCGTTTCCGTGCCACTGAAAGCGGTGGCCGATGTCTATCTCACCGACGACCGGGCCGTGATTGCCCATGACGCCGGCCTGCGGCGGGAGGTCGTGACGGCCAGTCCGAGGGACCTCGCCGGCTTCACCCGCCGTGCGCGCCGGGCGATCGCGCAACACGTAACGCCGCCGCCCGGCGCCTTCTTCGAATTCGGCGCGCCCGGAGAGGTCGACGAAGGGTCGGGCAACAGCCTGCTGGTCGACTATGTCCTGGCCCTGTTCCTCATCTTCGGGGTGCTCGCCGTCGCCTTCGACGGGCGCACCGGGGCGCTGATCCTGGCCTCGACCCTGTTCTCCCTGATCGGGGCCGCGGCGGCCGTGGCGCTGATGGGCGGGGTGCTGTCGCTGGGGGCGGTCGTCGGCTTCGTCGCCCTCTTCGGCCTCTCCATGCGCGGCGCGATCCTGCTGTTCGCGGAGTTGGAGGAACGGGTGCTCGGCAGGCGGGCGCCCTGGTCGCTGGAGACGGTCACCCTGGCCGCGCGCGAGCGGCTGGCGCCGGTGCTGATCAGCACCCTCATGGTGGCCCTCGCCCTGGCGCCGCTTGCGCTGCAGGCCGGCGAGCCGGGACGCGAGATCCTGGGGCCCATGGCCATCGTCATCCTGGGAGGCCTGGCAACCTCGACCCTGGGCGTGCTCTTCGCCCTGCCGGCGATCATCCTCGCCCTCTGGCGACCGGCCTGGGCCCGCCGCGCCCGCCGGCACGGGGCGTCGCCGGCCGCGGG
>JAQGIW010000181.1 GCA_028290905.1 Caulobacteraceae bacterium | reverse complement strand
GGCGGCGGCGGGAGGCGGCGCCCCAGCCGGTGACTCCGGCGCCGCCGTGACGGGCGGGAACGCTTGCGGCGCTCCGGACGGCGGCGTGCCGTCCTCGATGTCCGGGAGCGGCGGCAGCGCCTTCTCGCCACGGATCTCGGCCTCACGAGCCTGCAGGTAGCTGGAGCGCAGGGTGGCGTAGGGGTCGGCCGCCCCGGCGAGCAGGGCGTCGAGCTCCTTGCCGACTTCGGCGCGCTCATTGAGCCCGCCGACGATGCTCACCGTGATGTCGACCTCGGTCCGGTAGGGAAAATCCACCGTTATGAGGGGCTCGGTGGCGTCGTCCACCGCGGAGCCGAACAGGTCGCGGATGGTGGACGGCCCCAACACCGGAACCACCAGATAGGGCCCGGGCGTCGCGCCCCACCGCCCGAGCGTATCGCCGAAGCCGTTCTTGTGCGCGGGATCGCCCAGGGCCTTGGCCACGTCTACGGCGCCGAGGCCCCCGATGGTGGAGTTGACGACCAGGCGGAACGCGGATCGGACGGCAGGGCCGGGCCTCGCCTGGAGCAGGTCGTTGAGGATCACCACCGTCTCGTGGAGGTTGACCACGAAGTTGTGGATGGCCTTGCCGAGCGGACCGGGGGTGAGGCCGCTTGTCAGCCGCGACATGGGGACGATCAGGGCGCGGTCGAGGCGCTGATTGAAGGCGTAGATCCGGCGGTTGGTCCTTTCCCACGGATCGCCTGGCGTGCCGCCGGCGGCGCCATGCGTCCTCGCCCACCCGGCCACGGGGGCCAGCAGGGCGATCGTCAGCAAGGCGGGAAGTATGGTTCGGCGCACCTGGGTCTCCCGGTCAGAGGGGGTCCATAGTCCGGCGCGGGGACCCTGTTCAACGTAAACGCGCCCGTCGTCCCGGAGTCAGACTCGCCAAAGCCTGGCTCTGGCGTCCGGCGCGGCGATTGCCTAAATGCCCCTTCCCCTCCCGGACGGCTTGGAGAGCCCTTGGACCCCCCGGCCGAAACCCCATCGACCAGACTGCCGATCGCAGCCCGTCTCGTCGCCTTCAGCGCCGATCACGCGGGGGTGGTCGCCGCGGTCGGATTCGCCTTGGCGGTCGCCGCCATGATCTTCACTGTGACGCATTTCTCCCTGAACAGCGACACCGACCAGCTGATCTCATGGAAACTGCCCTGGCGCCAGCGCGAGGCGACCTTCAACCGGCTGTTTCACATCGAAGGCGACCAGATCGTCGCTGTGATCGACGGCGCCACGCCGGAGCTGGCCGAAGAGGCCGCGGCGGCCTTGACCGCCCGCCTGCAGAGCCGGCCGGACCTGTTCCGCTTCGTCGACCGGCCGGACGGCGGCCCCTACTTCGCCCGCGAGGGCCTGCTGTTCCAGGACGTCGCCCAGGTGCGCGACCAGATGGACCAGTTGGTCAAGGCGCAGCCGTTCCTGGGCCCGCTCGCGGCCGACCCCAGCCTCCGCGGGCTGGCCGGAACCCTCTCCACGGTGGTGCAGGGGGTGAGCGCGGGCCAAGTGGCCTTGACCGATCTGAACCGCCCGATCACCGGCCTGGCGGGAACCCTCGACACCCTGCGCTCCGGCCGGCCGGCCTTCTTCTCCTGGCGCGCGCTGATCTCCGACAAGCCGGTAGATCGCCGGGAGCTGCGGCGGATCGTGGTGGCCAGCCCCATCCTCGACTTCAAGAATCTGCTGTCGGGCCAGAAGCCGACGGCCTTCATCCGCCACGCTGCGCGCGCGGCGCACTTCGATCCGGCCCATGGCGTGCGGGTGCGCCTGACCGGCCCGGTTCCGCTGCAGGACGAGGAATTCGCCACCCTGGCCGACCGCGCAGGCCTCATCGGGTCCCTGGCCGGGGCGGCCATCCTGATCATGCTGTGGATGGCCGTGCGCTCGCCGCGGCTGATCGCCGCCATCGTGACCACCACCCTGATCGGGCTGGTCTGCGCCGCGGCCGTCGGCCTTCTGATCTTCCATCGCTTCAACGTCATCTCGGTGGCCTTCATCCCCCTGTTCGTGGGACTGGGAATCGATTTCGGCATCCAGATGAGCGTCCGCTTCCGAGCCGAACTGGAAGCGTGGCTGACGCTGCGCGACGCCCTGGTCGCAGCCGGACGCGGCATGGGCCGCTCGCTCACCCTGGCGGCCACCGCCATCGCCACGGGCTTCCTGGCCTTCGCCCCCACTGCCTACGTGGGCGTGTCGCAGCTAGGGGTGATCGCGGGACTGGGCATGTTCATCGCCCTCGGACTGAACCTGACGGTGCTGCCGGCGCTCATCCGCTTGCTGGGCGCGCCGAGCGGCGCCCCGCCGCACGAGGCCGCCTTCCTGGAGCGGCTCGATGGGGTGATCCTCGGCCACCGGCGGCTCGTCGTCGGAACCGCCGTGGCGGCGGCGCTCGTTTGCGCGGCGTCCCTGCCCTGGGTGCGGTTCGATTTCGACACCCTGCACATGAAAAGCGCCAAGGTGGAGTCGGTGGCGACCCTGCTCGACCTGATGTCCGACCCCGACCAGTCGCCGAACACCGTCGAGATCATCGCCCCCTCCCTCGCCGCCGCCGACGCCCTGGCGCGGCGGCTGGAGCGGCTGCCGGAGGTGTCGCAGGCCCGCACCCTGTCGAGCTTCATCCCCACCGACCAGGCCGAAAAGCTGGCCATCATCCGCGACGCGGCCACTCTGCTCGACCTGACCCTCGATCCCCTCGTGACCGAGCCGCCGCCGAGCGACGCCGAGAACGTCGCCGCCCTGCGCAAGACCGCCGCCGACCTGCGCGCCGCCGCCGCCAACTCGACGCGGATCTCGGCGCAGGCGGCGTTGAGGCTTGCCGGAGACTTCGACTGGCTGGCCGACGCGCCTCCGGCCGCCCGCGTCCTCGCCACCCAGATGCTGATGCCGCCCCTCGAGACCGTCCTGGCGCAGACGCGTACGGCCCTGAGCGCCCAGCCGGTGACCCTTGCCGACCTGCCGCCGGAGATCACCCGCGACTGGCTTGCGCCGGACGGGCGGGCCCGGGCCTCCGTGGTCCCGCGGGGCGACGCCAACAACACCGCCGTGCTCGACCGCTTCATCGACGCCGTGCAGCGCGTCGTGCCGGACGCCACGGGCCCCGCCGTGGAGGTGCGCGAGGGCGGCCGGGCCGTCGCCGCGGCCTTCGCGGAGGCGGGCGCCTTGTCGTTCGTGGCCATCACTCTGCTGTTGTACGGCGTGCTTCGACGCGTGCGCGACGTGGCCATCACCATGGCCCCGATCGTCCTGACGGGCCTCCTGACCCTCGGCACCTGCGTGGCCATCGGCCAGCCGCTCAACTTCGCCAACATCATCGCCCTGCCGCTGCTGTTCGGCATCGGCGTCGCCTTCCACATCTACTTCGTCATGGCCTGGCGCGGCGGCGGAACGCACCTGCTGCAGTCGAGCCTGACCCGGGCGGTGTTCTTCAGCGCCCTGGCCACCGCCACCGGCTTCGGCAGCCTATGGGCCTCCCGTCATCCCGGCACCGCCAGCATGGGCAAGCTGCTGATGATCTCGCTGGTCTGGACCCTGGTTTCGGCCCTGCTCTTCCAGCCGGCCCTCATGGGTCCGCCGCCCAAGGATCGGGCGCGCGCCGAGACTTAGGGCGCTGGTTCAGGTCTTGCGCACGAACAGGCCGCACCAGCCGTTGGGGCTGATCGATCCTGCCACCACCTTGCAGGCGTTCGGCGCCTGCCAGTTGACGCACAGCTCGCAACGCGCGTTCCCCTTGGGTGACGCTTGGTAGCCGATCTCGTTCGGAGGAAGCTTCGCCGGGGCCGCCTGGGCCCGGCGCGGCGCCAGCCCTGCTCCCATGGCGCCAGCGAGGCCGATGGCCAGGGTCATGCGCCCGATCAATTGCCGGCGGCTCGTCGCAAACACATGTTTATTCAAGGGTGTCTCAGGCATAGATATTGCTCCGATCGAAAGACGTCATGAAAAAAATCCCTACGTTTGCCAGGAACTTTTCCGAAGGGGCAGGTTTTGCTGTCCGATCGACGGATGAAGGGAAACCGTGTGGCGTCCTGTCTGGTCTATGTCAGCATCACGGACGATGGTTCATCGGGATCGACGTAATTGTTCGCGAACCGCCCGATCCTATTTCGGCGCTCGGTTGCGGGTCACGCCTTTCGACTGTGGCTTGTCGGCCGCCGGCCACGGCGCGCGGGCCGGCCGCGCCCGCAGAGCGGACAGCTCGGCAAGAACCACCCGGGGACACGACCAAGGTGAGGTGAGGTGAGGTGTGGTTTTGCTGTTGACCTGGCCATCCAGGCGTCACAGCCCGTCCCCAAGCCGGCCGGTCAGAATAGTCTTCAGGCGCCGCCGGGCGTGAAAGATCCTTGTCTTCACCGTGTCTACGGGACAGTCCATGATCTCGGCAATTTCCCTGTAGCCCATGTCGTGAAAGTAGGTCAGGTCAACTACGGCGCGATGATCCGGTGAGAGGTCTCGCAGCGCCGCCTGCAACGCAGTTAGGATCTGGCGCTCGCCAAGTCGCCGCTCGGGATCGGGGCCTTCGGCCGGGCGCCGCTCGCGGTCCCTGTCTTCCTGAGCGAGATCCTGCCGACGCAACGCCATGAGCGCCTTGCGATAGGCGATGGCGAAGATCCAGGTCGAAAGTCGACTGGTTCCGTTGAACCGTTCGGGTCGCTGCCAGACGGTGAGCATAGTGTCGTTGAGAACCTCCTCCACGAGAGGCGGCCGGTGAGTCATGTTGAACAGGAAGCGGGTCAACCGAGGGTGATAAACCCGGTAGAGATCCTCGAAAGCGCGCCGGTCTCCGTCGACGACGCGCTTTAAGAGCGCCGCTTCCACCGACCGGCGCCTACGCGGGTCGGTCCCATAGGGCTTTGCGATCCGATCAGGGTGGATTGGCATCGGGCGCCTACGCTTCTGGCTCTTAACGTCTCCCGACCCGAGGGCGTTCAATCGCCTGCCGAAGCCACTGAAGCGACCTCCATCGCCGATCTCCGACGGTTGACGCACGGCTCCGGCGCACCTACCAACCCGCTGCTCTTTGGGGAGTAGTCGCCCTCGCGTTTCAGAGGGGTGCGCGCCAACATACTCGGCTCTGGCCGTGGCGCGGACAGTCAGTTCGACTTGGCGAGACCATCGGGATCGGCGTTTGCCTGAGGGTCGGGCGCGAGCGCCGACCCATGGTTTCTCGCGTCCGACCCCAGAGTACCCATCGTGCACTCCCTTCCGATTATTCTCGTCCTGCTTCTGGGGTCGGCCGGCCTGATCTATCTCGCGTGTGAGTTCTTCGTGAATGGCGTTGAATGGGTGGGGCGCAAGCTCGCTGTCGGTCAGAAGGCCACCGGGACCGTCCTCGCGGCATTCGGCACCGCGCTGCCCGAGAGCGTGGTCACCTTCGTTGCCGTCACGTTCCCGCACACCGCGGCCGACAAGGACATCGGTGTCGGCGCGGCGATGGGCGGACCCCTGGTGCTCGCGACGATCGCCTACGCCGTGGTGGGCGTCGCGCTGTGGCTCTGCAGGTCGAGGCTACCCTCGGGTGAGGAAGGACGAGACCTGTACGCTGGCCTCAGCCGGGACCAGGCCTGGTTCATCGCCATCTCGATCCTGAAGCTGGGGGTCGGCGTCGTGGCCTTCGCCCTGAAGCCCTGGCTGGGTGTTCTGTTCCTGGCCGCCTACGGCGCCTACGCCTGGAAGGAAATGGGCGGCGAGCAGCAGATCGACGACGACGAACTCGAGCCGCTGAAGCTCACGCCGGGGGCTCGGGTCCCAACGGCCAGGGCGGCGATCCTCCAGACGGTGGCGGCCCTTGTCGTCATCTTCCTCGCCTGCCGCCTCTTCGTCGGTCAGCTCGACGCCCTTTCACCCTACCTGGGCCTCAAGCCGCAGCTCCTGTCCCTGCTGATCAGCCCCATCGCCACCGAGCTTCCGGAGACGTTGAACGCCGTCATCTGGATCCGGCAAGGCAAGGTGCGGCTGGCGCTCGCGAACATCAGCGGCGCAATGATGATTCAGGCGACGGTCCCCACGGCCTTTGGCCTTTTCTCGACCCCTTGGCTCCTCGATCCGGCCCTGATCGTCGCCGGCGCGATCACGCTGTTGTCGGTGGGTGTCCTCTTCTTCGGATTTTGGCGCGGCTGGATCACGCGCACCTACCTGACCCTGATGGCGCTCTTCTACGTCGCGTTTGCCGTCCTGGTGGCGTGTTTCCGACTTTGAGCGCCGGCGCGCGGCCCGAGCCCGGAGACGCCTAGGCTAGCTCTAGGGCCGAAGCAGCGGCGCTGTGAGCCTGTCGCCTGGATCTAGCGCAAACGCCACCCGGGTGGGATCACCTGGATGGCGATGATTTGCGCCAGACTCATACACTGGGGGGGGCGCTGTTCGCCGAACCAGTTCCCACTTCGGCGCCGAACGCCCTAGTAGTATATCCAGGTGAACACCCGGAAGGTGTTGTTGTCGGACGCGCTTCGCCCGAGCGTGTCGAAGTTGCTGTGGGCTCCGTCGAAGGTGAAATAGGCCGTGTATTGGATGCCGACGCGGACATTGAACCGCTGTCCCAACGGCGACTTCCCATCGCCGAACGGGGTTCCGTCCAGCTGCAGCACAACCCCTGAGCTGTCGGGTCGGCGGCGGCGGTTGCCCTGGTAGAGGAGGTCGTCGGGCGACCCCCAGGTGTCGAAGACCTGCGCGCTGAACCCCACCTTGTTGCGCCAATAGTAGGAAGCATCCACGCGCACGTCATCGAGGGTCTGGTTCGGTTTGCTGGCCAGGCCGAGGGCGGTGGAGGCGTGCAGGCGTTGATCCTCATGAGTGTAGCGGGCGTTGACGGTGATCACGTCGTGATTGGCCGGAAAGTACTGATAGGAGGCGTCAAGCCCCAGATCGCTGTAGTGGTCGGTGAAACCGGTGGTCTGGTCCCGCCCCGGAAATATCCTCGCATCCAGGAAAAATGCGCCGAGCGCGACGTTGCGATCCCCCATGTTCCATTGATAGGCGATCCGACCGTAGGGAGCGATGCCGGCGATATTGCCGGGGCTCGTGGGATCGGACCCGGCGTGTATCAGGAAGCCGGCGGACGGCGAGCGATAGCCGCCGAACTCGACGTAGAGTTTCGAATCGATCCAGGCGTAGCCGGTCAGGCCGATGGTCGTCTGGGCGAGGTTGCCGATCATCGGAGACGCGGCCGGAGAGGGCGCGAGATTCGACGAGGTGTAGGGAAAGCCCCAGGCCGGCAGGGTGTTGAACGCATCCTGCACGGTCGGATTGTTGTTGAGGCTGAGGCCCACGACGGCCTTCGTGCGCCCGAGGTCGACGTTGGTGACCGCCCGGACGTCGAGATTGTCCCAGGTGAACGCCTTGGCGATGCCGTCGTAGGTCGTCTGGATGAAGGCGCCGAAGTGCTGCCCGACGCCCCCGGCCACGAACAGGCTGATCTGGTCGAGCGCGAAGTTGTCGTTGGTCCCATAGCCGGGGGCCGGCGGGGACGACTGCGCCTTGGCCGTGCTGACGTAGGAGGCCTGGGCGAAGATGGCCAGCGGCAGGTTGTATTTCACGGTCCGGGCGGTGTAGCCGTGCAACTTGAACTCCCGTCCGAAGGGGGTCAGCTGGGGTCCGAGGCCGCCCACGTGGCAGGCTTGGCACGGCTGGCCGGTCTGGACGGCGAAGCTGGGCACAGCCTTGGCGGCGGGCGCCGCAACGGTCAGCAGTCCGGCGACCAGGCAGGCGAGGCCCACGCGCTCGGGCCGTTGTGAGAGCATCGGCATGAAATCCCCCGATGGTGACTGATGGATGCGACGGGTGAGGGCTTCAGGACCTGCGGACGTACAGGCCGCACCAGCCCGAGGGGCTGATAGCGCCGGCGACCACCTTGCAGGCGTTGGGCGCCTGCCAATTCACGCATAGCTCGCAGCGCGCACTGCCCTTGGGCGAGGCCTGATAGCCGATCTCGTTCGGCGCGAGCTTGGCGGGCGCCGCGGCGGCGCGCCGGGACATCAGGCTGGCGCCGACCACCCCGCCGGCCCCCGCGACGACCAGGCGGCTGACGAGGCCGCGGCGGGTCGTTTCGGAGTGCCCGGCGAGCGAAGTCATCTTGGGCATGAGTCGTGTCTCCTCGTCGGCGGCGTCCCGAAGGCGCGGCCGCTGCGGCGCGCTGACCGGCGCTGTGCGAAGGCCGCCGGTGGCGTGCGAGCTGAAGGTCGGAGCGGAAAGGGGATCTGGACGGTTCGACGAACCGTCCAGATCAGGGAAGGGTCAGGCGGTGGCCTGGGCGGTGGCGCCGCGACGGCCACGCAGGGTGGCGCCCATCAGGCCGAGGCCGATGAACATCAGGGCCCAGCTCGAGGGTTCCGGCACCCAGATGGCGCCGAACAGGCCGTGGGCTTCGTTCATCACACCGGCTGTGAAGTAGACCGTGTTGGGATCACCGCCCATTCCGCCGTTGCCGGTGATGAGGCCCCACAGGTCGCCCTCGACGATCGGATTGCCGTCCTTGCCAAGCAGCTTGCCTGCGAAGGCGCCGGTTAGGGGATCGAAGGCGCTGATCGTGCCGTCCCCGAAGTTGCCGACCAGCAGATCCCCGGCCAGGCTGGCGAAGCCCTTGGGCGCGATATCCAGGCCCCAGGGCGAATTGATCTGGCCGCCCAGGGAAACGATCCGCCGCTGGAACGTCCCATCGAGGCTGAACGCGTCGACGTAGCCGTTTCCGGGGCCGGCGACGTCGTCATGCTTGGCGCCGTTCTGCAGGGCGTAGGTGACGTACAGCGTTCCACCGAGGTTCTGGACGTTGAACGGGGCATAGCCCGTCGCCACGTTGGGATCCGTGAAGGTGTTCACCAGCCCGAACGAGCTGTTGTACATTTCCACGTTTCCACTGCGGAAGTTCGCCGCATAGAGGAAGGTCCCGGCGCCCGTGGATCCGATCGCCAGGCCCTTGTAAACCGCGCCCGCGCCGCCGGCGGAGTTGTCGACCGCCAGGACGGCGTTGGTGAAGTTCACCGTCGGCGACCAGCCGGCGATGGTCCCGTCCTCGGTCGCGAACATGAACACCGAGGAGCCCGTCTTGCCGCCGGCGCTGACATTGAAGCCACCTGCGCCGTTGAACACGGTCCCTGTCGGCGTGCCCGCGCCGCCCCCGGGTGCGGGGATCGCGACCGTCAGGGGGACCTTTGCTCCCGTCCCGTCGTAGAGGGTGCTGACTCCGGAATTATTGTCCGACACCCAGAACGGGCTGGTAGGCCCAGAGGAGATACCCCAGGGATTGATCAACGAAGGGTCGATGGTCTTGGCCGCGACCGAGCCGTCTGACACCAGATTGGCGACGTTGAACTCGAGCGCCTGTGCCGATCCGGCCTGAAGCGCCAGCAGTCCCGCCCCCGCGCCAGCGATGGCCGACGCCGCGCGGTTTATGGAAAGTTGAAACATGAAGCCCTCCGGTGGAGTTGGGGGACGAGCCGGTCTCGTTCCCGCGGTGAATGGCCCCCGGCGGCGCCAAGGTTCAACTCGGTGACGAAAAAACGTCCAAGAGAAACTGACTTGGCATGAATTGTGGCGCCTGACGCCCTTTGCGCTAGTGTGGCGATTCAGAAATTCGCCGCTGTCTGTGGAAGCCCCGGAGCGAATTTCTGAATCTCCAGCCACACTAGAAACTGTTGAATTCTAGTGTGCTTTTTTGGATTTGAAGTTCGCACCCCGCCCGGCCCCACACACCGGCGAACTTCAAATCCAGCACACTAGCGGCCACGAGTGACCGCCCCATTGAACCAGGTCAGGCCGGTATGATCACCGATCGCCTTGGCGTCGTAAGGCGCGTTCATCCCCATGGTCGTGGAGGCCGTGCCGTAGCCCGGTGAGTTTAGAGTTCCCCACTGGCGCAGGAGCTTGCCCGCGTGGCTCACCAGGATGACCCGATGGTTGAATTGATCGCTGATCAGCGTCGCGCCGGACTTCAGGCGCACCGCCCGGGTCGGCAGGGGGTTGGGATTGCTGCCGAGTTGGGTGTTGGTCCGATACGACCAGACGATCTTGTCCTTGCCGTCGACCTCTACGATGCGGTTGTTGTTGGAGTCGGTGATCAAGGTAAGGCCGTTCGGCAGCCGACTGGCGAAGGCCACGCCGCTGAGCGCGCCGCCCGCGGTGAATGTCTGCAGGATGGTCTTGGCCCGGTTGACGACGATGGCGCGGTTGTTGTTCTCGTCGGCGATCAGATAGTCGCCGTTGTCCAGGACCTCGACTGAATTGGGGTTGTTGAGTTGGTCAGGACCGGCGCCTGACACGCCCGTCTGGCCATATTGCCAGAGGATGGCGCCCTTGAGACTGACCTCGATCACGCGCTGATTGCCCTGGTCGGTGATCAGGACGGTATGGCTGGCGGTCCAGGTCGCCTGAACCGGCGTGTTCAACTGGTTCGGGCCCGAGCCGGTCACCCCGAAGGTCCCGTACTGCCAGGTGATGTGCCCCGCCTTGTCCACGAAGAACACGCGGTTGTCTGGGCATCCCGAGGGACATAGCGGCTCGGTTCCGGGAGGGGCGCCCGTGCCGGAGATCAGCGTCCGGTCTCCCACCCGCAGGGCATCGTTGACGCCCACGGGCGACCTGGCGGAGATGTCGTTTGGCCCGAGGCCGAAGTTCCAGATGATGTCACCACGGTCGTTGATCTCGATTACGCGGTTGTTGAACTGATCCGAGATGAGGATGTTACCGGGATTATTGTATTGGCCCTTGGGCGCGTCGGCGGCCAGCAGCGGCGAGGCCGCCGCCGCGATCGCGGCCGTCAGGGTCCAGATGATCAGGCGCATGGCGGGAGGCTCCTTCTCGCAGGCAGAGACGGTGCAGGGCCGGGAGGGCCGGCGAAGAGTGAATGGCGGCGCGCCGCCGAGGCGTTCAAACGCCGCCCAAAAAACCTTGAGTTTCACGAAGTACGCGGAACGCCGGAGCGCTCAGGCGCGGGGAAGCCTGTGGTTCAGAAGAACCAGGTCAGCCCGAGCGCCACGACGCCGCGCCCCTGGGACGGCGGGTCGGCGTAGGTCGCCGACGGACGCGCGGTTGTCCAGGCCAGCTGCGCCTCCCCGTGCCTGAACGCCGCCGCAATCCCCGCGCGCACGTCGTAGCGCTCCTTGTTGTCGTAGCCCCCGCCGAGCGGCGTCAGAACGCCCACGTGGCCGAACAGCCGCCAGGGGCGCGGCAGGCGGACGGCTCCGTTGACTTCGCCATAGATCACGTGCGCACCCGGGTAGAAGTAGTTCGGCGAGTAATGGATATAGTAGTTCAGAAGACCCGTCACATAGCCTGCGTAGACTTCGGTGGCGTCCGCGTCGCCGGCTGGGTAGCCGTAGCTTCGATAGTGCAGGTTGCTCACGCCGACATCCAGCGTCGGGCCGCCCGGCAAGCGGTAGGCGTAGCCCAGGTACGCCTGGTTGCCGAGGCCCTGGGCGCCGCGCCGGCGGGTCACCTCGCCGATCAAGGACCCGCCCGCGTAGAACCCGCTCTTGTGGTCGTAGAGAAGGGCCACGTCGAGGGCCGGCTCGCCGTCGCTCAGCGAGACGCCCCGGTAGAGGTAGTTGGTCGTGAACGTCGCGCTCGCCGCCACCTGGGATCGGGCGTGGGTCGCCAGGCTGAGGGGCGCCAGGATCAGAAGAGCGCCAAGCGACCGCCGTCGCGCGGAGGACACCCTACCGGCGGGCGGACGGCGGAATCTCGGCGGGTCGGGCGCAGGGGCAGTCACAAGGCCCCAGGGCGCGCACGAGGGTGGCGCAGGCGTCAATGGCGCCCCCGCCTGAGCGCGCGGCCACCAGGATCGGCCCACGCCGCTCGCGCGCGCCGCCCACACGGGTCAGGGCGATCAGACCGCTGACGTGCGCCGCGGCGAAGGAGCTTCCATTGACAAGCGACCATCGTCCACCCGGTTGGGTCGTGGGGACGTCGCGCCCCGGAGCCGTATACAGGTCCGGCGACCCGCCTTCCACCGGCGTGTCGGTCACGGCCACCACGCCGGGGTGCGAGGCCGGGAAACCGCCACCGGCCAGGGCGTGGTCATAGGCGCCCACCACGGTGACGCCGCGCGCCTCGGCCACGTCGATCAGCTTGCCGAGCAGGGTGTCGGGTGGGCCGCCAAGGCTCAGGTTGATCACCTGCGCCCGGTGGTCGATGGCGAAATGCAGGGCCTTGGCGAGGGAGAGGGTGTCGCACAGAGTGGCTGGCGGAACCCCCGCGGTCTGCCAGCAGGCGCGAAGCGCCATCAGCCGGGCGCCGGGCGCGACGCCGGCGATGCCGACGCCATTGTTCGCGCGCGCCGCGATGATCCCCGCCACGCCGGTGCCGTGGTTCTCGCCGGCGGCGGGGGGGCCAGGGACGAATGATTCGGCGATCACGACCTGGCCGGCCAGGTCGGGGTGGCCGCGCTCGACCTGACTGTCGACCACGGCCACGACCACGTTACGACCGGTCGACATCTGGTAAAGGTCGGCCAGCCGCCACGGGAGGGCCGCCGGCTGGGCGCGAAACAGCGGGTCGTTGGGCGCCTCGGAACGCGGGGCGACCGCTCCCTCGCCCCGATAGACGTGCATCGGCTCCGACCAGGCGACGCCGGGATCGCGCGCCAGCAGGGCGGCTTCCTCGGCCGCCGAATGACCGGCCGGGGCGGCCATCACATAGCAGTCCAGCCCCAGCAGCGGCATCGGCCAGTCGGTCACCAGGGTCAGGCCATGCGCCCGGGCCAGACGCGCGGCGATGCGATGCCGCGCGCCGCGCCCCAGGGTGTCGTCGTAGGCGTCGCCATAGGCCGCGTTCGGGCGGAAGTGCGGGGGCGGAGCGCGGAGGAGCACGAGAACTTCACGAGCGTCGTCGCCGGTCCCAGGGGACACGGGGTCCATCGGTGCGGCGAGGGTCCGACCGGCCGACGCCGTCAGCCAGAGCATCAGCCCCACGACGAGAGCCCGATGGACGCGCCAGGTCATCAGCGCGCGCCGGCCGCGTCGATCGGTTCAGCCATGATCACGCCGGGGCGCCGGCGCAGGGCGGCCACGGCCGCGGGCCGCCGAGCGGCGGGAACGTTCAGGACGTAGACCCCGGCCGCCGTCGGCCCGTCCACCAGGCGCGCCTGGCCGCCCAGCAATGCGGCCCGCAGATCCTGCTCGCGGGTGTCCGGCCGGAACATCACCACGACGTTGCCGGCCCTGGGCGAGGGCGCCGCCCCAAGGGCGTGGTACCGGGCGTCGACGGTGGAGCTCGAGCCCCCGTGGGGCCACACCATGCTCAGCAGCGCAACCATCAGCACCGCCTGACCCGCCATGGCCCAACCCATCCAGGGCGGAGCGCCGTGGACGGGCTGGAGGGTCCAGGGCGGGGCGCCGCGCAGGATTCGGCCCAGACCGCGCCAGGCGGCGGCCAGGCCGCCGCCCGAACCCCAGCCCCGGTTCGCCGAGGCGGGCCGCTCCAGCCGCGCCCGCAGTCTGGCCCAGCTCTGTTCGACATCCATCGGCATCGCCGCGACCTCGCTCCCGAGCCGGCGCTCGAGGCGCTCCTCGGCCCGGCAGTCCGGACATCCGGTCAGATGCGCCTCGACCTCCGCCCGCTCGGCCGCGTCCAGGCGGTCGGTGACGAACCAGGGCAGCAGGGACTGGATCCTCTCATGGGGTTCGCCCCGCAGGGGAATGATGCGTCCAGACATAACCGCCTCACAACCAGTCGGCCAAGTGGCCGGAAAGAATACGCTTCAGATGCCGCCGTGCATGAAACATGCGAGTCTTCACCGTATCGACGGGGCAGTCCATGATCTCGGCGATCTCGCGATAGCCCATGTCGTGGAAATAGGTCAGGTCGACCACTGCCCGGTGATCGGACGACAGGTCGTCGAGGGCGCTCAGCAGCACCGCCTGAACCTGCCGATCCCCCAGTTGCCGCTCCGGCCCAGGGTCGGAGGCAGGCCTCTGGTCCGCGCCCTTGTCCTCGATCGGCTGGTCCTGGCGGCGCAGGGCGCCCAGCGCGGTCCGGTAGGCGATGGCGAAGATCCAGGTGGAGAGCCGGCTGCTCCCGTTGAATCGTTCGGGCCTGTTCCACACGACCATCATGGTATCGTTCAGAACCTCCTCAACCAGTGGTGGACGCCGGGTCATCGTCATCAGGAACCTCGTGAGGCGCGGATGGTAGGCGCGGTAGAGTTCCTCGAACGCGCGGAGATCCCGCCGCGCGATCCGCGCCATCAAACCGGCCTCATCACCCGCGTCGGGCGTGGCGGAGGACCGGCCCCGGGGTCCGAGCGCACTCTTGGTCACCGAAATCGCCCTTCCGCGTCTGCCGTCCTTTATGACGGTCAGGGTGCAAAAGGTTCAATGCGCGCGCAAATCGGCCGTACGAGGGCGCGGGGGCCGGCGCGAGGCGCGATAGCCTCGGGTTCCAATCCGGCTGTGTAAATTGAGCATTGCGCCGCCATGGCGCGGTCTGCTCTTCTTTCGCATCTTCGAGGATCTGCGACAGATCGGTCATGCGCCAGTTCGGCCACGCGAATGACAAGGATCGCTTGTAGACCGCCGCCGAAGTCGGGCGTCGGCGCTTCGGGGTTCCCCATTGCCGGCGGCGGGAGTGGGATCATGGCTTTACATTTTGGGCGGTCATCGGGGAGCGCCACACCTCTTGGCTGACGATCTCAAGGCGCCTCTTTCCTCTACCGTCACCCCTTCGGCGTCGTCGGCCGCTTCGGGCTTCACCCTCGATCGCCTGGTGCTCGAGCGCGGCCTGGCTCCTGCGGAGACGGTGGCGCGCGCCCGGCTGGTGCAGAGCGAGACGGGGGAACCGCTCGACACCGTCCTCACCCGCTTGGGCATGGTGTCCGAGCAGGCCCTCGCCCGCGCCATCGCCGAGGCGGCGGGGCTGAGGATCGCCACGGCCGCCGACTTCCCCGCCGAGCCCCTCGCGGCCGACCGGTTGTCCGCGCGTTTCCTGCGCGACGCCCGGGCCGTCCCCCTGCGTGAGACCGGCAAGGCCGTCGAGGTCGCCTTTGTCGATCCCCTCTCCACCGACGCCCGGCACGCGCTCGCTTTCGCCCTGCAGCGCCCGGTGGTGCCCCTGGTGGCCCGCTCGGGCGACATGGAGGTCGCTCTCGATCGGCTCTATCCCGAAGCCATGGCCGGTCCCGGCGAGGCGGGCGAGGCGGACGAGGCCGACGTCGAGCGCCTGAAGGACCTCTCCAGCGACGCGCCGGTCGTCCGGGCGGTCAACGCCCTGATCGGCCGCGCCGTGGAGTCCCAGGCCTCCGACATCCACATCGAGCCCACCGAGGATTCCCTGAAGGTCCGCTTGCGCATCGATGGCGCGTTGCGCGACGAGGATCCCCTGCCCGCTCACCTGAAGGCCGCCTTCGTATCGCGCATCAAGGTCATGGCCGGCCTCAACATAGCCGAGCGGCGTCTGCCGCAGGACGGCCGCCTGCGTCTGGCGGTGCGAGGACATGAAATAGACCTGCGGGTGGCCACCTCGCCGACCATTCACGGCGAGAGCGTGGTGATGCGCATCCTCGACCGCTCCAACCTGCCGCTGGACTTCGAGCCTCTCGGCTTCGACCCCGACACCCTGGCGCGGTTCCTCAGGGTGCTGCGCCAGCCGCACGGGATCGTGCTGGTGACCGGCCCCACCGGCAGCGGCAAGACCACCACCCTCTATGCCTCGCTGGCGGCGATGAATACCGCCGACCGCAAGATCCTGACCATCGAGGACCCGATCGAATACCGTCTGGCCGGGATCAACCAGACCCAGGTCAGCCCGCAGATCGGCCTGACCTTCGCCGCCGCCCTGCGCTCGTTCCTGCGCCAGGATCCGGACGTGATGATGGTCGGGGAGATTCGCGACCTGGAGACCGCCCAGGTCGCGGTCCAAGCGGCCCTCACGGGCCACACTATCCTCTCGACCCTGCACACCAACGGCGCGGCGGCGGCGGTGACCCGCCTGCTGGACATGGGCGTCGAGCCGTTCCTGATCACCTCCACGCTCAACGCTGTCCTCGCCCAACGGCTGGTGCGGCGGCTCTGCCCCAGTTGCCGCGAGCCGTTCTCGCCCACGCCGGAGATGTTCGAGGCGCTCGGGGTCAATCCGGCGGGGCTCGATCGCCTGTGGCGGCCGGTGGGCTGCCCCGAATGCGGGGGCTCGGGATACAGGGGGCGCATCGCCCTCCTCGAACTGCTGGTCAGCGACGCCGAGACCGAGCGCCTGATCCTGGCGCGGGCCGAGGCGCGGGACATCCAGGCGGCCGCGGGTCTGCGCACCATGCTCGAGGACGGCCTGGTGAAGGCCCGCGCCGGACTCACCACCCTCGACGAGGTCCTGCGCGTGACGAGGGAAGGCTGAGGTGCCGACCTATCGCTACCGCGCCGCCACCCCTTCGGGCGCGGTTCGCACGGGCGCCCTCGAGGGCGATTCGCGAGAAGATGTCATCGTCCAACTGCGCCGGCTGGGCCTGTTGCCGATCGAGACGACGGCGGCGACCGGCGCGGCCACGCCGGACGCCACGGTGCGCGCCAACGGCCAGACGCGCCAGGCGGTGGTCAACGCGATCGGCGAACTGGCGGTGCTGCTGGAGGCGGGCCTCGCCCTCGACCGCGCCCTGGCGGTCTGCGTGGACAACATTCTCAATTCCGGGGTGAAGGCGGCCTTCGCCAAGATCCACGCCCGGGTCAAGGAAGGCGCGCCCCTCTCGACCGCCATGAGCGAGGCCAAGGCCTTGTTCCCCCCGATGGCCTCCGCCATGGCCGAGGCGGGCGAAGCCGACGGGCGCCTGGGCGGCGCCCTGGCTCGGCTGGCCGAAAGCCTGGATCGGGCCGAGGCGCTGCGGCAGACGGTGATCTCCTCCCTGGTCTACCCGGCCATGCTGATGGTGGTGGCCACCAGCGTCATCCTGGTCATGCTGCTGGTGGTGGTGCCGCAGTTCGAAACCCTCTTCCAAGGGGCCCACGGCAAGCTGCCGCTGGCGACGCGCCTGGTGATGGGCGCCAGCGAGGCCGTGCGGGCCTACGGCCTGGTGGGGCTCGGCGCGCTCGTCGTGGCGGGCTTCGCCGTACGCCAGTGGCTGCGCCGGCCCGGCGTTCGTCTCGCCTTCGACCGGATCGTGCTGCGTGTTCCCCAGCTGGGCCCGCTGATCGTCAACGCCGAGACCGCCGCCTTCGCGCGCACCTTAGGAAGCCTGGTGGATGGCGGCGTGCCCTTGCCCACGGCGCTCGGCATCGCCGAGCGATCGGTGTCCAACAGCCACATGGCCCGCGCCATCGCCAAGGTGGTGGCGGGCCTCAAACAGGGCGGCGGCCTCACCGGCCCCCTGGCCGCCAGCGGCGTTTTTCCGCCCATGGCGCTCAGCTTCCTGCGCACCGGCGAGGAAACCGCCCAGCTCGGTCTGATGCTCGGCCGCCTGGCCGATGTCCTCGACAGGGCGGTGCGCTCGACGATCCAGAGATTGATCGGCATACTTACACCGGCGATCACGGTCTTCATGGGCGCCATGGTGGCCACGACGATCGCCTCTATCATGTCGGCCATTCTCGGCTTCAACGATTTGGCGCTTGCACCATGAATACTTCATTCCGACTCAAATGGCTCCAGCGCCGCCGCGACGACGGCGGCTTTACCCTGCTCGAGATGCTGGTGGTGCTGGCGATCATGGGCCTCCTGGCGGCGATCATCGCGCCGCAGGTGCTCAAATACCTGGGCACGTCGCGGACGCAGACGGCCAAGGTGCAGATCCAGAACGTCGACGCCGCCCTGCAGCTCTTCCGCCTCGACGTCGGGCGGTTTCCGACGCAGGAGGAGGGGCTGAGCGCCCTGGTGACGGCTCCGCCCACCGCCCCCGGCTGGAACGGTCCCTATCTGCAGAAGTCGGCCGCCCTGAACGACCCCTGGGCGAACCCCTATCAGTATCGCAACCCCGGTCGGCACGGCGAGGTCGACGTCTACAGCCTCGGCTCCGACCACGCCGAGGGCGGGACCGGCGAGGCGGCCGATGTCGGGAACTGGTGACGCCACCCGCCGCCACGAGTCCCCGTCGGGCGCATCGGAGACGCGCGCGGACTCCGGGACGACTCTGATCGAAACCCTGGTGGTGGTGGCGATCACCACTCTCGTGGCGCTGATCGGCTTGCCGCAGATGCGGCAGGGGCTGTTGACGCTGTCGCAGCGCCAGGCCGTGGCCGTGGTGGCGGCGCGCCTGCGGCTGGCGCGCGCCCAGGCGCTGCGCGAGGACGCCCCCGTGGCGTTCGCCGTCGCCCCCGACGGCGCCGCCTACGGCGTGGTCGGGGGCGTGCCTACGCCGACCCCTCCGGGGGTGACGGTGAGCATTCCGCGGTATCCGGCCGCCCCCGGCGGGAGGATCCTGTTCTTCGGCGACGGTTCCGCCTCCGGCGGCGTGGTGGCGGTCAGCGCCGGTCGGCGGACGCTGCGGGTGTTCGTCAATTCCGGCGCAGGGGCGGTGGCGGTGCAGGGCGCATGAGGCGGCGCCACACCTTCGCCGGGCGCCGGGCCCGCGCCGAAACGGGCTCGGCCTTCGTGGAGTCGATCGTCGCCGCGGCGATCGTCGCCCTGGCGCTCGGGGCGACCTTTCGGGTCGTCGCCGACGGGGCGGCGCGCGACCGCGGGGCCGAGGCGCGCCGGGCCGCCCTGCTCGTCGCCCAGTCGGAGCTGGCGGCGGTCGGCGCGGACATCCCCCTCGCTCCCGGGAACACCTCGGGGGAATCCGGCGACCTCGCCTGGCGGGTCGACATCAGCCCCTATGCCGAGAACGACGAGAAGAACCCCGCGGGCGAACTGCTGCGCGTCGCGGTGTCGGTCCGGCCGCGGGAGGGCGGATCCAGTCTGGTCACGTTGCAGAGCCTGCGCCTGGGCGCCGGATCCTGAATTGACTCCGGGACAGACCCAATGTGCGGACGAGGGCTTCTCCCTCGTCGAAGCCCTCGCCAGCCTGGTTGTCGTCGGGATGATCGGCCTGATGCTGGTGCAAGGCGTGACCACCGGGCGGCGGGTGTGGGAGCGGATCGACAGCCGAGAGGCGCACGGCGAGGCGCTGGAAGCCGCGCAGACCACCCTGCGCGATCGTATCGAACAGATCTATCCCGCCACTCTCTATGACAAGTCTCCCCCCTACATCGACTTCAAGGGATCGGCCGAACAGTTGACCTTCCTGGCCAATCCGCCGGTTTCGGAGCGACCGGCGGCAATCCGTCGCTACACCCTGGCCCTGGACACTGCGACGAATCTGGTCCTGACGTCGATCAGTGACGTGCCGCCGCCCGAACAGGCGCCGGTGACGAGGCAGGTCCTGCTCAGGGGGGTGCGACAGCTCGACGTGGCCTATTTCGGCGCCGCCCAGCCCGACTTCACCCGCCGCTGGCGCCCGGTGTGGACCGACGAATCGGCCCTGCCGGAGGCGGTGCGGGTGCGCCTGACCTTCGAGCCCGGCGACCAGCGGCAGTGGCCCGACCTGATCAGCCGTCCCCGTGTGACGATCGACGCCGCCTGCATGCTCAATAACGTCACGCACCACTGCAAGGGCCGGGTATGACCCTGCAGGAGCTGCTCAACTCGGAGATGGACTTCGCGTCCCTCGCCGCGCTGGCGCGCCAGGGCCTGGCCTGGTGGCTCGACGAGCTGAGCGCGATGCTGCCGCCTGCCTGGCGCGAGCGCCTGTCGTCGCGGCCGCGGACCTGGATCGAACCGCGCGCGTCGGGCGGCTGGCGGGTGTGGAAGGACGGACGACCTCTCGAGGGACCCGGCGCAAGGCAGGACGGCGGACCCACGGCGCGGACGCGGCTCGGCCTGCTGGCGCCCCCCGGCGCGGTGCTGCTCCGCGAGACGCCCGCGCCCCGCATGACGGCCGCCGACGTTCGGCGCATGTTGAGCCTGGACATCGACCGGCTCTCCCCCCTCGCCCCCGAGTTGATCCACTACGACATGGAAATCCTGGAGCGCGGCGAGGGCGAGGGACCTCAGCGGGTGCTGCTCGGCATCATCCCGCGCGAGGAAGCGGCGCGCCTTCTGGAGCGGGCGCGCGCCGACGGCTTCGCCCCCGTCGCCCTGGGGGCGCCCGCCGAGCGCGAGGACCTGCCTCCCCGCTTCGACTTCCTGCCCCAGGTCCTGCGGGCTCAAGGCGGGAGAGCCGGCGACCGGACACGGCTTTACCTGTGGATCGCCGCCGGCGCCCTGATCCTGGCCAACCTCGCCGTGCTGGTGGGACGGGACATCATCGATGTTTCCCGCGTTCGCGCCGCGGTCGAGGGGCAGCAGCCGGTTGTGGACGCGGTCATGCGCCTGCGCCGCCGGGTCCAGGCGGAGGATTCCCGGCGGCGCGATCTGCTGGCGCGGGCCAGGCGGGGAGATCCCCTGCGGATGCTCGACGTGCTGAGCCAGGCGCTGCCGCCGGGGGCCTGGGTCCAGCACCTGGAGTGGAACGGCCAGAGCCTGCGCATCGTCGGTTTCAAGCGCCAGGATATCGATCTCATTGCCGCCATTCGGGGCTCCGGGGCCTTCACCAATCCCAGGGCCCTCGCCGCCGAGCCGACGGCCGGCCCCACGCCGATGCGTCCCTTCGACATTACCGCGGAAGCCCGACCGGAGCTCCATCAGTGAGGCCGCTGACCGCCCGCGAGCGCCGCCTCCTCGCCCTCGGCCTGTTGGTCCTGGCGATCGGCCTCTTCTGGCTGGTGGTGATCGGGCCGCTGGTCGGAGGGTTCTTCGACCGGACCCGGGAGCGGCGCGACCTGTGGGTGGTCCACCAACGGAACGAACGCCTGATCGGTTCGATGCCCGCCCTGCGGGCCACCGCCGAGGCGCAGCTCCGGCTTGCCCCCCGGTTCGCCATGGCCGCACCCAGCGAGGCGGCCGCCTCGGAAGCCTTCAAGGACCGTCTGCGCCGACTGGCCACCGACGAGGGGTTCACTATAAAGGCGATCGAGGACTTGCCTGCCGACGGCCCCGCCGGCGCCGTGAAGGTTCGTACCGACCTCACCCTCACACTCAACCAACTGTATGAGACCGTGCGCCGTCTCCAAAGCGAGGACGCCTATGTCGTTGTCGACTATCTTTCGGTTACAGCGGACCGGTCGCTTGCCGCCGGCCGCCTCGCCCCCCTCGACGTCCGCCTCGAGCTTTCCAGCGCCTGGCGCCCCACCCGGGGCCGGCCGTGACGATCGCCTCGCCCCTGTCCTGGCCTGCGGAGCCCTGACGATGATCCTCGGCGTTCAGCTGATGCTTCCCCCCGCGGCGCCGCCTGCCGAGCCGCCGGGCCTGGCCCCCCGCCGGCAGAGGCCGGTCATGGTTCCTCCCGTCGCGGAGTACGCCGCCATGCTCGCCACGCCGATCTTCGCCCCCGATCGGCGTCCCGGCGCGGCCGGGGGCGTTTCCGAGAGCGGCGGCGGATCGCTCGCGGGTTACGCCGCCATCGGCGGAGTATCAGGCCACGCGGTCTCTTCGGCCGTCGTCACGATCCCGGGCGGCGGAATCAAGTCGATGCGCCTGGGCGACGAGGTGGACGGCTGGCGCCTCGCCGGGGTGGACAGGACCCGGGTCTATTTCGAGCGCAACGGCGTGCGCCACGCGCTGGTCATCGGCGCGCCCGCCGAAGGGGCGCCGCCGCCGCCGGGGACCGCCGGGTCCGCGGCGCCAACCGACGCCGCGGCGCAGGCGGTCCCTCAGTGAGGCGCGCCGATCGATTTGGCCCGGCGGCCGGCGGCCTGTTGCTGCTCCTGGCCGCCGCGCCCTCGGCGCTCGGCCAGGGATCCGGCGACGCGACCGGCTCGCCCCTCGACAACCGCCAGGTCAGAACCACAATTCTGAGGGGTTCGCAGCCGCCGCTGGCCGTTCCGTCACGGCCCGTCATCGTGCTGGGGAGCGGCGACATCAGCCTGAATTTCCCAGGTGTCGATATCCAGGCGGTCGCCAAGGCGATCCTGGGCGACACCCTGCACGTCCCCTTCACCATCGATCCCAATCTGCACAACCAGGTCACCCTGCTGACCCCCCACCCCATTCGCCGCCAGGATGTCCTGCCGTTCTTCGAACAGGCCCTCCTTCCCACCGGCCTGGTGTTGGCCGAGCACGGCGGAAGCTACGCCATCATGCCGTCCAACCTCGCCCGGGCCCAGGCGCCGGCCGTGGGGCCGAACGACCCTGGCTTCGGCAACGAGACCATCGTCCTGAAGTTCGTCAACGCCGAGGAGATGCGCAAACTCCTCGACCCGCTCGTCCCGGGGGCCATCTCCATCGCCGATCCGACGCGCAATGTCCTGGTGGTGTCGGGCGATTCCACCCAGCGCAAGGCGCTGCGCGACCTGGTGGCCGAATTCGACGTCGACTGGCTGAAGGGGATGTCCTTCGCCCTTTTGATCCCACAGAGGACCGACGCCCGCCTGATCGCCCCTGAACTGGACAAGTTGCTCAACTCGCCCGGCGCCCAATCCGCGGGCCTGGTCCGGCTGATCGCCATGGACCGCCTCAACGGCATCCTGGCCATCACCTCCCAGCCGCAGTACCTCGACGACGTCCGCCGGTTCGTCGAGGTGCTCGACCGCGAGGGCGAGAGCGCCGAGCGGCGGGTATTCGTCTACCACGTCCAGAACGGGCGCGCCGCCGACCTCGCCAAGGTGCTCAACTCCGCCTTTGGCCGCGGCGGGATGGGGGGCGCCCAGACCGACACCGAGGCGACGTCCCTGGTCGATCACACCGCCCCCACCGCGGCCACCGCGCCGCTGCCGCCACCCCCCGGCGCCGGCTTCGCCTACAACGGTCAGGTCAATCCGATGACCGGTCGGCCCAATCCGGCCCAGACCAGTCTGGAAGGGGATTCCAGCGCCCCGCGTCCGATGACCGGCGTCGGCGGCGGCGGCGGCGGCACGACCGTCACGGCCGACGAGGCCAACAACGCCATCGTCGTGTTCGCCATCCCGCGCGACTATGCCCTGATCTCCGACGCTCTGGCCAAGCTGGACGTCCCGCCGCTGCAGGTGATGATCGACGCCTCGATCAGCGAGGTGACGCTCAACCACAACCTGCAGTACGGCATCCAGTGGGCATTCCAGGCCGGACGCCTCGGGGGCGCGCTCAGCCAGGGTGCGCAGACTTCGATCACCAACCCCACCACGGGGGCGGTGACCATCGTCAACCCGGGACCGCAGCAGGATTTTCCGGGCCTGTCGTTCCTCTACCAGGGTCATGGCGTGAGCGCGACCTTGAACGCCCTCGCCACGATCACCGACGTGACGGTGCTGTCGGCGCCCAAGCTGGTGGTGCTGAACAACCACACGGCCACCATCGAAGTGGGCAATCAGGTGCCGGTCTCCACCGGCTCGGCGACGAGCACGCTCACGAGCGGCGCGCCGATCGTCAACTCCATCGAATACCGCGACACCGGCATCATCCTGAAGGTCACCCCCCGCGTGAACAGCGGCGGTCTCGTCCTGCTGGACATCGCGCAGGAGGTGAGCAACGTCGTGCCCCAGGTGGGGTCGCAGACCTCTGTTCAGCTGACCTCGCCGACCATTTCACAGCGGAAGATCGCCACCTCCGTGGCCGTGCAGGACGGCGAGACCGTCGCCCTCGGCGGCCTGATGTCGAACCAGGTCTCCAAAGGGCGCTCCACCATTCCCCTGTTGGGGAACATCCCCATCCTCGGCCACCTGTTCGGCGACACCACCGGCAGTCTCGCGCGCACCGAACTGGTGGTTCTCCTGACGCCCCGGGTCGTCCGCGCGCCGGTCGACGCCCGGGCCGTCACGCAGGAACTGCGTGACAAGATCCATCTGGCGGCCCCCCCGCCGCCGCCGCGTCGCGGCCCCTAGGGCGGATTCCGAAACGTGGGAACCGGTATTCGGAATGAAACACGCGTCTGAAGAAGGACCTGGAGCGGCGATCCGATCGGATCGGGTCGCACCACGCTACGGCCGTCGCCCCCGTCGCGAAGGCGGCTACGCCCTGTTGGCGGCGGTGACCTCCGTCGCGGCGTTCGCCTATATCGCCTTCCAGGTCCTGGCCGCCAACGAGGGGGGAATCGGCATCGTGTCCGCGCGGGTGAACCAGGCCAAGCTGGCGGCCGCGGCGGACGGCGGGATCGAGCTTGCCGTGCATGCCGTGGCCAATCCCGATCGCGGCGCGCGCTGGTCTCTCGACGGACGCCCCCACGAGGTGGACTTCGCCGACGACGAACTGACGATCGTGCTCGAGGACGAGCGCGGCAAGGCGCCGCTCGCCGGGCTGAACGACGCCCAGTCCCGCGCGCTGTTCGCCGGCGGCGGCGCCACCGGCGATCGCCTCGGCGCCCTGGTGACCGAGTTCCGCGACTGGCAGACCCAGGAGGACGCCAACGGCGTCCCCTCGCCCGAGACGTCCGGAACGCCGGTTCGCCACGGCCCCATCCGCACGGTCGGCGAGCTGATCGGCCTCAAGGACATGGATCCGGCCCTGCTGGCCAGGATCGCGCCCGCGGTTACCGTCTTCTTCGAGGAGAACGGGCCCTTCCTGCCCGAGCACGCCAGTCCGCTGGCTCTGGCGACCATGAACGCGGACATCGAGGAAGGACCGCCGCCCGACCAGGGCCAAAGGGGCGCCGACCAGCCGATCGAGCGCCCCGTCGAGGAGCTGGCGCCCGACGACAACCTGCAGGGGCGTACCGTGACCGTGAGGGTGACGGCGCGGGATCGCGGCGGGGCCCAGACCCACCGCATGGCGATCATCGAACTGACCGGCGACAGCAACCGGCCCTACTGGGTCCGCTACACCGAGTAGCGCCCAGGGGTGACCGCCTGGCGCCTGGTGTTAGCCACGTTGAGGCCATAGTTGTTCTGCCCGCTCCAGAGCATGGCCGGCAAGGCATAATCGGGCCCGCGATTAGCCCACGCGGCCATGGACAACCACGGACCCGTCGGCGTCGGCGCCAAGGGCGTGCCGAGGACAGTGGCGGCGCCGCTGTTCCCAGGCGCGAGCACATACCTGGTTTGCAGCGACGTCGGATCTTCTTGCTACCGGCCGGAAGGAAGGTGTCGGTATAGATTCGTATTTTACTATATTCGAGCCATTTTTTTCTTACCGACGCCTTTCTACTCTTCTGAGAGTGGCCGGACAGGCGGACCGCCAAGTGTAGCGAGCGTTTATTGGCCAACATTACACGCTAAACTCATTCAGGGTAATTTAAGCTCAGTCTGTGGTCATGTGGCGAGGCCGCCGGATACGCCACATCATGCGATCCCCCAGATCGTCGCTGTCACCCCGGACCCCCGCGACCCGGCGTGTAACGTTGTGATGACAGACGCCGCAGGAAGCGCCATTTCTCCTCGAATCGAGGCTTGACGCGGCCAAGAAGCCAATCCGGTCACATAATTGTTGTATTTGGGTCTGCCAGATCACTCGCAGCCGCCCGGTCCCCCAAGCCCGCCCGCAAAAGAATCGCTTCGGCGCAAACATTCGTGATTTGACAAAAGGCATTAGTTCCACGAGAATGGAACTATGGAATTGTCAATTGCTGTTAAGAGGCTGTCCGCCCTCGCTCAGGACGCCCGACTATCCGTATTCCGTCTTCTGGTGCAGGCTGGGCCCATGGGCGTCGCGGCCGGCGACATCGCCCGGGAACTTGGCGTGACACCGAACACGCTGTCGGCCCAGCTCAGCGTGCTCGCCAACGCCGGCCTGGTCCACAGCCGCCGACATGGACGATCGATCATCTACAGCGCCGACTTCGACGGCATGAGCCGGCTGCTCGTCTATCTGACGGAAGACTGCTGCCAGGCCCGCCCGGAGATCTGCGCGCCCCTGGCCGAGGTCGTCTCGCGCTCTGCCATCGGAGACCCTCTCGAAGGAGCGTTCTCTTGAAGCGCCCGCGCCACGAGACGGCCGTCGCGTAGCGGCTGCTCGGCGCTTTGCCGTCTCAGCGATCGCGCGCCGGACCCCCGGCAGGTCTCACTCTACGCCGGGCCCTCGCGTCGCGATCATTAGAGCGCGTTCCGAAAAGCGGGGACCGGTTTCGGATGAAACGCACGTCAAAACAAAAACCTAGAGCACCGATCTGATTCCATCAGATCGGTG
>JAQGIW010000179.1 GCA_028290905.1 Caulobacteraceae bacterium | reverse complement strand
GGTGAGATCGCTAAGGCTGTTTTGCCGAACCCCGGTAGGGAGTTCGTTCTTTCACTATGTGCACTGGTCCTATTGGAGCGGCGTTCTTTGACTTGTACGAAACCGCACGTCTCACGGCCCTGGCGTTACGCTGGCGGCGCCGAGGAATTCGCGCGCGAGCCGCGCGTCGACGGTGTCGAAACCCTCCGTGAACCTGTCGTAGGCGGCCCTGAGCTCCTCAACCGCCGCGCAGTCGGATCCGAACCGTCGCGCCACCCGCACCGCACTCATGGCGACCCGAAGCTCGAGACCCAGTGTTTCCCGCCGGTGAACAGACTTAAATGCGCGGTCAAGTCGGGTCTGCGCCTGCGCAAACTCGCCGACCTCAGCCAAGGCCTCGGCGGTCAGTCGGTCGATCTCGGTCAGCAGCAGATTGGCGAGGCTCACGCTGATCGTCTCCGCGGTCTGCAATTCCGCGAGCGCCTCTTGGACTTCGCCGTTGGCGAGGTGGGCCAAAGCCTGATTGGGGATACAACTCGCCGTCAGCCAGCTACGCGACCTGCGGCTTCAGAAATTCGCCGCTGTTTGTGGAAGGCTTTCGCTGGCGGCACGGCAGACGGACAGGCAGCCGGCGGCGCGGCGCAAGAGCGGCCAGTCCGCGCCGGAACGGAATTGCTCCCGAATCGGCGCCAGCAGCGCCGCGGCATCCTCGGCGCGGTCCTGGTTCAGCCAGAGATTGGCCAGCGAAATTGCGGCGCGCAGGCGCCATGTCAGCGCGTCCTGGCGCTCCGCCAAGACCAGCGCCTCACGATAGCGGGTTTCGGCGAGAACGAGATCACCGCGGCGCTCGGCGATCTCTCCTCGGATCCGTAACACCTCGGGCGTCGACCAGCCATCCTCCTGGTCGTCGTCCTCCAGCGGCGCTGTGAACTCGTCAATCTGCTCCCCGGCGCCATGGCGGAGAAGCTGCAGTGCGATCTCCGCTCGGACGAGCGACAGGATATACAGGTAGTCGGCATCAATGCAGGCCTTCAGGCCTTGCCTGACCATTTCCGTGCCATGCACCCATTCCCCATTGCGGGCCAACCAAAGACCATGAACGGCAAGCGAGTTACCCTCAGGCCTGTTGTCCGCATAAAAGAACGCCTCAGTGGGGAGGACCTCGCGTGTGAGACGATCGACCTCGAGCCCATCTTCGTCGAAGAAATACATCATCGTCGCGCGCCAGCGTAGCACGGCGCCGAGCGAAACGGGGGAACTCAGCGTGCGAGCTTTGGCGATTGCACGGTCGTTCGCGGAAAGCGCTTTGTCCAGATTCCCACGCAGGAACTCGCTCATCCCAAGATACGTCGCGCCGGCGGCCTCGAGGTCGTAACCGAACTGGCGCAGGAATTGGCGGCCAGAGTTCTCTGTATATTCGCGAAGAAGCCGGTTCAGATGCTTGCAAGCCCGCGCCCGCTCATCACTGCTCTCGGCAAGCTTGGCCAGGGCATAGGAGCGCGTCGTGTCCAGCATGCGGAAGTGGTTCGCTGAGCCTTCAGTAACGGCATTCAAGAGGGACTTGGCGACGAGGCTGGTGAGGGCGCCGACGACATCCGTCGCCGGCAATCCGGCGTCGTCGGCGCCGACAGCGATGGCGGCTTCCAGCGGGAAGGCGCCCGCGAGCGCTGAAAGCCGACAAAAGACGACGCGCTCGATCGGCGCCAAGAGCTCGTAGCTCCAGTTCAGCGTCGCTCGGAGCGTCTGCTGGCGCGGCGCCGCCGTGCGTCGTCCAGGCCAGGTCAAGGCGAACTCGGTCGCCAACAGGTCGGCCACCTGCTGGATACCAAAAGCTTCGACGCGACCTGCCGCAAGCTCGATCGCAAGGGCCATGCCGTCCAGCTCGCGGCAGATGGCGCCAACGACGCCAGCCTGCTGGTCGCTGAGCTCGAAACCCAGGTGGTTGGCGGCCACGCGCTGAACAAAGAGCTGCACGGCAGGGTATGTCAGGGCCTCCCGCGCCATCAGATCCGGGCCGGCCACCGGCGCGGCGAGGGGCTCGATGCGGTGCACCAGTTCGCCCTCTGCCCGCAGAGATTCCCGGCTGGTCGCAAACACGCGCACCCCCGGCGCCGACGCCACCAGCGATTCAGCCAGTCGTGCGGCTGCCTCGATGACCCCTTCGCAGGTATCGAGCACGATAAGCGCCTTGCTCGTTTGAAGGTGGGCGATCGCGCTTTCCGTTGGGCTGATGTCCTGCGGGACGAGCCCAAGGGTCACGCAGAGCGCCTCGGCGACGCTTTCCGGGCTTTCAGGGGCGAGGTCGCCCAGGTCAATGAAGACCGCCACGCCGCCATGCATCGCGACCCAATCGTGGGCGGCCACCAGGGCGACGGTCGTCTTTCCAATTCCGCCCGGCCCGACGATAGTGACAAATCGCTGCCGCTCCAGCTGACGTATCAAGTCCTCCACGACGGCATCGCGGCCGACAACCTTCGCTGGACGCGCCGGGAGGGGTCGCGGGGTGGCGCGCGACGGCGCCGCGGCGCTCTCAGCCGCATCGGGTGGGGACTCCAGCTCACCGACGAAACAGTAGCCCCGACCCGATGCAGTCGTAATGAACCTTCCGCCCCCTTCCCCGTCGCCCAGCGCTCGGCGCAACGCGACCATGTGAAAGCGCAAGGCTGCTTCGACGACCACGGCGTCCGGCCAGACCCGCGCAAGCAGTTCCTGCTTGGTTATCACTTCGCCAGGCCGCTCCGTAAGAACGGCAAGAATGTCCACCGCCCGGCTCGAGAGCTCGACGACTGCTCCGCCGCGCTGGAGCCGCCGCAGACCGGGCGCGAACTCGAATTCGCCGAAACGCGGGCTGGGTCGAAGAGCTGGCGGACCGGTCATCGCGGCGCGGATGTCGGGTGGTCGAGAGGGGTGGTCTGGGCGTCGTCGATCATCGGACCGGCCTGTTGTTGGAGCGTCCCATGTGGGCTCGCGCAACATCCCGACAATATCAGAACGCCGCGCCACACCTAGCCCCACTTGGATCCCACGCCACGGAAGAACACGCTAATCGCGAGCAGCAGAAGCGACAATCTGAGCTAGGGAGGGACAAGCGTCGCGCACCCGCTCGGTCAGAACAGCGCTTTCTCGGCGCTTACCTACAAATGGCGATTCACAGCGCCCAGACTGGTTGGCGTCGGGGCCCTACTGCCGGAATGCAGTCGCTAACGGAGGATGCGTTGTCAGCCGAAACGATCCGCCCGGCCCCCGAAGGCGCTCGCGCGAATCCGACGCCAAGAGGCCGGAAGAACGAGGAGTGGTGGCCCAGCCAGCTGAACCTTCAGGTCCTGCATCGGCAGTCGGCCTTGTCGAACCCGATGGGCGAGTCGTTCGACTACGCCGAGGCGTTCAAGCGCCTCGACCTGGAGGCGGTTATCGCGGACCTGCATGCGCTGACGACGGACTCGCAGGGCTGGTGGCCGGCGGACTTCGGCCACTACGGTCCGCTCTTCATCCGCATGGCCTGGCACAGCGCCGGCACGTACCGGGTCGGCGACGGCCGCGGCGGCGCGGGGGCGGGGCAGCAGCGCTTCGCGCCGCTCAACAGCTGGCCGGACAACGCCAACCTCGACAAGGCGCGCCGGCTGCTCTGGCCTATCAAGCAGAAGTACGGTCGCAAGATCTCATGGGCCGACCTGATGGTCCTCGCCGGCACCGTCGCGCTGGAGTCGATGGGCCTCAAGACGTTCGGCTTCGCCGGCGGTCGGGCGGATGCCTGGGAGCCAGAGGCTGTCGACTGGGGCCCGGAAAGCAAGTGGCTGGGCGACGAACGCTATTCCGGCGACCGTAGCCTGCAAAGCCCGCTGGGCGCCGTGCAGATGGGCCTGATCTACGTCAATCCGGAGGGCCCGAACGGCAACCCTGATCCGGTCGCGGCGGCCAAGGATATCCGCGAGACCTTCGCCCGGATGGCGTTGAACGACGAGGAGACCGTCGCGCTGATCGCCGGTGGCCACACCCTTGGCAAAACCCACGGCGCCGGCGATCCATCGCTCCTGGGCCCAGAGCCGGAGGCCGCGCCCATCGAGGCGCAAGGCCTGGGCTGGTTCAGCCGGCATGGCTCCGGCAAGGGCGACGACACGATCACCGGCGGCCCGGAAGTCACCTGGTCCCAGACGCCAACGCGGTGGAGCAACAACTTCTTCGAGAACCTGTTCGGCTACGAATGGGAGCTGACGAAAAGTCCCGCCGGCGCCTTCCAGTGCACTGCGAAGAACGCCGCCGCCACCGTCCCAGACGCTCACGACCCGTCGAAGCATCGACCGCCGACGATGCTGACGACAGACCTCTCGCTGCGGTTCGACCCGGTCTACGAGAAGATCTCGCGCCGGTTCTTCGATCACCCGGACCAGTTCGCCGATGCGTTCGCACGCGCCTGGTTCAAGCTGACCCACCGCGACATGGGTCCGATCCAGCGTTATCTCGGCCAGCTGGCGCCAAAGGAGGTGCTGATCTGGCAGGACCCGATTCCGGCGGTCGATCATCCCCTGATCGACGAGGCGGACGTCACGTCGCTCAAGGCGAAAATCCTCGTCTCGGGCCTCACGGTCCCGGAACTGGTGTCCACGGCGTGGGCTTCGGCGTCGACGTTCCGCGGCTCCGACAAGCGCGGCGGGGCCAACGGTGCGCGTATCCGTCTCGCCCCGCAAAAGGACTGGGCGGTCAACCAGCCGGCCCAACTGGCCAGGGTGCTGAGGACCCTGGAGGGCGTTCAGGCCGAGTTCAACACGTCACAGTCTGGCGGCAAGAGGGTCTCGCTTGCCGACCTGATCGTGCTAGGCGGCGGCGCGGCGATCGAGAAGGCCGCGAAGGACGCCGGCTACGACGTCAAGGTCCCCTTCACGCCGGGGCGAATGGATGCGTCGCAGGAGCAGACCGACGCCGCATCGTTCACTCACCTCGAGCCGAAGGCCGACGGCTTCCGCAACTATCTGGATGGACGTCAGCGACTGTCGGCCGAGGCGCTGCTCGTCGACCGCGCGCAGCTGCTGACGCTGACGGCGCCTGAGATGACGGTGCTCGTCGGCGGGTTGCGCGTCCTCGGCGCCAGCGTGGACGCTTCCCGGCACGGCATCTTCACGGAACGCCCAGGAGCGCTGACCAACGATTTCTTCGTGGGCCTCCTGGACATGGGCGTGGAATGGCGGCCGTCGGCGGCTACCGAGGACGTCTACGAAGGCCGCGACCGGAACACCGGGGCGCTCAGGTGGACCGCCACGCGGGCGGACCTGATCTTCGGATCGCACGCGCAGCTCCGCGCCATCGCCGAGAGCTATGCCTGCGCGGACTCCGGCGAGACGTTCGTCAACGACTTCGTGGCCGCCTGGGCCAAGGTGATGCGCCTGGACCGCTTCGACATCGCGTGACGGCCTGAAGGCGCCGCCAACGACCTGTCCCGAACGCCGCCACTGCTCACTGGAGGGGCGGCTCATTCTTCAGGAGAACCGACATGGATGTCGCGTATCTTTATGCATCGAAGCTGACCACCGCCGAGCGGGCGGTCGAAGCCATTCCTTCAGGCAGCCGCCTGTCCATGGGCATAGCTATGGCCGAGCCGCCCGCTCTGCTGCAGGCGCTGGCCGATCGCGCCGAAGCCGGCAAGCTCGAAGATCTGCGAGTCTACTACGCCGAAGGGACGTCGATCGCGGCCCAGACCATCCTGCGCTATGAGCTCAGCGATCGCATTCGACTCTACTGCATGTTCTTCGCTGCGACGGAACGCGCGCTGATCAAGCGCGGCGTCGAGGACGGCGGACGCAAGGTGGTCGACCACGTTCCCTGCAACTTCCACCAAACGCCGCGCTTGCTGATCGAGAACATCGGAATCGACACCTTCGTGTGCACGGTCTCGCCAATGGACCGGCACGGTTACATGAGCTTCGGCGTCGGCAACGACTACTCGACCAAGGTCGCGCGCGAGGCCACGCGGCTGATCGTAGAGGTGAATGAGCATATGCCGCGCGTCCACGGCTCGGGCGCCGCGCTCCACGTCTCCGAGGTCGACGCGATCGTCGAGCACCACACACCCCTGCTGGAGGCTCCGGAGCGTGACCCCGGTCCCGAGGACGAGGTCATCGCCGCCACGATCGCCCGCCTGGTTCGAGACGGCGCCTGTCTGCAGTTGGGTGTCGGCGCCCTGCCCAATCTGGTCTGCGCCCGCCTCGCCGACCGCAACGACCTCGGCGTCCACACCGAGGTGCTCTGCCCCGGCCTGGTCGACCTGGCGCTGGCCGGCGTCGTGACCAACAGAGCGAAGTCGATCAACCGCGGCAAGACAGTCTTCGCCTTCGCCGTGGGCCAGAAGGCGATGTACGACTACCTGGACGACAACCCGTCGGTCGAAAGCTGGCCCGTCGACTACGTCAACGACCCGACGGTGATCGCCCAGAACGACAACGTCGTTTCGATCAACGCCACTATCCAGATCGACCTGACCGGCGCCTGTAATTCCGAGCACATGCTCGGCCACCAGTATAGCGGCTCGGGTGGCCAGCTCGACTTCGCCCGGGGCGCCTATGCCTCGAAGGGTGGCAAGTCGATCATCGCCACCAACTCGACCGCCGCCAAGGGGACAGTGTCCCGCATCGTACCCAGGCTCGACGGGCCGGTGACGACGCCGCGGATCGACACCCACTGGATCGTCACCGAGTTCGGCGCGGTGAACCTGAAAGGCCTGTCCTCGACCGAGCGGGCCAACGCCCTGATCGGCCTCGCCCATCCGCAGTTCCGCGACCAGCTACGCGAAGCGGCCAAGGCCCAGCATCTGATCTGAAGAGGGAAACGCCGGCTTCTACGGGGAACTGTTGTAAGGCTCTCGCGAGTCGACTCCCGACGAACGCCTGGACGAAATTCGGTCGTTGATCAGGTCACAACTGTTCAAATCGAACAGGTTGGCTACCAGACGGCGCTGACGCGCTCGACGATGCTTCTCAAATCCAGACGCCACAATCACTCCTGCCTGTCCAACCACGAGGAACAGATGTCGAATCTCGAAATGCTGACGCCCCAGAACAGTGCGATCGCGCTGATCGACTATCAGCCGGCCATGTATCAAGGCGTGCAGTCCCACGACCGACTGACGACGATGCATAATGTTCAAGTCCTGGCGAAGGCGGCCAAGCTGTTCGCTATTCCGACCGTGCTCTCGACGGTGGCCGCGGATTCATTCTCCGGGCCGTTCATGCCCGAGGTGACCGACCTGTTCCCGGGGCGCGACGTCATCGACCGGACGTCGATGAATTCGTGGCTCAACGGCAAGTTCCGCGACGCCGTCCACGCCACCGGGCGCAAGAAGTTCGTGGTCGCCGGCTTGTGGACCGAAGCCTGCGTCATGTTCCCGACGCTCGACATGCTGAACGAGGGCTTCGAGGTTTACGTCCCTGCCGACGCCTGCGGCGACCTCTCCATCGAGGCGCACAACAGGGCGATGGATCGTCTGACCCAAGCCGGTGCGGTCCCCATCACATCGTTCCAGTACCTCTTCGAGCTGCAACAGGACTGGGCCCGGAGCGAGACCTATGACGGGGTGATGCAGATTTTGAAGGCGCACTCGCCCTACGGCTACCAGGTGCGCTTCTCGAAATGGGCCCTCGGCGAGCACGCCTCCGAAGCCGAAGCCGCCTAGGCCCGGACGAGGTCAGCCGTCGCCCGGCGCCGGTCCGGGCTCCCCGATTTCCTTTCGCCCAGGAGCTGCTGGTGAAAGTCTATCTCGTGTCGCTTGCCGTCGGTCTTCTGGTCGGCGCGCTCTACGGCCTGCTGCATGTTCGATCTCCGGCGCCGCCGGTGGTCGCTCTGGTGGGACTGCTCGGCATCCTGATCGGCGAGCAGATTCCACCCCTCTTCCATCACGCCCTGACGAAAAGCCCGGTGGCGGCGGCCTGGACCCATCAGATCCGGCCGCACGTGTTCGGACGCCTGCCCAAGGGCCAATCGACCCCGGAGAATTCCTGATGACCGCCGATACGACCCCAGACCTCATCCTGCATCGCGGGCTCATCACGACTCTGGCCCGGGCCAATCCCACCGCCAGCGCCGTGGCGATCAAGGGCGGCCGCTTCACCCATGTCGGTCACGAACCGGATATCGTCCCGCTGGCGGGTCCCGACACGCGGGTCATCGATCTGAAGGGCGCCCGCGTGCTGCCGGGCCTGATCGACAACCATCTGCACATCATCCGCGGCGGGCTGAACTTCAATATGGAGTTGCGCTGGGACGGCGTCCGCTCGCTCTCCGACGCCATGTCGATGCTGAAGCGCCAGGTCGCCGTCACACCGCCGCCGCAGTGGGTCCGCGTGGTTGGCGGGTTCACCGAGCATCAGTTCGCCGAAAAGCGCCTGCCGACCATCGAGGAACTGAACGCGGTCGCGCCGGACACGCCGGTGTTCCTGCTCCACCTCTATGACCGCGCCATCCTGAACGCCGCGGCGCTGCGCGCCGTCGGCTATACCCGGGAAACGCCCGAACCCGCCGGCGGCCAGATCATACGCGACGCGAAAGGCGAACCGACCGGGCTCCTGCTGGCCAAACCCAATGCCGGCATTCTCTATTCGACCCTGGCCAAGGGCCCGAAGCTGCCCTTCGACTACCAGCTCAATTCGACCCGGCATTTCATGCGTGAGCTGAACCGGCTGGGCGTGACCGGCGCGATCGACGCCGGCGGCGGCTTTCAGAACTATCCCGACGACTACGCCGTGATCCAGAAGCTCGCCGACGATGGCCAGCTGACCATCCGCCTGGCCTACAACCTGTTCACCCAAAAGCCCAAGGGCGAGAAGGACGACTTCCTGAACTGGACGGCGACCTCGAAATACAAGCAGGGCGACGACTACTTCCGCCACAATGGCGCGGGTGAGATGCTGGTGTTTTCCGCCGCCGATTTCGAGGACTTCCGTCAGCCACGCCCGGACATGCCGGCCGAAATGGAGGACGAACTCGAAGTGGTGGTCCGCATCCTGGCCGAGAACCGCTGGCCCTGGCGGATGCACGCCACCTATGACGAGACCATCTCGCGGGCGCTCGACGTGTTCGAGCGGGTGGACCAGGACATTCCCCTGGCCGGTCTCAACTGGTTCTTCGACCATGCCGAGACCATCTCGGACCAGTCGATCGACCGGATCGCCGCACTCGGCGGCGGCATCGCCGTGCAGCATCGCATGGCCTACCAGGGCGAATACTTCGTCGAGCGCTATGGACACGGCGCGGCCGAAGCGACGCCGCCGATCGCGCGCATGCTGGAGCGGGGCGTGAAGATCTCGGCGGGCACCGACGCCACGCGGGTCGCCTCCTACAATCCCTGGGTGTCCCTGGCCTGGCTGGTCACCGGCAAGACGGTCGGCGGCATGCAGATCTATCCGCGCCGCAACTGCCTGGACCGGGAGACCGCGCTGCGGATGTGGACCGAGAACGTCACCTGGTTCTCGAACGAGGAAGGCAAGAAAGGGCGGATCGAAGTCGGGCAACTGGCCGATCTGATCGTGCCGGACCGTGACTACTTCTCGTGCGCCGACGCCGAGATCGCCGACCTGGCGTCGAAGCTGACCATGGTCGGTGGCAAGGTCGTCTACGGCGCCGACGAATTTGCCCGCTTCGACGAAAGCCCGCCGCCGCCGGCCATGCCGGACTGGTCGCCGGTCCGCCGGTTTGGCGGCTATGCGGCCTGGGCGGACCAGGATAGCCGCCAGCCGGCGCTGCTGCGCCAAGCCGCGGCCAGTTGTGGCTGCGCCAACCAATGCCGCGTGCACGGCCACGACCATGCGACCGCCTGGTCGAGCAATTTGCCGATTAGCGACTTGAAGGGTTTTTGGGGTGCGCTCGGCTGCGCCTGCTGGGCGGTGTGAGATGATGGGGTCGCTGCGCCAGGATCCGCGCTGGGTCGACGCCATCCTCGATTGGCGCTGGACGTGGCTTGTCGCGCGGACCGGCCTCTGCGGGGCCTATCTGATCGGGGGCGTGACGAAGCTCTCCAACTTCACCGCGGCAGTCGCTGAGCAGGAGCACTTCGGCTTGCATCCAGGCTGGCTTTGGGCCGCAGTGACGATCGCGGTGGAGATAGGCGCGCCCCTGTTGTTGATTGCCGGGCGGTTGGTCTGGCTGGCGGCAGGCGCGCTTGGCGTCCTGACGTTTGTGGCGATGTTGGCGGCGAACGACTTCTGGACCATGCAAGGTGACGCGCGTTTCGCGGCGACCAACGCCTTCTTCGAACACATCGGCCTGATTGCCGGCTTCGTCATGGCCGCGCTGATCGCCGAACACGCCCAGCGCGACGGGCGAGGACGCCCACGATGAGGAAGACTGTGATGCGCAAGACCAGGTTGCTGGCCCTGTGCGGGCTCCTGCTGGCGGGACCTGCGACGGCGGTCTTCGGCCAGCCGGCTCCGACGCCCGCGGTCGCCGTGGGCCCGCAGTACGACACGACCCATGTCTATGTCGCGGCCGCTGATTTCGACCGTTTCGTCGCCAGCCTGCTGGCCACATTCGGCGGCACGGCGACGAAGGAAGGGGTGTTCCAGGTCACGCCAACGCCGAGCCAGACCATGTCGCAGCTCGTCCTGACTCCGGTCGGTTCGGTGTCGGTGTTCGGCTTCAAGACGCCCGTACCCTACCCGTTCGGCGCCGAGCGGACCGGCTATCTGGTGACCGACATGAACCTGGCCGTACAGGCGGCGCGCGACGACGGCGCCGACGTTATGGTGTCGACCTTCCCCGACCCGATCGGGCGCGACGCGATCGTCCAGTGGCCGGGCGGCGTGAACATGCAGCTCTACTGGCACACGACCGCTCCCAACTACCCCGCGCTGGCGACCGTTCCGGAGAACCGCCTCTACGTCTCCAGTGACCGCGCCGACGCCTTCATCCGAGACTTCATCGCCTTCTCGCATGGAGAGGTGACGTCCGACGACGCCGCGGCCCCCGGTGTCGAGATCGGGCGCGCGGGCGAGACCTACCGGCGCGTCCGTATCACCTCCACCTTCGGCAAGGCGGTGGTGATCGTCACCGACGGCCACCTGCCGTGGCCGTACGGTCGCGAGTTGACCGGCTACGAGGTCCCGCACCTGCCGGCGACCCTCGCCAGGGCGACCGCCGCCGGCGCGCTCGTGCTCGTGCAACCCTATGCGAGTGACCACCGTGACGCGGCGATTATCCAGTTTCCCGGGGGCTACGTCGCGGAGATCCATGCCGCCCGGCCGTGACCCGCTGGCGAACCATCGCGATCGGACTGATCGGCGCAGGCGCTCTGGCCTCGCCGGCGTCGGCCGCAGACAGCGCGGCGGCGATCGATAGCGCCGCACCCACGCGGCCGACGATTGAGTTCAACCGCTGGCAAGAGGACTGGTCGGTCCTGGCGAACCCCGCGGCGCCCCGCGAACCGTTTGATGACCTGAAGTATATCCCGCTCTCGGCCACTGATCCGCAAACGTATCTCTCGTTCGGCGCCGATTTGCGCGAGCGCTTCGAAGGTAACGACGCCCCGAACTTTGGCGTCGGCGGCGCGCACCCGGAAGACTATGTGATCAGCCGCCTGGAGGCCCACGCCGACCTGCATCTTGGCTCTCACGTACAGGTCTTCACCCAACTGCAGAGCGACTTCGCCCCGTGGAAGACGAAGCTGACGCCCGTCGATCAGGATCGGCTGGACCTGGAGCAGGCCTTTGTGGCGATCACGGAGTCGGTGGGCGGCGGCACATTGAAGGTCCGGTTGGGGCGGCAACAGATCGCCTTTGATCTGCAGCGATTCATCTCCGTGCGCGACGGCCCCAACGTCCGCCAATCCTACGACGCGGCGTGGGCCGACTATGAACGCGGGCCCTGGCGCCTGACGTCGTTCTACAGCCTACCCGTGCAAAACCGCGACCTGCGCGCTTTCGACGACTACAGCAGCAGACACCTGACCTACGGCGGCGCGCGAATCGAGCGGAAGCTGTCCAGGACCGCGCACATCGCCGTCACCTATTCGGTCTTCACCCAGGATCACTCGCGCTTCCTGAGCGCGAGCGGGAACGAGCGCAGGGACGTCGTCGACGTGCACACTTGGGGCGCCGACGCGGGAGTCGACTGGGACCTCGAGGCGATGAACCAGACCGGACACATCGGGCCCAAGCACATCGAGGCTTGGGCGTTCGGATCGTTGGCCGGATACACGCTTAGCGGCGTCCGGTGGACCCCAAGGCTTGGACTTCAGGTCGACGCGGCTTCAGGCGACCGCAATCCGCATGACCATCTATTGGGAACCTTCAACCCGTTGTTTCCGAACGGTTACTACGTCACCCTCTCTGGCTACACCGGCTTTGTGAACTTCGTGCACGTGAAGCCCTCGCTGACCCTGCACCCGACCAAAACGCTCAAGCTGATGCTGGCCGCGGCGGCCCAGTGGCGCGAGACGACGGCCGATGCCGTCTACACGCAACCCGACATACCCATCGCCGGTACGGCCGGACGCCCCGGCGCCTATACTGGAACCTACGGACAGTTCCGCGCCGATTGGCAGGTGTCGGAGCACGTCGCTGCAGCTGTCGAGGCGGTTCACTTCGAAGTGGGCGATGCGATCCGGGCGGCCGGCGGCCACAACGGCGACTATCTCGGCGTCGAGCTCAAGTTCGGATGGTGATCGCCGGCTGACCGTGGGCCGGGGAGGCGCCAAGGAGCGCAAGTTCGCCGTTTTCATCCCGAACTTCTCCCCATTGCCCGTCAACCATTGCAAGGGCGCGGCGACATTCTTCGAGACAGTCGGCCGCGCGGCGCAGGTTTGGCCACTGCCGGCCAGCGCTGAACTGCTCGTAGACGGGCGCAAGGGTCGCTTGCGCTTCTGCGGCGCGACCCTGGCTGACCCGGAGCACAGCCAGTGCCGTCGCGGCCCGGAGCCGCCACGTGAGCGCGCCTTGGCGTTCCGCAATCGCAAGAGCGTCCAGATAGCGGGCCTCAGCTTCCGCCGGGTCGCGGTTCAATTCGGCGATCTCGCCCCTGATCCGCAGGATCTCCGGCGTGCACCAGGTCTCGTCGTCCGGCTCCTCGAAGAACTCCGACCCCGCTCGGGCCTCCGTCGGCTGCCCCTGCCGAGCCAGCTGCAGCGCCAATTCAGCGCGGATGAATGCGTCCAACATATGCCAGTCAGCTTCGCGAGAGGCGCTGAGGCCCCGATCGACCATCTTCCTGCCGCGGGCCACCTCACCACGCCGCACGAGTGACAGTCCCTGAATCGCGAGGGCCGACCCTACCGCGGGCTGCAGGGAGTTCGGTTTTGCCGACTCGATGATGGGTGTGGTCAGCCTGTCGACTTCCTCAGCCGCGTCGAGCTGGTAGGCCATGAACGCGTGCCAAAAGGGCGTATGCGCCAAAGGGGTGACGTAGTTGAGCGCGGCGGCCCGTTCGTCCGCGCGAGCAAACAGCGCCAGCGCCCCGTCGGCATCTCCGAGGAAGAAATCGGAATAGCCGACCAGCCGTAGCGCCCCCACCTCGAGGTCGTAGCCGAAGAGCCGCCGTATCAGATCGCGGGCGGCTTCGGTCAGCTCGTCGAGGATGCGTTGCGCATGATTGCGGGCGGCCACGTGGTCGCCTCGGTAGTGGGCGGTAACTCCGGCCATCCAGTCGAACCCGCCCGCGACCGTTGCGTCTCCGCTCATGGCCTCGAGGAAATCGGCCTCGTCGAGCAGGCGCTGCGCTGCGGCGAAGTGCGCCAGACGCAGTTGATGGCCCCACGGAACAGCCAACCCGGCCAACCGCAGATCGCTGCCGCCGCCGGATTGCGTCTGTTGATAGGTGATCTCCTGGTTGCGGCGGCTGTCCGCCGAGATGCCGGGGGTGACCACAAGTGAGCTGGCGAGCGCGATGCGGGCGTCGAGTTCGGAGCCCACTTTTGCCCCCCGATCCAGCCGGGCCAAAGCTTCGCGCGTCCATCTGCGGGAGTCCGCCGGGAGACCCTCACGAAGCCAGAGTGACGCCGCGGCGGCGCTGAGTTCGATCGCCAAAACATCCATTCCCTCGGTGGCGAAGGCCCATCCCAGCACTGCGCGGACGTTGGCGAGCTGCTCGGATATCTCGGCGGGGTCTTCTCTTGCAGCCGCCGGGCGGTTCAAGGCTTCCTTGTAGTAGCGCGCCTGGCGTCGTCGCACTTCGACCTCCTCGCCGCTCGCGCCCAACTTGCTGCCTGCATAGCCTCGGGCAATGTCGAGCAAGCGGTAGCGGCGCCGGGAACCCTCCGTCAGCGTGCACACAAGCGACTTCGCGACGAGGCTGGACAGCGCTTCGAGGACTTCGGCTTGAGGCGTCTGAGAATCGCCGCACACCGCCATCGCCGCTTCCAGCGAAAACGGCCCCACGAACACGGAAAGCCGGCGAAAGACAGTACGCTCGACCGGCTCCAAGAGCTCGTGGCTCCAGTTCAGCGTTGCTCGGAGCGTCTGCTGGCGCGGCGCCGCCGTCCGACGTCCGGGCCAGGTCAATGCGAATTCTGTCGTCAGGAGGTCAGCGACTTGCCGGACGCCAAAAGCCTCCACGCGCCCCGCCGCAAGTTCAATCGCCAGCGCCATGCCGTCCAACTCACGACAGATCGCGGCTACGATTGAGGCGTCCGCGTCGCTGAGTTCGAAGCCGGCATGGCTTGCGGCGACACGTTGCACAAAGAGCTGGACCGCGGGATAGTTCAAAGCCTTCTTCGCCGTCAGCTCGACCGCGGGCGGCGGCGCGGCGAGGGGCTCGATCCGATAGACGATCTCGCCGTCGGACCGCAGCGCCTCCCTGCTGGTCGCCAGCACCCGCACACCCGTCCCTGACGCCGCGAGCGACTCGGCCAGCCGCGCGGCTGCGTCGATGACCCCTTCGCAGGTATCGAGCACGACGAGCGCTTCGCTCGTTCGAAGGTGAACGAGGACGCACTCCCGGGCGCTAATTCCTTGCGGCACGACGCCCAGCATCGCGCAAAGGGCCTCGGCAACGCTGTCCGGGCTGTCAGGGGCAAGGTCGCCGAGATCGATGAACACCGTCGCGCCGGGGTGCGCTTCCTCCCATTGATGAGCGGCCATCAGCGCCACCGTTGTCTTCCCGATGCCACCCGGACCGACGACCGTTACAAATGGTCGGAGTTCAAGCTGAAGCAGCAGATCCTCCACGACTTTGTCACGGCCGACAACTTTCGCTGGATGGGCGGGCAAGGGTCGGGGGGCGTCGCGCGACGGCGTCGCGCCGCCGTCAGCTGCGCCGGGCGAGGACTCCAACTCGCCGACGAAGCAGTAGCCCCGCCCCGGCACAGTCGTGATGAACCTTTTGCCCCCATCCCCGTCGCCCAGCGCTCGGCGCAACGCGACGATGTGGAAGCGAAGAGCGGCTTCGACGACCACGACGTCCGGCCAGACACGCTCAAGCAGTTCCCGCTTGTCTATCACTTCGCCGGGCCGCTCCGTGAGAACGGCAAGAACGTCCATCGCGCGGCTCGAGAGTTTGACGACCACTCCGCCGCGCTCGAGCCGTCGCAGACCGGGCACGAACTCGAACTCGCCGAAACGCAGACTGGGCCGAAGGGCTGGCGGGCCGGTCATCGCGGCACGGCCGTCCGCTGGTCGGGATAGGTGGTCTGGACGTCGTCGATCATCGGGCCGGCCGTTCGCTGGAGCGCCTATGCGGGACCACGCAGCATCCGAACAATATCAGGACGGCGCGCCAGACCCAACCGCACATCGCGCTCGATTGCCATTATGGCGGCCAATTGCAGGCCAATTGCAGTGTCGAGAGCACGTGAAGATGTCCGCTTTTCGTAACACATCAAATGTCCGCTTCCGTTGTGGTCGAGCCTGTGGGGTTGTGGGCGAGCGGGGCTCGTCCACAAATCCACAGGCTGGCCGCCGAGCG
>JAQGIW010000173.1 GCA_028290905.1 Caulobacteraceae bacterium | reverse complement strand
GCCGGCGCCCTGCGGCCAGACCAGCGCCTGGGCCACCTTCCCCGCCGCTATCAGCCCCAGACGCGTAAACAACAGACGGTCGCGCACCCCGCCGGCGGATATCGGGGGGGTCGCCCTGGCGCGCCACCGCCCTTGACGCCAGGCGGTCTTGACGCGCTCTAGCCCTGGCCCTAGCCGGCGTCTCTCGCCTTCGCAGGATCGTCGATGCCCAAGCTCGTTCTCCTCCGCCACGGCCAGAGCCGCTGGAACATCCAGCAACGGTTCACCGGCTGGGTCGACGTGGACCTGACCGACAAGGGCGAGGCCGAGGCCCTGGCCGCCGGCCGGCTGCTCAAGGCCGAGGGCCTGGAGTTCGACAGGGTCTACACCTCAGTGCTGACGCGGGCGATCCGCACGGCGGATCTGGCGCTGTGGACCGCCGACCAGCTCTGGCTGCCGCTCGTCAAGGACTGGCGGCTCAACGAGCGTCACTATGGCGCCCTCACCGGCCGCGAGCACGGTCCGACCCGGGCGGAGTTCGGCGACGAGCAGGTGCGCATCTGGCGCCGCTCCTTCGACGTGCCGCCGCCGCCGCTTCCCCCCGGAGGCGAATACGATTTCGCCGCCGACCGCCGCTATCGTGGGATCACCCCGCCGGCCACCGAGAGCCTGAAGACCACCCTCGAGCGGGTGCTGCCCTATTGGACCGGTGAGATCGCCCCGCGCCTGGCGGCCGGCGAGACCCTGCTGGTCGTGGCCCACGGCAATTCCCTGCGCTCGATCGTCAAGCACCTGTTCGCGGTTCCGGACGCGGAGATCCCGGCCGTCGAGATACCGACCGGCAATCCCCTGTTCGTGGAGCTTTCCGGCGACCTGAAGCCGGTCTCGGCCCGCTACCTCGACACGACCGCGACCTCGGCCCTGCCGGCGATCGCCGCCTGAAGCCCGGAAGGAAAAAGGGCGGAGCGTCTCCGCTCCGCCCTCGGGGTCGCTTGGAGCAAGGCCGTGCTTAGGCGGCCTTTTCGCCCTCGATCAGGGTGCTTTCCTTGGCGCTCGGAGCCGGCGTGCCGATCTCGATGCGGCGGGGCTTCAGGGCCTCGGGCAGTTCGCGCTTCAGGGAGACGGACAGCAGGCCGTTGGCCAGCTGCGCGTCCTGGACGACCACGAAGTCGGCCAGTTGGAAGCGGCGCTCGAAGCTGCGCTCGGCGAGACCGCGGTGCAGGTACCGCTTGGCCTCATCGGTCGCGCCCTTGCGGCCTTGCACGGTGAGCAGGTTTTCCTTCACCTCGAGGGCGAGATCGTCGGCCTTGAAACCGGCCACCGCGATCTCGATGCGGTAGGTGTTCTCGCCCGTACGTTCGATGTTGTAGGGCGGATATCCGCTGGCCGCTTCGGAGCTCGCCGAGTCGAGGAGGTCGGCGAGGCGGTCGAAGCCCACCACGGAACGATACAGGGGGGTCAGATCGATAGTGCGCATGTTCGGCATCCTTCTAGGAATGAAGCAAGGTTGCAGTTATCAGCGGATCGTTGCGAGCCCAGAGGGCCTCGCAGGTGACCCGGAAGGCCCGGAAACCCAGCGCCTTCGCCCTCATACTTGGTTTCGGCCCGGTGGGTTTCAAGACCCGCACGTCGGTCTGAACAATGTTCACTTGCCTCCGTGGCGGCCGCGGGTTACGGCCACGATCGCGCCGAATTCGGCGGCGCCAACATCATTGGGAGACCAACGAATCCATGGCCACGCTGCAGGAACTGACCGATCGCATGAAGACCGCCGTGGGCGCGGATTCCGGCCTCGGCAAGACGCTGAAGTTCAATCTCAAGCAGGACGGCGTGATCTTCATCGACGGCGGCTCCGTCAGCAATGAGGACAAGCCGGCCGACCTGACCATCACCATTTCCAAGGATGACCTCGAGGCCCTGGGCGCCGGCAAGCTGGACGCTATGAGCGCGGTCATGGGCGGCCGGATGCAGCTCTCCGACATGGGCCTGGCCATGGCCCTCCAGGGTAAGATGACCGCCCTGTTCTCCAAGCTGACCTAGCCCGCCCAATGAGCTTTGGCGGGCGCGAGGGGGCGCCCCGCGCCAAAGGGCTCTAGGGATGGCCCTGGCCGGAAGCGCCCCCCTGGTCGGGACGCCCGATGCGCCCACGCCCGAAGGCGCGGCGGCGGAGTGGTTCGCCGGCGCAGGGGGCCTGCGACTGCGGGCCGCGCTGTTCCCCGCGAAAGGCCGCGCTCGCGGCTCGGTGGTGGTCAGTCCCGGCCGAACCGAGGCGATAGAGAAGTACTTCGAGGTGGCGACTGAGCTCGCCGTCCGTGGTTTCGTGACCCTGGCGCACGATTGGCGCGGGCAGGGTCTTGCCGACCGCCTGCTCCCCGACCGCCTGCTCGGCCACGCCGCCGGCTACCAGGACTTCCTCACCGACTACGCGGCCCTGCTCGGGACGTTTGAACCGCACCTCCCCCGGCCGTGGATCGCTCTGGGGCATTCGATGGGTGGCTGCCTAACACTCCTGGCGCTCGCGGAGGGGGAGCGGCGGTTTGGGGGCGCGATCCTGTCGGCTCCCATGCTGGGCGTCCGAGTCGGGGCCGTACCCCGGCTGGCGGCGCGGGCTCTGGCCTCCGTGCTCACGGCGGCCGGCAGGGGCGGGCGCCCTGTTCCGGGCCCGGCCGCGACGTCGACGCCCTTCGAGTCCAACATCGTCACCCATGACCGGGCCCGCTTCGCCCGCGCCGAAGGCCTGATCGAGGCCTGTCCCGATCTGGCGCTCGGCCTGCCGACCTGGGGCTGGCTGGACTTTGCGTTCGTCGCGACCTCGCGCCTCGCCAGGGGTCCGGGCGCCACGCGGATCGACATCCCGGTCACAGTGGTCGCCGCCGGCGACGACAGGCTCGTAGACAATACCGCGCTCAAGGCGGTCACTGCACGCCTGCCGCGCGGCCGGTACGTGGAGATAGCCGGCGCCTTTCATGAACTTCTCCAGGAAACGGATGAGGTCCAGGCCGCGTTCTGGCGGGAGTTCGACGCGCTTGCGGCTCAGCTCGTTCCGGAAGAGTCCCTTCCCCTCGCAAAAACTTAACCCAGGCCGGGGCGGGGGACGTTATGAAAGGTGACTCGAAGCCTCTCAGCGTGCGTCGGGGGCCGATCGACCATCCATCGGGGCGTCCAGCCCGTGGGGAAATCAGCGCCTTGCCGACGCCGCGGACCGCCGCCTCGTGAACGCCGCCCGCGAACTGCGCATTTCCGCGTGGGCGATCCGCAACCCCATCCCGGTCACGGTGGTGTTCGTGGCCGCGGTCGTAGCCGGCTCGCTTACCTTTTTCGGCCTGCCGATCAAGAACTACCCGAACATCGATTTTCCCATCGTCAAGATCTCCATCACCCGCAGCGGCGCGGCCCCGTCCGAGATGGAGAGCCAGGTCACGCGCCCGCTCGAGAACGCCCTGGCGGGGATGTCCAACGTCGACTCGATCTTTTCGAACGTCAGCCAGGGCGCGTCGCTGACGCAGGTCGAGTTCGCCCTGGGCGAGGACCCTCAGAAGGTGGCCGACGACGTCCGCTCAAAGGTCGACCAGATCCGCAACGATCTGCCGCGCGACATCGACCCGCCCGTCATCGAACGGCGCGAGTTCGACGACCAGTCGATCATGACCTACGCCGTGGCGGCTCCGGGCATGTCTGCGTCCCAGCTGTCGTGGTTCATCGACAACACGCTGGCCCGGGCTCTGCAAGCCGCGCCGGGCGTGGGCCAGATCAAGCGGATCGGCGGTGTCGACCGCGAGATCAACGTGCTGATCGACCCGGTGCGGCTCGCCGCCAACGGGCTGACGGCCAACGCCGTCAACGCCGCAATTTCAAAGTCCAGCCTGGATGCGCCCGGGGGCCGGATGTCCGTCGGCGGCCGTGAACAGACCCTGCGGGTGCTGGGCGCCGCGGTCACAGTCGATCAGATCCGCGCTCTGTCGATCCCCACGGCGGATGGTCGCTTCGTGCGACTCGCGGACGTCGCGGACGTCGGCGACGGCGCCGCCGAACCGCGCGGCTTCGCCCTTCTCAATGGCCGGCCGGTCGTGGGCTTCCGCGTCTTCAAGACCCAGAACTCAAGCGAGGTGACCGCCGAGGACAGCGTCAATGCGGCCATCGACGCCCTGGAGAAGGTCCACCCCGGGTTGCGCGTGCACAAGATCGTCTCGCAAGTCGATCGCACGCGCGGAAGCTATCTGGCCACCCTGCATACCTTGCTCGAGGGGGTGGCCCTCGCCGCCCTCGTAGTCTGGCTGTTCCTGAGGGACTGGCGGGCGACGGCGATCACGGCGATCGCCATGCCCGTATCGCTGATCCCGACCTTCGCCGTGATGGGGCTGGCGGGTTTCAGCCTCAACACCGTGACGCTGCTGGGTTTGACGCTTGTGATCGGCATCCTGGTCGACGATGCGATCGTCGAGATCGAGAACATCGAAAAGCGGGTCCATGCCGGCGCGCGGCCGTTCGACGCCGCCATGGACGGCGCCGACCAGATCGGGCTCGCGGTGGTGGCGACCACCTTCGCCATCGTCGCGGTGTTCCTGCCCGTGGGGTTCATGCCCGGCATCTCGGGGCGGTTCTTCCGCGAGTTCGGAGTCACCGTGTCGGTGGCGGTGCTGTTCTCTCTGGCGGTGGCGCGGCTGCTCACCCCGCTGCTGGCGGCCCACTTCCTGAAGCCCCAGTCCGCCCGGGAGCGGCCGGCGCTGCCCAGGCCCTATGCGGTGGCCCTGGGCTGGGCCCTGGATCATCGGGGCGTCGCCCTGGCGGGCGGCGCGCTGGTCTTCATCGTTTCCGCAGCCTGCTTCCTCCCGCTGCAGAAGGGCCTGCTGCCGGAGGGCGATCCCAACTACATGTATATCGACATAGAAGGGCCGCCCGGCGCCACGCTGTCCGACATGAGGACGACCCTCTCTCGGCTGGACGCCCTCTTGGAGCGCCAGCCCGAGACCGCCGCGGTGTTCGCGGACGTCGGCGGCCAGGGCGTCGGCAGCGGTTACGTCGTCGAGGTTCTCAAGCCCCACCGGCGGGCCAGCGTGAGGGACCTCCGGGATCGTCTGCGCCCCCTCCTGCGCCAGATCCCGGACACGCGACTGACGTTCGACGTCGGCGGCCTGGGCTCGGCCGGGGTCCAGGTGATTCTCACCAGCGAAAGCGGCGACGGCCTCGACGCGGCGGCGCTCGCGCTCGAGCGACAGATGCGCGGGGTTCCGGGGATCGCCGACCCCCGGCTGGCGACGCCACCCAGCGCGCCCGAACTGGTGGTGAGGCCGCGGCCGGACGAGGCGGCAAGGCTCGGTGTGTCCGCTGTCGCCCTGGCCGCCGCGACGCGGATCGCCACGCTCGGCGAGATCGACGCCAACGTCGCCAAGCTGGACGAGGGCGAGCGCCGTATCCCGATCCGGGTCCGTCTTCCCGAACGCGAACGCGCCGACCTGGCGGTGATCAGGGACCTTCGCCTTCCGACCGCTTCCGGCGCGCTCACGACGGTGGGCGCGGTGGCCGACGTGTCGTTCCAGGCGGGCCCCGCCTACATCACCCGCTTCGCGCGCAAACGAAACCTCATCGTGATCGCCGACACCACGGGCAACACCCAGATCGGCGACGCCCAGGCGCGGGTGAACGCCCTCCCGACCATCCGTCACCTGCCGCCCGGGGTGGGTCTGGCGGCCCAGGGCCAGGAGCAGGCGTCCGCGGAACTCTACAGCGGCTTCGTCATCGCCATCGTCTCGGCCGTGGGGCTGGTTTACGCCGTGATGGTCCTGCTGTTCCGCAGCTTCTTCAAGCCGCTGGTGATCCTCGCCGCCCTGCCCACGGCCATCGGCGGCGCCTTCGTCGCCCTGCTGCTCACCGACCAGCCGTTGGCGATCCCTTCACTGACCGGGTTCCTGATGCTGATGGGGCTGGCGGCGAAGAACTCGATCCTGCTCGTGGAATACGCCATCGAGCGCGAGCGCGCCGGCGCCACTCAGCGCGCCGCGCTGCTGGAAGCCTGCCGCGAGCGCGCCCGGCCGATCGTCATGACCAGCTTCGCCATGATGGCCGGCATGTTCCCTACCGCGCTCAGCCTCGGGACGGGCTCCGAGTTTCGCCAGCCCATGGCTGTGGCCGTCATCGGCGGCCTGATCACCTCGACCGCCCTTTCGCTGGTGCTGATTCCGGTCGTTTACGAATTCATCGACGACTTCGAGAGGTGGGTGACGCCTTGGCTGAGCCGCTTGGTCACGCCCCGCGCGGCGCCGGGGCTGTCGACGGCAGCGGAGATGGAGGAAGGGTGGGAGTCAGGGTCGAGGCGAAGCCGCCGGCGCCAACAGGTATAGAGCCTCCGCGAGCAAGGCAGAGTCGCCGGCCAGGGCGACCTGCCCACCCGCCCCGGCCACCGCTTCGCCGCGCCAGTCGGTGACGACGCCGCCGGCGCCGGCGAGGACAGGGATCGCGGCTTCGATGTCCCAGGCCTTGAGGCCGGCCTCGACGACCAGGTCCAGGGCGCCGGCGGCGACCATGGCGTAGGCGTAGGCGTCGCAGCCGAGCCGGGCGAGGCGGGCGCCGGCGCGCAAGCGGCGCCAAGCGTCCAACTCTTGCGGTGAGAAGCAGGCCTCCGGATCGGTGGTGGCGATGATCGCCCCGCTCAGGGGGACGCCCTTCCGGGTCGCCAGGGGACGGCTGGACCCGCGGCTGATCAGGCGCGCGCCGCCGGCGTGGCCGATAAACAGCTCTCCGAGATAGGGCTGGCCGATGGAGCCCAGCACCGGCTCTCCCCGGAACCGCATGCCGATCAGGGTGGTCCAGACCGGCAGTCCGGCGATGAAGGCGCGGGTGCCGTCGATGGGATCGATCACCCAAACGAACTCGGCGTCCGGGCGATCCTCGCCGTATTCCTCGCCTATGACCCCGTGATCCGGATGGCGTTCGGCGACGAGCGCGCGGATCGCAGCCTCCGCGCCGCGGTCGGCTTCGGTGACCGGATCGAAGAATCCGGGGCGACCCTTGTCCTCCAGGCCGTGTTCGGCGCGGAACAGCGGCAGGATCGCCGCCGCCGAGGCCCGATTGAGCTCGACGAGAAGGGCGTCGAGAGCCTCGAGATCGGGGGAGCGCGCCATGTCCCGGGCTTAACCCAAAGCCCCCGTTTACGCCAATGCGCCGCCGTTGCGCCGGGCGGCGCGCGAGGCCTAATGAGCCGATGGCCAAATCCCGCTCGCCGCTGATTCAGGACCTTGTGTGGCGACTGGAGGCTCTTGGATTCGATCTGTTCACGGTGGTGGCGCGGGCGGCGCCTGTCGAGGCGTGGTCCGCCATCGGCGGCGCCCTGTTCCGCCTTCTTGGGCCGCTCACCTCGGCCCACCGCACCGCCCGGCGCAACCTGCGGTTAGCCTTTCCGGACAGGGCCGAGGCTGAGGTGGCCTTCATCCTCGCCACCCAGTGGCAGAACTTCGGGCGCTACATAGCCGAGTTTCCGGTGCTCGACCGTTTGACCCCCGCCAGCGGGCGGGTGGACATGACCGGCGCCGGCCGTCTCAAGGCGATCGCCGCCAGCGGCCGGCCGATGGTCTTCGTCTCCGGGCACCTGTCGAACATGGAGGTCATGGCGGTGGCCATCGTCGACGCCGGTATATCCTGCGAGATCACCTACCGCGCCGCGAACAACCCCTACGTTGACGCGCGCATCAAGAAGAGCCGCTTCCGCTACGGGGTGCGCATGTTCGCACCCAAAGGCGCCGAGGGCGCCCGCGAACTCCTGGATGGACTGAAGGCGGGGCGGTCCATCGCCATGATGAACGATCAACGCTACGACGGCGGCGTCGCCGCGCCCTTTTTTGGCCGTCCGGTGATGACCAACCCCGCCGCGGCGCGCTTGGCCCTGCGCTTCGGCACGGCGATCCAGCCTATGTCGATTCAGCGCGTCGGCGGCGTGCGGTTCCGTGTCATCGCCCATGAGCCGATCGAGGTCCCGGACACCGGCGACCGGACCGCCGACATCGCCGCCGGCGTGGCGGCGATCAACGCCTTCATCGAGGCCCGCGTGCGCGAGCGCCCCGGCGAATGGTGGTGGCTGCACAAGCGCTGGCCTCGCGAAGATTACGAGGAGATGAAGGCGCGCGGGGTGTAGCGGGCTCTAGCGCAAACACTGGGGCGTTCGCTGATCGCCGAACCAGTTCCCACTTCGGCGGGCGAACGCCTAGCCCGGATTGAGCTGTTTCCAGCGGGCCAGGGCCTCGGCCGGGCCGGCGTACGCCTCCTGCAGGACCGGGTTCCAGTACTTGAGGTCATCCAAGGCGATCCGGCGTCCGGAGACCGCGCAGATCACGTAGCGACCGGGCTTGAGCACGGTCATCTCGCCGTCGCCGTAGCGCACCACCGCGAGGTCGCCGTCGCCGAGGGACTTGTCGTAGGCATTCATCTCCGGCCCCTTACCGCGAAATAACGTCTCAAAACAGTCGGCCCTGTTCGGTGGGCGGCGGCGGAGGGACCTTGCGCGACGGCGTGGACGTCGGCGTCGGGGGGGCGCCGTCGATCACCGCCGCCCTATCGCCGTCATGGAAGACGAGCTTCACCGCATCACCGCTCTTCACGGCGACCGCCGAGCGGACGAGGCGGCCGTCCTCGCGCTCCACGCGGGCGAAGCCCCTGCTGAGGGGGCGGTCGGGGTCGAGCGAGAGGCGCAGCTTCTCCAGCCCCTCCAGCCGGTCGGCGGCCTGGGATAGGCAGCGGCGGACCAACGGGTCCAGGCGCCGGGACAGCGCCTCGAGGGTTTGCGACTTCACCTCGATGGCCCCGATGAGCAGCCGCGGCCGGAGGGAGGCGGCTTTGGCCGCGAGGTCGTGGCGATGCGCGGCGACGTTCGCGGTGAGGGCCGCTCCCAGCCGCCCTGACGCCAGGTCCAATCGCTGGTTGGCGAGCGCCAGAAGGTCCTGCAGCCTCGGCAGCCGCCCGGCGGCGGCGGCCAGCCGGGCGCGGCCGAGGTCCATCATCCGCGACCCCGACCGGATCATCCGTCGCTCGTAGTCGGCGAGGGTGGCGGCGAGGTCGGCGAAGACCGGGGTCACCAGCTCGGCCGCCGCCGTCGGGGTGGGGGCGCGGCGGTCTGAGACGAAGTCGATCAGGGTGGTGTCGGTCTCGTGCCCGACGGCGGAGACCACGGGAATGGGGCAGGCGGAGACGGCGCGTGCGAGCGCCTCGTCGTTGAAGGGCCAGAGATCTTCGACCGAACCTCCGCCCCTTGCGACGATGATCAGATCCGGCCGTGGCGCGAGCCCGCCCGGTTTCAGGGCGGCGAAACCCTCCACGGCGGCGCGGACCTGGGCGGCCGCCTGCTCGCCCTGCACGACGACCGGCCATACCACCACCCGGCAGGGCCAACGGTCGGCGATGCGATGCAGGATGTCGCGGATCACCGCCCCCGTGGGACTGGTGACCACGCCGATCACCGCCGGCAAGCTCGGCAGGGGCCGTTTGCGCGACGCGTCGAAGAGCCCCTCAGCCGCGAGCTTGGCCTTGAGGCGCTCGAGCTGGGCGAGCAGGGCGCCGACGCCCGCCGGCTCCATGGTCTCGATGATGATCTGGTACTGCGAGCGGCCGGGATAGGTGGTGACCTTGCCGGTGACAATCACTTCCAGACCCGTCTGCGGCCTGATCCCCAGGCCCCGGACCGAGGTCTTCCAGATCACGCCCGATATGCAGGCCCGATCGTCCTTCAGGTCGAGATAGACGTGGCCGTTGCCGTGGAAAGTGACCTTCGACAGCTCCCCGCGCAGGCGAACGAAACCATAGGCGTCCTCGATGGTCCGCTTCAGGGCGAAGGCCAGTTCCGAGACGCTGTAGGCTTGGGCGTTGGCGCCTTGGGCGTTGACGGGAGAGAGGTCGGTCATGGGGTCACGATAGCGCTCCCTCCCCATCATGGGGAGGGCGGACCCGCAAGGCGGGGGACGGGTGGGGCCCGCGCCCTGGCCGCTGACGCGGCCTGTCCCTTCCCATGAGGGGAGGGAGCGAGGGGCCTAGACGTAGCGCCTTAGCGACCGCGCCAAATCGCTGGGCGAGGCTTTCTTCTTGCCCTGCTGCGGCTGATACGCGACGCGGGCGTGTTCCACGCAGTAGGGGCCTTCGTTCCCGGAGCGCCGGCCGCAGAAGGTGAAGTCGTCGGTGGCCGGATCGCCGATCGGCCATTTGCACATGTGGGCGCCCAGGGTGAGCACCGTGGCGACGCCGCGCTCCTCGGGTCGCGGGACGGCTGGAGGCTGGGACGCGATGGCCGCGGCCGAGGTCGTCTCCCTCGCCTGGGGCGGGGGCGGGCG
>JAQGIW010000153.1 GCA_028290905.1 Caulobacteraceae bacterium | reverse complement strand
GAGAGACGCCGGCTAGGGCCTGGGCTAGAGCGAGTCAAGAGCGCCTGGCGTCAAGTGCGGTGGCGCGCCATGGAGACCCCCGCTATAGCCGACGGCGGTATTAGCGACCTTCTGTTATTTCGGCTTCTGGGCCTGATCGCGGCGGGAATGGTCGCCCTGGCGCTGGTCTGGCCGCAGGGCGCCGGCGCACCCTCGCGGCGGCCTTTCGGCCATCCGCTGGCCACGACGACGTTGTCGGCGCCGGCGGTCTCCGGACCGGCGGCCTTGGCGCCCGCGACCACCCGACCCTGATCTCCTTCCGCAGGAAAGTGACACGATGCTCCCCAAACCCCGCGCCGACCTCGTCCCTGGCGAGCTAGCCTATGAGACCACGCCGCTGGTCAAGGCGACCGGCTTTCGCGAGTACGACGCCCGTTGGTTGCTGGGCTCCGAGATCAACCTGCTGGGCGTGCAGGCGCTGGGCCTGGGCCTCGGCGCTTATTTCCAGGAGGTCGGCCAGCGGCGCGTGGTGGTGGGGCACGACTTCCGGTCCTATTCCCTGTCGGTGAAGCAGGCTCTCACCCTCGGCTTGATCCAGGCCGGCTGCGAGGTGCTGGACATCGGCCTGGCGCTTTCGCCGACGGCCTACTTCGCCCAGTTCGACCTGGAGGCTCCCTGCGTGGCCATGGTCACCGCCAGTCACAACGAGAACGGCTGGACTGGCGTGAAGATGGGCGTCTCCCCGCCCCTGACCTTCGGTCCCGACGAGATCGGACGGCTGAAACAGCTGGTGCTGTCCGGCGAGGTCCAGACCCGCCCGGGCGGGACCCTCGCCCAGACCGAGGGCGTCGCTGAACGCTACATTGCCGACGCCGCCTCACGCTGCGCGCTCGAACGTCCGCTGCGTGTGGTGTGCGCCTGCGGCAACGGCACGGCGGGCGCCTTCGCACCGGAAGCCCTGCGCCGCATGGGCGCCGAAGTGATCGAGCTGAACTGCGACCTCGACTGGACCTTCCCCAACTACAATCCCAACCCCGAAGACACAGAGATGCTCCACGCCATGAGCGTCGCGGTGAAGGAACATGGCGCCGATCTCGCCCTGGGCTTCGACGGCGACGGCGATCGCTGCGGCGTGGTCGACGACGAAGGGGAGGAGATCTTCGCCGACAAGATGGGCCTGATGCTGGCCCGCGACCTGGCCCCCCTGCATCGGGGCGCCACGTTCGTGGTGGATGTGAAGTCCACCGGCCTCTACGCGACCGACCCGGTGCTGGCGGCCCACGGCGCAAGGACCGTCTATTGGAAGACCGGCCACAGCTACATCAAGCGCAAGACCGCCGAGATCGGCGCCCTCGCCGGGTTCGAGAAGTCGGGGCATTTCTTCTTCAACAAGCCGCTCGGGCGCGGCTACGACTGCGCCCTGACGGCGGCGGCGGCGATCCTGGCCATGCTGGACCGCAACCCGGGCAAGAAGCTCAGTGACCTGAAGCGCGCCCTGCCCGTGGCGTTTACCTCCCTGACGATGAGCCCGCACTGCGACGACGAGCTCAAGTATGACGTGCTCAAGGAGGTCATCGCCGTCTACCAGGGCCTTGCCGACCGGGGGGAGTCGATCCTCGGTCGCCGGATAAAGGACCTCCTGACCGTCAACGGCATCCGCGTGACCCTCGATGACGGCTCCTGGCTGCTGGTCAGGGCGTCGTCGAACAAGCCCGAGCTGGTGGTGGTGGTGGAGAGCATGCGCAGCACCGACGACATGCGCGACCTGTTCCACAAGGAGGTCAAGCCGCGGCTCGCCCAGTGGCCGGCGATCGGGCGATACAACCAGGAGATCTGACCCACCGGAACCCGGCGCCCGCCCGCCGGCCGGGCAGTATCGCGCCCGCTGCAACTCACCGGGGGTTCAAGCGTTGGCTATGGTGGCAACAAGCGTTGGAGTTACGATTTGAACCGATGGATCATCACGAGCAGCCTGGCGGGCGCCTTGGCCCTGCCGCTCCTCATCGCCCCGGCGACCGCCTCGGCCTCCTGCAGTGACCGCAAGCTCACCGGCACGGTGGTCGGCGGCGTCGGCGGCGCCCTGATCGGCAATTCCATTTCCGGAGGCGGTGGCGGCGCCGTGCTCGGCGGCCTGGGCGGCGCTGTCCTGGGCCACGAAGTCGCCCGGAGCACCTGTGGGCGCGAGCGCTACGGCTATCGATACCGGCATGCAGAGTATCGCGGAGGGTATCGGACTAGTCGTCATGGGTATCGGACGTACGGAAGCGACCCCTACCAGGCGGATACCTACCCCAACGACGCCCAATACGCCCAGGCGCCGGTTCAGCATACGGTATACTACGATTACCGAGGCAATGTGATCTACCCGGAAGGCGCTCCTGGCGCGGCCTCCTACGGAACAGCGCCCTATGCCTCGGCGTCCTATGCTCCGTATGCGCCGGCCTACCCGTCGACGTCGGCGTGCCGCACCGATACCCAGTCGTACTACAACGACCGGGGCGAGTTGGTGCAGCGTCAGGTCCAGACATGCGCGCGCTGATCGCGTCCCGAGCGGCGACGCTGGCCCTGGCGGCCTTGGCCCTCACCGCCTGTGAGAACAATGGCGGAACGATGGTCAACAGCAAGCTCTGCCCCGACTTCAAGGCCCCTGCCGCCGGCGCGCCGGCGGTGGTGGCCACGGACGCGGCGGCGCCTGTCGACGAATGCGTCCGCCGATGGGCCTTCAGCCTCGCCGGCTCGCGGGACGAGGCCGAGGTCGTGGCGAACGCGGCCGTGGCCGCGTGCGGCGCAGCCCTGACCCGCTGGAACCAGGCCAGCCTGACCCAGCCGACGCAGGACAGCACCGGCGGACCGACGCAAATCCTGAGCCTGGACACCGGCCAGCCGACCAACGCCCTGGCCGAGCACAACGCCTTCGCCCAACGGCAGGCCCTGCTCTATGTGGTCGAGGCGCGCGCCGGCCATTGCCGGCCGCCGCCGGTCGTCAAGGGCGCCCCGGTCGGAGTCTAGGCTAGGTTGGGGCTAGCCGGCCAGCTGCGCGGCCGCCCGCACGGCGCCGGCGATGTGCCCGACCACCTGGCCGACCAGGGCCTCGTCATCCCCCTCGGCCATCACCCGGATCAGGCGCTCGGTGCCCGAGGCGCGCACCAGCACCCGGCCGCAGCCGTTCAGGCGCGCGGTCCCCTCGGCGATGGCGGCCTGCACGCTCTCGCTCTCCAGCGGCTTGCCGGCGGCGAAGCGGACATTTTCCAGCTTCTGAGGCACGGGCTCGAACTGCCGGGCCAGTTCGCTCATCCGGACACCCGATCGCACCAGCTCCGACAGGATCTGCAGAGCGGCGATCAGCCCGTCGCCGGTGGTGGAATAGTCCGACAGGATGATGTGGCCGGAGGCCTCGCCCCCCAGGTTGAACCCGCCTTCGCGCATGCGGTGCATCACGTAACGGTCGCCGACCGCCGTGCGCTCCAGGGTGAGGCCGCGCTCGGCGAGGAACCGCTCCAGGCCGAGGTTCGACATGACCGTGGCCACCACGCCGCCGCCGGTCAGCCGTCCCTGCGCGGCCCAGGCCTTGGCGATCAGGGCCATGATCTGGTCGCCGTCGATCAGCTGGCCCTTCTCGTCGCAGACGGTGAGCCGGTCGGCGTCACCGTCGAGGGCGAGGCCGATATCGGCCCGATACTCCTTCACCGCCCGCGCCATGACCACCGGGTGGGTAGAGCCGCACTCCTCGTTGATGTTGTAGCCGTTGGGGCTGACCCCCACCGGGATGACCTCGGCCCCCAGTTCATAGAGGGCCGTAGGGGCGACCTTGTAGGCGGCGCCGTTGGCGCAATCGATCACCACGCGCAGGCCGCTCAGGGACAGACTCCGCGGCAGGGTGGCCTTGACGATCTCGACATACCGCGCCTGGGCCTCGTCCATGCGCACCACCCGGCCCAGCTCCTTGGGTCCGGCCAGGCCCTCCTGCAGGCCCTCGTCCATCAGGGTTTCGATCTTCAGCTCCACGGCGTCGGAGAGCTTGTACCCGTCGGGGCCGAACAGCTTGATGCCGTTGTCGGCGAAGTTGTTGTGCGAGGCCGAGATCATCACGCCGAGGTCGGCGCGCATGGACCGGGTCATCATCGCCACCGCCGGGGTGGGCACCGGGCCGAACGTGCGCACGTCCATCCCGACGCTCACGAAGCCCGCCACCAGGGCCGGCTCGATCATGTAGCCCGACAGGCGGGTGTCCTTGCCGATCACCACCAGGTGACGCCGGTCGCCGCCGGAGCGGAACACCTTGCCCGCCGCCATGCCAGCCCGGAGGGCCACCTCCGCCGTCATCGGAAAGAGGTTCGCCTGACCGCGGATACCGTCGGTGCCGAAGTAGCTGCGTTTGCTCATGACCCTACCTAGGGGATTTGTTGCGGAAATGATACGAAACCCAGATTTATGCCTCCCCGCCGACGGGGACGTCTACAACCATGGCGCAGTTCCCATGAACACGCCATGACCGCGCGTCGAGGCGATTCGCCCGCGCCAGAAGGATAGACGACAAGCATGTGCGGCATCATCGGCATCGTCGGCGCAGCCCCGGTGGCGGAGCGTCTCGTCGAGAGTCTCCGCCGGTTGGAATACCGCGGCTATGACTCCGCGGGGCTGGCCGGCCTCGTGGACGGGCGGATCGAGCGGCGCCGCGCCGAGGGCAAGCTGCGCAATCTCGAGGCCGTGCTGGCCGCTGACCCCCTCGTGGCCACGGTGGGGATCGGCCACACCCGCTGGGCCACCCACGGCGCTCCCACAACCCGCAACGCTCACCCCCACGTCGCTGGCCGGATAGCCGTGGTCCACAACGGCATCATCGAGAACTTCGCGCCCCTGAAGGCCGAGCTCATCGCCGATGGACACAGGTTCGAGAGCGACACGGACACCGAGGTCGTCGCCCACCTGATCGACCGCGAACTCGCCAAGGGCCTGGCGCCGGTGACGGCGTTCAAGACCGCTCTGGACCGGCTGTCGGGCGCCTACGCCCTGGTGGTGCTGGTCGCCGGCGAGGAGGGCCTGATCATGGGCGCCCGACGCGGCAGTCCGCTGGTGGTGGGCGAGGGCGAGGGCGAGATGTACATCGGCACCGACGCCCTGGCGCTGGGGCCCTTCACCAACCGCGTCGTCCATCTTGAGGACGGTGACTTCGTCGACATCGATCATGACGGGGCGCGCATCTTCGATCGCGACGGCGAGCCGGTCGAACGTCCCTTGAGGATCGTCCCGATCGCCAGCGCCCTGGTAGAAAAGGGCAACTACCGGCACTTCATGGAGAAGGAGATCCACGACCAGCCGGACGCCTGCCAGCACACTCTCTCGGCCTACATCGATCCGATCACCTCGACCGTGTCCTCGCCAGGCGTCGACTTCGCCGCCATCGACCGGCTGCAGATCGTCGCCTGCGGCACCGCCTGCTACGCGGGCATGATCGGCCGCTATCTGTTCGAGAGCCTGGCGGGCCTGCCCACCGACGTGGAGATCGCCTCGGAGTTCCGCTATCGCGAGCCGGCCCTGGGGCCCGGCGCCCTCTGCCTGGCCATCTCCCAGTCGGGCGAGACGGCGGACACACTGGCGGCCCTGCGCTGGTGCAAGGAGCGGGGGATCACCACCGCCGCCCTGGTCAACAGCCACGAATCGACCATGGCGCGCGAGGTGGACGTGATGTTCCCCACCCACGCCGGCCCGGAGATCGGGGTCGCCTCCACCAAGGCCTTCACCTCTCAGGTCGCCGCCCTCACCGCCCTGGCGATCGCCGCCGCCCGCCAGCGCAACCGGATTGGCGCCGGGGAGGAGGCCCGCTTGGCCGGGGTGCTGCTCGAAGCCCCGCGGCTGATCGCCGACGCCATCCTCGACGACGGCTGGATCGCGCCCATCGCCCAGGAGATCGCCAAGGCCCGCGACGTGCTCTACCTGGGACGCGGGGCGATGTACCCCCTCGCTCTGGAAGGGGCCCTGAAACTCAAGGAAATCAGCTACATCCACGCCGAGGGCTACGCGGCCGGCGAACTCAAGCACGGGCCCATCGCCCTGGTGGACGAGGCCACCCCGATCATCGTGATAGCGCCCAGCGACGCCCTGTTCGAAAAGACCAGCTCCAACATGAGCGAGGTGATCGCCCGGGGCGGGCGGGTGGTGCTGATCACCGACGCCCACGGCGCCACCCACGCCCCCGAGGGGGTCTCGGTGGTGATCGCCCCCCACTGCGATCCCCTGGTCGCGCCCCTGGTGTTCGCCGTGCCGATCCAGGTGATTGCCTATCAAGTGGCCGTCCTGAAGGGGGCCGACGTCGATCAGCCGCGAAACCTCGCAAAGTCCGTCACGGTCGAGTAGTAGGGCCCCCCACTCAAGGGGTTCCGTATGACACCAGTGCGTAAGGCCGTTCTCCCCGTGGCGGGCATGGGGACGCGGATCCAGCCGGCGGCGAAGACCACGCCGAAGAACCTGCTCAACGTCTACGACCGGCCGATCCTCGCCCATGTGGTGGCGGAGGGCCGCGCGGCCGGCATCGAGCACTTCGTGTTCATCACCGGCCGGGGCCAGGGGGCCATCGAGGACTACTTCGACCGTGCTTTCGAACTCGAATACAGCCTGGAGTCCAAGGGCCGGATGGCCATCCTGGAGGACGTGAAGTCCGACCAGCTCGGACCGGGCCAGATGAGCTTCGTGCGACAGATGGAGCCCCTGGGCCTCGGGCACGCCGTCTGGTGCGCCCGCGACATCATCGGCGACGAGCCCTTCGCCGTGATGCTGCCCGACATGCTGATGGCCGCCGAGCCGGGGGCCCTGGCTCAGGCGATAGCCGCCCATGATGCGGTCGGCGGCAACGTCGTCGTCGTCGAGCCGGCGCCACCGGGCGAGGCGCACAAATACGGCATCGTCGCCCTGGGGAAGGCGGTGGGGCGCGGCGGACGGCTCTCCACGATGACCGGAATGGTGGAAAAGCCGCCGCCGGGCACGGAGCCCTCCAACCTGTTCATCTCCGGCCGCTATATCCTCCAGCCGGGTATCTTCGACGCCCTGTCTGCCCACACCCCGGGGGCCGGCGGCGAGATCCAGCTCACCGACGCCATGCTCCAGCGCTTGGAGGTGGAGCCTTTCCACGCCCTTGAATACGACGGCGTCACCTACGACTGCGGCGACAAGCTCGGGCTGCTGCGCGCCAATGTCGCCTATGCGCTGAAGGACCCGGAGTGCGGCGCCGACTGCCGCGCGGCGCTGAAGGCCCTGCTGGCGCGGTAAGGCGTCAGGCCCGCCAACCTCCTCCCTTGCCCCGATCAGCGTCCCTCGAGCCGCCCTGCCTTGAATAGGAGAATATGCGCCTATATCTGGGCCTCGTGCTTACATCTGGGCCGAGACAGCCCGTCGGCTCGCCGCCCGGTCCGTTCAAGGAGGTGTTCCCATGGCGTCCGTTCGTTCCGTTGTCTTGGCCGAGCCCGTGCGAACCGCGATCGGCACATTTGACGGCAGCCTCAAGGACGTGCCGGCGCCTAGCCTCGGGGCCACGGCGATCCGCGCGGCGGTGGCGCGGGCCGGGCTTCGTCCGGACGAGATCGAGACCGCGGTGATGGGCAATGTCGTCCAGGCCGGAAACAAGATGAACCCGGGGCGCCAGGCCGCCATCCATGCCGGCCTGCCGGTGTCCACGCCGGCGCTGACGGTCAATCGCGTCTGCGGGTCCGGCGCCCAGGCCATCGTTTCGGCGGCGCAGGACATCCTGCTCGGCAACCTCGACGTCGCCATCGCCGGCGGGATGGAGAACATGGACCTCGCCCCCTACCTCGTCGCACGCGGGCGGTGGGGATACCGGATGGGCGACAGCCAGCTGTTTGACAGCGTCACGCGCGACGGACTGAACGACGCTTTTTCCGATGCGCCCTCCGGCTGGCACACGGAGGATCTGGTCGAGCAGTTCCAGGTCAGCCGCGAGGCCCAGGATCGCTGGGCGGTGCGGTCGCAGGAACGCTTCTCCGCGGCCCAGGCCGCGGGTCGTTTCACCTCCGAGATCGTCCCCGTCGAGGTCCCGGGCCGCAAAGGTCCCACGGTATTCGACAAGGACGAACACAACCGGCCCGGAACGACGCTTGAGATTCTCGCGAAATTGAAGCCCGCTTTTCGGCCGGACGGCACGATCACGGCCGGCAATGCGCCGGGGCTCAACGACGCGGCGGCGGCCATGGTGGTCGCGGAGGCGGAATGGGCGGAGCGGCGCGGTCTCCAGCCGGCGGCGCGCCTCGTCGCCTACGGCGTCGCCGCCGTCGAGCCGGGAATGTTCGGTCTGGGCCCCATTCCGGCCGTGAGGCAGGCTCTCGGCCGCGCCGGCTGGGATGTCGGCTCGGTCGAGCGCATCGAGATCAACGAGGCCTTCGCCGCGATCGCCATCGTCGTGGCGCGCGAGCTCGGCCTGCCGGAGGAGATCGTCAACGTCGAAGGCGGCGCGATCGCCCACGGCCACCCGATCGGCGCCACCGGCGCCATCCTCACGACCCGGCTCATTCATTCCATGCGGCGCGACGGCCTCACCCGTGGGGTGGTCACCCTGTGCATCGGCGGCGGCCAGGGAATCGCGCTCGCCCTCGAAATGGTCTAGCCGGCCAACCGCGCTCCAGGGTCGCACGCGCCCTGCTTCTCCAACTCCATCCGGATCTCGTCGATCCGCCGTTCACTCCGGGCCGCCCAGATCGCGCTTGCGTTCCACGGCGGAGAACGTGATTGCTCGGCCCAGTATGGTAACACTGCTGGGTGTCAGGGGTTGGAGAGGTGCGCTTTGAAGGATTCAGCCGAAGCTCTCGGGAGCGGTGGGGTCGACGCCGTCGACCGGGCGCTTTCCATTCTGGGCACGTTCGAGGCCGGCCGCGAGCGGCAGACCTTGGCCGAACTCGCCGCCAGAACGGGGTTCTACAAAAGCACGATCCTGCGACTGGCCCGCTCGCTCGAGACGGCAGGATTCCTGCACCGGGAAGAGGGCGGAGCGTTCGTCCTCGGCGGCGAGCCCCTGAGGCTCGCCGCCGTCTATCGCCGCGCCAATACGCTGGAATCCAAGATCCGGCCTGTGCTCAGGACCATTCGCGATGAGACCGGCGAGAGCGCGTCGTTTTTCAAGCGGGAGGGCAATCTGCGGCAGTGCCTCTACCGTGAAGAAACCCGGCGGACCATTCGTGACAATTTGTCGGAGGGGGACATGCTGCCGCTCAACCTCGGCGCCGGCGGCCGTGTGCTCACCATCTTTGGTGAGCCGACGCTCACCCAGGCGGATCGCGACCAACGCTATTTGGATCTCCCATTCGCTTCGTTCGGGGAGAGCGATCCGGAAACGGCAGACATCGCGGCCCCGATCTACAGCTTCGATGGACTGGTCGGGGCGGTGTCCGTTTCCGGGCCCCGCACCCGCCTCACGCCTGAACGCGCGAGCGAGTTCGGCCCGTTGCTCATGGCCAAGGCCGGAGCCTTGTCGAAGTTGCTGGGCGCAACCCTGCCAACTCCCAGTCCCTGACGCTTTTCGCCGTCGCGGGCGGACTCATCCCTCGTCCTCGAACACGCCGTCTATGGCCCCGAGTTCGTCGATCTCGCAGCGGACCCTGTCTCCGGATTTCAGGAAGGTTGGGGGCTTCCTGGCCGCGCCGATCCCGCCGGGCGTACCGCTGTAGACAATGTCGCCAGGCTCAAGCGTCATGGCCTGGGACAGATACGCCACCTGATCGAAGATGAGTTCGCGGGTGTTCGACTCCTGCCGTACGTCGCCGTTGACGATCGACCGGATGCCCAGCCGATGGGGGTCGCCGATCTCATCGGCGGCGTGATCCATGGTCCGAACGGCCCGTGGGTGTCGAAGGACTTGGCGAGCATCCACTGGGGGGTTCGCCCCTGCCAGTCGCGCGCCGTGACGTCTTTGCCGACGCAGTAACCGAAGATGTGATCGGCAGCCTTGTCGCGGGCGACATGGCGGCCTCGCTTGCCAATGACGAACACCAGTTCGACCTCGTAGTCGACCGCGACCGAGGCCCTGGGGATCTGGATCGGGGCGTACGGCGGATGAACGGTGTTCGCCTGCTTGCAGAACCACACTTGGTGCTTCGGACGCTCGAGGCCGGCCTCGGCGATCGGAGCGAGCAGTTCAACGTCGGCGAGTGAAACGACCCGGGACGACTCGGCGGCTCGCCGCAGCTCGGTCCGCACGCCGGCCCAATCGTTGATCAGTTCGAGGATTGTGGAGGGCAGGCGGGGCGCCGGCCGCGACACGCACCATGGCGAGTTTCATCGATCGATCTCCGGTTCCGGCGTGCCAGCGCTTGACAACACCTGGCTTGATGATAGCGTCTGACAGAACTGAATTCTATCTCACAGAATAAACCCATTGAAAATCCCGCCGTCGGGGCGGGCGCCAAGAAGGAATCGGACAGATGGCCAGCGAAACGCTCGTTCCGCGCGACGTCGTGATTCAGGGCTATTGCGCCCCCGGACACGAGAGGTTGCGCGAGGCCTTCCTCAGGAACTTCCGCGAACTGGGAGAGATCGGCGCCAGCTATGCAGTGGTCGCCGGTGGTGAGGTTGTGGCCGACCTTTGGGCGGGGTCGAAGGACGAGGCGGGGGCGACGCCCTGGAATCGCGACACGGTCGTTTGCGTCTGGTCGGCGTCGAAAGGGGTCGCCGGTGTCTGCTTCGCGATGATCGTCGACCGCGGTCTGGCCTCGTACGACGACAAGGTGAGCAAACACTGGCCGGAGTTCGCCGCCGAGGGGAAGGGCGACGTGACGATCGGCATGCTTCTCTCGCACCAGGCGGGAATCCCTGGTTTCGACACGCCGGCGACACTGGAAGATCTGTTCGCCGGTGAGAAGGCGGCGCGGCGGCTGGCCGCACAGAAGCCGATGTGGAAGCCCGGGACGGCCCCAGGCTATGGCAACGTGGTCGGCGTGCTGGCGACGCACCTTTTCGAGAAGATCGAAGGCCGGTCGATCCAGAAGTTCGTCGCCGAAGAGCTCAAGGGGTCTCGCGGCCTCGAGATCTCGGTCGGTCTCGAGCCGGCCGACAGGTCCCGTCTCTCCAGCCTTGTCGCTGCCGTAAGCGTGGACCCCGTCAACACGGTCCCGATGGGCAATCCGGCCCAGCGCGCCCTGCACAATCCGCCGATGACGGTGGCTCTCCCCGACACGCCGGAGTTCCAGGCCGCCGACTTCACGGCGGCCAACTGCTACGCCACCGCCCGGGGACTGGCGGGCCTGTACGGCCTGTTGTTGAATCCCGGTCCAAACGGGGGACGGCTGGTCGGCCCGAAGGCGCTCGCCGAGGCCACCCGGACCTGGATCGACGGCATAGACGTGGTGCGCGGGATTCGTCGGACCTGGGCGGCTGGGTTCCTGACGAACGACGAGCGCGCCTGGGGCCCGAACAAGGGCGCCTTCGGGCATGGCGGCTGGGGCGGCGCGTTCGGGTTCGCCGATCCGACCGCGGGCCTGGCGGTGGGCTACGTCATGAACCACATGAGCGACCAGATGGATCTCAATCCCCGCCGCCGGAACCTGATCGACGCGCTCTACGCCGGAACCTAGGCGGTGTGTCCGGCCCGGCGTTAGGACCATAGTCTCCGGGAGGCGCGCTCGGCGCCTTCGCACAAGGCCTCGAACTTGGACCAGATCGCCTCGGGCTCGACGTTCGATCCCGCGGCAGATCGCCACGAAGGGCCACTGTCGACACTGGCGACGACGCTGTCGCGGCCGACCCAGTCGGCGAAGCGGATCAGGCGATCGGAGATCGATTCCGGATCTTCCACGATATCGTTGGCGTGCGAAATCAGGCCCGGCATGATCACCTTGCCGGCCGGCAGCCTGATCACCCGCCGCAATTCCGCGTCCTCTTCGTAGCGCGCCTCGGCGGCGTCAAACGAGTAGGCTCCGGCGTTTACGCGGAGCATGTGGAGGGCGAGGTCGACGAAGGGCAGCTTGACGGTCCGGGCGGCCCCGGCGCGCGCGCAGCTGACGTGATAGCGGATCTTTTCGGCCGGAATGCCTCTGAGGGTGTGGTTCAAGGCGTCCACATAAGCCCAGGCTTGCCGCTCCGCGTGCGCCGAGGTCAGGCTCGGATCCGAAAACAATGCCGGCAGGAAGGGGTCGGCGATCTGCAGCAGGAAACCGGCGGCGACGATCGCCTCGTACTCGGCCCGCAACGCCTCGCCGGAGGCGTAGCGAAACTGCTCGTCGCTCGGGTAGTACTCATTCGCCCCCACCGCGCTGGGGGCGACGGACGACATGAAAGCCGCGCTGCAGTCGATCTTGGAGGCGGCCGTCCTCAGATTTTCGATATCGCGATGAAGCTGTTCTTCCCCGACGTACTCGATGGGGCCGGCGCAGACGATCGGCACATCGGCGATGGGCGCCCCCATGGAAATCGCGTTCTGGAAGCACCGCTCGAAGTCCTCCAGGAATAGGGGAGCGCCGCGCTTCAGGCCCCTGAACGCCTTTCCAGGAAACGCCTTCCCGGGCCTGGGCTCGAGTCCGGCGAGGCGGTCCTGCACATAGAGGAGGAAGCTCGTCTTTTCCTCGCCGTCCGCGACGATGTCGATCCCGACGTCGGCTTGCTCGCGGACGCAGGTCTCGACGGCCGCGCTCACGCGGATTTCAAACGCCACCGGGTCGTAGCCGCCCTCAGCCTTCGCCTTCATGAGGTCCAGCAGCGCCGGCGGTCGCGGCGCGCTCCCCATGTGGGTGGTGAGTATCCGATCTTCAGCAGTGAGGATGTTGGCCATGCTCGTTCCTCCACACCCGCCGTTTTGGGCCAGCCTTCAATCGTGCTCCCAAGGCTCGTTAGCGTCGGAGGTTAAGAACCATATCATAGATCGTCAACCATAAAATATATTATCCTATGGATAAGCGATTCGCCCTATGCTAGAAAGGTAGGGAACGCGATGGCCCGACATGCGGGCAATGCGAGGTGAGGATGCAGTTGGACCAGTTCGATCGGGGACGGCTCAGTCAGACGGAGGACGTGTATGGACAGCTCCGCGGCGCGCTCCTATCCGGGCGCTACCTCCCCGATCAGAAGCTCAAGATCAGCGAGTTGTGCGGGGAGGTGCAGGGCAGTCTCGGCGCCGTCAGGGAGGCGCTCTCGCGCCTGCTCGCGGAAGGGCTTGTCGTCTCTGAATCCTACAAGGGCTATTCCGTCGCTCCGGTCTCCCGGACCGACCTCATCAGCCTGACCAACGCGCGGATCGAAATTGAAAGGCTCTGCCTGGCCTCATCATTGGCCAATGGCGACCTGGAGTGGGAGGGACGCCTCGTCGCCCTTCTCCATCAGATGAACCGGCATAGCCCTCTGGAGGACACGGCGAACACGATCGAGGATTGGTCACGCCTGCACACCGCGTTCCACGACGCGCTGGTCTCGGCTTGCGACAATCCGTGGCTTCTCCGGATGCACAGGACGCTCCACGAACAGTCCGAGCGCTATCGGCGCTTCGTGCTGAAGTTCAACGCCGGTCTCGGGGAATCATCGCGCCGCCAGGTCGCGCGGGACACGACGACAGAGCACCGGGACCTGCTGGACGCGGCGCTCGCCCGCGACATCGACCGCATGAACACCCTGATGGCGGCGCACGTGCAGCGGACGACTCAATACCTCCTCAGGGGGCTGGAGACCGACGACGTCGCCCGGCCGGTGGAAGCGATCTCCGTGGAATCCCGACCCTCCAGGGCGTCCTGAGCCAATGACCGCTTTCGACCTGACCGGGAAAGTCGCCGTCGTCACCGGCGCCACCAAGGGTATCGGCCTCGGCGTCGCCCGCGAACTCGCCCGGCACGGCGCCCGCCTCGTGATCTCCAGCCGCAAGGCGGACGAGTGCGAGCGAACGGCGGGCGAACTCAACGCGGAGTTTGGCGACGGCGGGGTCATCGCCAGGGGCGTGGTCTGCGACATGGATCGGCTCGAGGATATCGAGCGATTGGTCGAGGTCGCTCGGCGCGCCTTCGACGGCGTCGACACTCTGGTCTGCAACGCCGCCGCGATGTCTTTCGTCGGTCCCGCCGCGAACACGCCGCCCCAGGTCTTCGAGCGGCTGTTCAGCACCAACATCCATCACAACTTCCGTCTCTGCGAGGCGCTCCGGCCTGAGATCGCCAGGCGGGGCGGCGGCAGCATCGTCCTGATCGGCTCGATGGCCGGGCACACGCCATCCCCAACCATGCTGGCCTACAGCGTGGCCAAGGCCGGCGTGGCCCACATGGCGCTGAGCCTGGCGGACGAAATGGCGAGCGAGAACATCCGGGTGAACTGCATTGCGCCCGGCTTGGTCCGCACCAATGCCTCGCAGCCGCTGTGGCGGAACGAACAGACGCTGAAGGCGACCACCGACACCATCCCGCTGCGGCGGATCGGCGAACCCGAGGACATTGCCGGCGCGGTGGTCTTCCTGGTTTCGCGGGCAGGCTCCTACGTCACGGGCCAGACGATCCTCGTGGACGGTGGCTGGGCCCGCCTCTCGCCGCCAAAGTCCTCGGCGGCGCCCGACTTCCTCGGCGCCGCGGCGGACGCCTTGAACAAGCGCTGACCTCCGACCCGGCGGGGGGTTCGGGGCGATCAGCCCCGAAGCGACGGCGACTCGGCGTCGAGGCCCCAGATGTTGCCGCGGGGATTGTATTCCGATTGGGCGAACGAGTGGCCGCCGCCCCAACCGTATTCGCAAAAAAAGCCGGAGGGCGTCTGCATGTAGAAGGAGACCATCTTGTCGTTCCCATGCCGTCCGAGGCCCATGAGAATGGGGATCTGACGCTGGCGCACGAGGTCGTAGGCCAGGCCCACGTCGTCCAAATTGTCGACTTCGACCATGAAATGCTGGATGCGCTTCGTCCATCCCGGGACGCCGACGCCGACGGTGTGCCCCCGCGCGTTGCAGTGCATGAAGACCATGTCGACGCGCTGGTCGCCGATCTGCAGCCGGCCCTCGACACCGCCACGCATCCCCAGCACCTCTCGGTAGAATCGCTCGGATTCGGCGATCCCGCGATCCCGGATGATGACGTGACCCAGGCCCTGGTCGCCGGTCAGGAACCGGCCGTGCATTCCCCGGCCCGGGCGAAACGGGACATGCAGGTCCACCTGCGGGCCGTGGAAGAGTTCGATGGGGACCCCGGCCGGGTCCTCCAACCGAAGCATCTCGAGAACGTGATGATCCTCGGCCTCGGCGGCGGACGCGACCTCGAACTTGGCGCCGACCTCGGTCAACTGTCGCTGCATCGCCCCGAAGGCCTCGGGACCGGACAGGCGGAAGCCCATGTAGCGCAGGTCGTCGTCGGCGCCCTGGTGAAGGACGATCCGCTGGCGCCAGTAGTCCATGCGCAGGCGGGCGCCGGAGTCGTCGTCCAAGAACTCCATCCCGAGGATTTCCGTCGCGAAGTCCCGCCAGGCGCCCAGATCGCTCACGCCCAGGCCGAGGTAGCCGAGTTCGGTGACCCTTGCCTTGTCCATGCTGAAATCCTCCGGCCGTTCCACTAGAGAGAATGACATTCTTCTACTCAAGCAGAAGGGCTTGAGAGTCAAGCAGCCTTAGGCCCCTGTGCGCGGGGGTGATGGTGAGGGCCATCCGCGCCAAAGCCCAGCCTGAGGAGCGGTGATCATGGAATCGAATTCTCTATGGTGAAACCAAGGGGCCATGACGCGTCAATCGACGCGGTGCTTCTGCACCTCGCCCTCCAGGAGCGTGAGCCCGTGACCCGGCCGTTCCGAGAGTAGAAGGGCGCCGTCCTCCAGGACCGGCAGGCCGTCAAAGAGGATCGCCGTCCAGTTCATCCACTCCACGATCAGGCCGTTGGGCACGGCGGCGATGCAGTGGGCGAAGACTTCGGGGACCAGGTGGCTGGCGACGGGGATCCCGAACGCCTCGGCCATGGCGGCGACCTTGCGGAACTGGGTGACGCCCGCCATCCGGCACAGGTCCACCATCAGATAGTCCACCGCCCTCGACTTCAGCAGCGGCAGAAGCGAGACCATGTTGTAGTGGTATTCGCCTGAACAGACCGGGACGTCCAAGGCCTCGGCGACGGCGGCCTGGCCCTCGACGTCGTGCATCAGCGTCGGGTCCTCCAGCCAGAATAGTTCGAACTCTTCGAGGGCCCGGCCGACGCGGATGGCCCGGGACGGCGTCCAGGCCTGGTTGACGTCGTACATCAGGTCGATGTCGTAGCCGATCGCCTCGCGCACCGCGCGCACCCGCTCGGCAACCTCGGCCACGCGCGCGTGACGTTCATGGTTCGGCCGCATCTTGATGGCCCGATGCCCCTGCGCGACGAGCTCGGAGGCCTGGCGCTGAAGAACATCGGGCGTTCCCCCCAGCGGCATACCGCTCTGGTAGGTGCGCACCCGGTCCGAGAACCCGCCGAGAAGACGCCAGAGCGGCTGGCCGCAGTCCTTGCCGATGATGTCCCAAAGGGCGATGTCGATCGCCGACGCGGCGATATTCAGCAGGCCGCCCGGACCGACCCAATTGCCGGGATAGAGCATCTTGGACGCAAGATGCTCTATCCGTCGCGGATCCTCCCCTACGATCAGATCGGCGAGTTCCCGCACCATGCTGGACAGCGAACGCTGAAACTCGGGATTGGCGCTGAAGGTGTGGCCGATGCCCTCGATTCCCGCGTCGGTGAAGATCTTGACCAGCACGACCGGCATCCGCGACTCGTGGCGGCCGAAGACGATCGGGACGAGCGTCGTCACCACCTCGACGCGAGTTATCTTCATCGCATCTAGTCTTCGCGCTTCAATTCCACGTCCTGCTCCAGGCCCGTCTCGCGCCAATCCTCCAGGAGCCGGATATATTCGAAGGGACCACCGCCGAAGACAGTGGTGAACGCGGCCGTGTCATCCGCCTTGCCCTCCGCATTATAGAAGCTGGGCGTGCAGGCGCTGACGTACTCCCGGTCGAAGATCGACTTTTCCTTGATCGTGCGCCCCCATCGCGCCTCGGCCGCCTGCGACACCTCCATCGCGACGATCTTCTCGTCGAGGAGCCGGCGTACGACGCTGGCGGCGTGCCTGGCCTGCTCGTCGACCATGAAGGGAAAATTGATCGTGGGCGCGCCCTGCTTGGCGTTGCCGATCAGGAAGACGTTCGGGAAGCCCCGGACGTAGACGCCGTGGAGCGACCTGACGTGCTCCGCCCAGGCCTCGTCGAGCGTCAGCCCGTCACGTCCGATCAGCTGAAAGCCGCCCGCCTTGTTGGTGTAGTTGTTGAGTTCGAACCCCGTCGCGTAGACGATGCAATCGACCTCGTACCGCCGCCCGTCGAACACCAGCGCCTGCTCCTCGATGCGATCGAGCCCGCGTCCCCGCGTGTCGATCAGCTCGACGTTCGGCCGATTGAACGTCGGCAGATACTCGTCGTGAAAGCAGGGACGCTTGCAGAACCTGTAGTAGTAGGGCTTGAGCGATTCCGCCGTCCGCGGGTCCTTGACGATGCTCTCGACCCGCGCCCGGATGCGTTCGAGCTTCTCGAAATCGAACCGCCGCGCCTCGGCGCGCGGATCGAGACCGGCTTCGATCGCCTCGGCGAACGGCGGAGGGGCCCAGATGTCGGTCCAGGCGTCGCCGACGAGATCCTCTCCGGAGACCTTGCCTGAAAGGAGGCCGTCAAAGTTCTCCATGCGCCGGCGCTGCCAGCCCGGCTCCAGGGAGGCGGCCCACGCGGGGTCGGTGGGTCTGTTGCCCCGCCAGTCGACGATCGCCGGCGTGCGCTGGACGACGTAGAGCTTCTGCGCCCACTCGCCCAAATGCGGAACCGCCTGCATGGCCGTCGCCCCGGTGCCGATGATCGCGACCCGCTTGTCGGAAAGGCCCGTGAGGCCGCCGGACATGTCGCCGCCAGTGTAGGCGTAGTCCCATCGGCTGGTGTGGAAAGCATGGCCCTTGAACGCCTCGATGCCGGGGACGCCCGGAAGTTTGGGATGGTTGAGCGGACCGCCGCCGAGGATGACGAAGCGCGCGTGAAGGCTATCGCCCCGATTGGTGGAGACGACCCAGCGTGAGCGGTCCGGGTTCCACTCGATCCGGGTCACTTGGGTCTGGAAGAGCGCGTTCGGATAGAGATTGAAGTGTCGGCCGATGCGCAGGGCGTGGGCGCGGATTTCCTCGGCATTCGCGTACTTCTGGGTGGGAATGTAGCCGAGTTCTTCCAGCAGCGGCATGTAGATGTAGGATTCGACGTCGCACATCGCGCCGGGGTAGCGGTTCCAGTACCAGACGCCGCCGAAGTCGCCGCCGGTCTCGACGACCCGGAAGTCGTCGATGCCCGCCTTGCGAAGGTTGACCGCGGCCAGAAGGCCGGACCAGCCGCCGCCGACGATGACGACATCCACGTCCTCGGCCAACGGATCGCGGACGACCGGCCGCTCGATGTAGGGATCCTCGGCCATGTGCGCGAACCGGCCGTCGATGCCGATGTACTGCGCGGTCCCTTCCGGGCGCAGGCGCCGCGCCTGTTCCTCGCGATAGCGGGCTTCCAGAGTCGCAAAGTCGTCGCGGCCCGGCTGGCCCGCGGTATCGGCCGTCCTGACGGCGTTCATCGGCATTGCCCTCGCGTTCCGCGTGCCGCGCCCCGACGCCCTACCATTGCCGTGAGGAGCGCTTCGGCCAGACGAAGCCATCCTTGTCCCTGCTGGTGTAGTCGGGGTCGAGGTAGATGTGCATGCGCGAGATCAGCCCTTCGGGGTTGAACTCGAAGATGCTGCAGAAGCGGCCGCCCGGTGTCTTGCCGCCACACCACGCGACACCGTCGAGCCCCACGCCCTCGGTGACACCTTCGGCGGCCACGCAGTCTCCCTGCTCGATGAGGACCAGTTCATCGACGTGATGGGCGGCCTGCTTGATCGTGGCGCGCATCAGGCCGCTGCCCAACTCGAGGAACTCGGCCGGACCGTGGCCCACGCCATACTTGGGGAAAAAGAACTGGAAGTCCGGCGTGAACAGCTCGGCCGGAAAGTCGCTGGTGTCGTTGCGACGATAATATTCCCGGACGATGTCGAGCTTGCTCGCGTGCGCGCCTCGTTGGTCTTTCGACATTGAAATCCACCTCGCCTGGACCCCGCGGGGCTGCGGTTCACTCTCGGCTCGGCCGTTTCTCGTTCGCGGCCGAAGCCTCGACTAATTGCCGCACAATTCCGTAGAACGCAACCACATTCTATCTAAAGCACGATTCGAGCTACGCCGCGGGTCGCTGCGGTAGTCGCTCATCGATCGTCAGGGTGAACCTTACCGCCCCCCATTGACAACCAACCCTTTGCATCGCTACCATCTGATAGAACTTGGTTCTGTCGTACGGCACACAAGGCGACGGGCAGGGCCTTGGGAGGAGGACCGCAAGATGTGCTCGACCGTGCAGGACTGGCGATGAGCGGGGTGGCCGGCAAAGTGGTGGTCGTCACCGGGGCCGCACGCGGCCAGGGGGCGGCGGAGGCGAGAATGTTCGCCGTGCGCGGCGCGAAGGTGGTTCTCACGGACGTCGACGAAGCCGGCGCAGCCTTGGCCGCGGAACTTGGCCCGGCCTGTCTGTTCATGCGCCATGATGTCGGCGACGAGGCGAGCTGGTCGGCGGTGATCGGCGAGGCGATCGGACGCTTCGGACGCCTGGACGTGCTCGT
>JAQGIW010000094.1 GCA_028290905.1 Caulobacteraceae bacterium | reverse complement strand
AGGTGCGGGTGTTCATCCGGGCCTTCGACTTCCTGGAGTCGGTGCGCGCCCACCTGCATTTCACCAGCGGCCGGCCCGAGGAGCGGCTGACCTTCGATCTGCAACCGGAAATCGCGCGGCGCATGGGCTACCACGACCGGCCGCGGCGCGACGGCGACAACACGCCGGCCGTCGAGCGGTTCATGCGACGGTACTTCCTGATCGCCAAGGACGTCGGCGTACTGACCCGCGCCTTCTCGGCCAAGCTGGAGGCCGACCACATGAAGTCCAGCCCCCGGGGGCTGCTGCGCATGCTGCCGGGCAAGCCCGCAGGGCCAGTCGCCCTGGAGGGCGGATTCATCCTGGACGGCGGCCGGATCTCGGTCGCCGGACCGGATGTCTTCGAACGCGACCCGGTGAACCTGCTGCGGCTGTTCCAGCTGTCCGACGCCCGCGACCTCGACCTGCACCCGGACGCCTTCACCGCGGTCACCCGCCACCTGGGCCTGATCACCTCCCGCGTGCGCCGCGATCCCGCGGCGGCGCGGGTGTTCCTCGACATCCTGGCGCGGTCGCGCAAACCCCGGCGCATGCTCGAGCTGATGAACGAGGCCGGGCTGCTCGGCCGCTTCCTGCCGGAGTTCGGGCACATCGTCGCGAAGATGCAGTTCAACATGTACCACTGCTACACCGTCGACGAGCACACCCTGCGGGCCGTCGGGGTCATCAACGACGTCGCCGAGGGCCGCCTCGCCGACGACCACCCGCTGTCGACCCAGATCATGCCCCTGATCGAGGATCGCGAGGCGCTGTTCCTGGCCATGCTGCTGCACGACACCGGCAAGGGCGGCGTCGGGGGTCAGGAGAAGGCCGGCGCCCGCGCCGCCCGCTCGGCCTGCGAACGCCTGGGCCTCGACCGCCACCGCATCGACCTCGTGGCCTGGCTGGTGGAACATCACCTGGTGATGAGCGACTACGCCCAGAAGCGCGACGTGGCCGATCCGGCCACGGTGGCCGCCTTCGCCGGCATCGTCCAGACGCCCGAGCGCCTGCGGATGCTCGAGGTGCTGACCGTCGCCGACATCCGCGCCGTGGGTCCGGGCGTGTGGAACGGCTGGAAGGGCCAGCTCATCCGCGAGCTCTACGGCGCCACCGAGACGATCTTCCGCGGCGGCCGCACCTCGGACGCCGCCGGCGTGGCCCGCCGGCGCCAGGAGGCCATCGCCTACGACGCCCGCACGGCCCTGGTGACCAGCGAACCGGACGCCCGCCTCTGGGCGACCGCCATGGAGGACGCCTACTTCGTCGCCTTTTCCCGGGCCGAGCAGATACAGCACCTGAAACTGTCGCGCCGCGCGGCCGTTTCGGGGGGCGCGGCGGCCGAGGCGACAGTCCTCGCCGACCGCAACGCCGCCGAGATCGTGGTCACCGCCTGGGACCGGCGCGGCCTTTTCGCCGATCTCGCCCTCACCATCGCACGCCTGGGCGGCAACGTCGTGGGCGCCCGCATCTTCACCTCGACGACGGGCGCGGCCGTGGACGTCTTCTATGTGCAGGACCATGCCGGCCAGCCGTTCGGCGAGGGCAACCCCAAGCATGTGCGCCGCCTGGTGGACGCCCTGGAGCGCGCCGCCTGCGGTGAGATCCCGCCCTCCGAGCCGCGCCGCCCCGGCGACCAGGGCCGGGCGTCGGCCTTCGCCATCGCCTCCAGCGTGACCATCGACAACGAAGCCTCCCAGCACGCCACCGTCGTGGAGGCCTCGGGCCGCGACCGTCCGGGCCTGGTCGAAGCCCTGGCGCGGGCCATGTCGGATTCGGGCCTGTCGATCCAGTCTGCCCATGTGGACAGCCACGGCGAGCGGGCCGTGGACGCGTTCTATGTGGTGACCGGAACAGGCGGAAAGCTGGTGGACCCGGATCGCCTGGCCGCCGTCCGGACGCGCCTCATCGAGGTGCTCGACGACGCCGAAGCGGCGGGTTCGCGCGCCGGCCGCCTGCCCCGCGCCCGGGCCAGCTCCGCGCGTTGAGGGCGCGCTTCGCCTTGCCGCGTCCCGCATCTGCCGGTACACAGCCCGCCATGGTCGATGAGGGACTCCTGTCTGGTCGATGGCGCCGCTGAGAGAGGCCCGTCCAACCCTGCCGCGCGCCGCCGCGGAGCCCCCAACTCTCGAAAACGAAGACCTGACTCCATGACAGAAGCTCTGTCCCCGGCCGCCCCGGCGGCGTCGCGGGTTCTCTCCGGCGTCCAGCCCTCCGGCGCCCTGCACCTGGGCAACTACCTGGGCGCCCTGGTGAAATTCGTCGCCCTGCAGGATCGTATGCAGTGCCTCTACTGCGTCGTCGACCTGCACGCGATCACCGCCTGGCAGGACCCGGCCGCCCTGGCCGCCCAGACCCGCGAGATCGCGGCGGCCTATATCGCCGCCGGCGTCGATCCGGCCAAGGCGATCATCTTCCCGCAGTCGGCGGTGCGCGAGCACGCCGAGCTGGCCTGGATCTTCAACTGCGTGGCGCGCCTCGGCTGGCTCGACCGCATGACCCAGTTCAAGGAGAAGTCCGGCCAGCACAAGGAGCGCTCGTCGGTCGGGCTCTACACCTACCCGGTGCTGCAGGCCGCCGACATCCTGGTCTACAAGGCCACCCATGTGCCGGTGGGCGAGGACCAGAAGCAGCACTTGGAGCTGACCCGCGACATCGCCCAGAAGTTCAACAACGACTTCGGCGCCCCGGGCTTCTTCCCGCTCACCGAGCCGGTGATCGAGGGGCCCGGCGCGCGGATCATGTCGTTGCGCGACGGTTCGGCCAAGATGAGCAAGTCCGACCCGTCGGACAATTCGCGCGTCAACCTGCTCGATAGCGCCGACACGATCGCGCAGAAGATCCGCAAGGCCAAGACCGACCCGGAGCCCCTGCCCGAGACGCTGGACGAGCTGAAGCTGCGGCCCGAGGCCGACAACCTGGTGGGCGTCTATGCGGCCCTGTCGGGGATCAGCAAGGCGCAGGCGCTGTCGCAGTTCGCCGGCCAGGGCTTCGGCGCCTTCAAGCCGGCGCTAGCCGACCTGACGGTGGCCAGGGTCGGGCCGATCGGCGACGAGATGCGCCGCCTTCTGGGGGATCCCGCGGAGATCGACCGGGTCCTGCAGGCGGGGGTCGAGAAGGCCCGCGCGGTGGCCGGCCCGGTGGTCGCCGAGACCAAGCGGCTGGTGGGCTTCTGGACGCCCCCGACTCGATGAAAGACCCGACGATGCGCCCCCTCCTGCTCGCGGCCTTCGCCGCCGCCCTCGCCGGCTCGGCCAAGGCGCATGAGGTCAAGGCCGGGCCCCTGACCCTGGGCAACCTGGCGGTGCGCGCCTCCATCGGCGCGGTGCCGACCTCGGCCGCCTATCTGACCATCGACAACGCCGGCGCGGCGCCCGACCGCCTGCTCTCGGTGGACTGCGCCTGCGCCCAGTCGGCGATGGCCCACCGCACCGAGACCAAGGGCGGGATCAGTTCGATGGACTCCGCCGCCGCCGTGGTCATCCCGGCCCACGGCAAGGTGACCTTCCAGCCCGGCGGCCTGCACATCATGCTGATGGGGCTGAAGGGCCCGCTGAAGGCCGGCGGCATGCAGGAGATGACCCTGCATTTCGAGCACGCCGGGGCGGTCAAGGCCGGGTTCCATGTGCGCGACGTGATCGCCGCGGCCGACGACGGCATGGCCGGCATGCCGAGGATGAAGCACTGATGACCGCTTAGGCTTGGACATTGCGCTGCGCCCCGCGCGGCGCCATCTAGTCATCATGTTCATCCAGACCGAAACCACGCCCAATCCCGAGGTGCTGAAGTTCCTGCCCGGCCGCGATGTGCTGGGCGAGGGCACGCGCGAGTTCAAGACCGCCGAGGACGCCGCCGCCTCGCCCCTGGCCGAAGCGTTGTTCGACCTGCCGGGGGTGGAGCGGGTCTTCTTTGGCCCGGACTTCCTGACCGTGACCAAGGCCGGCGGCGACGTCGACTGGCGGCAGCTGAAGGCCCCGATCCTGGCGGCGATCATGGAGCAGTTCACCTCCGGCGCCACGCTGCTGCGCGAAGGCGCCGCGGAGGCCGTCTCGCACGAC
>JAQGIW010000070.1 GCA_028290905.1 Caulobacteraceae bacterium | reverse complement strand
CGGCCTCGCGCGCCGCCTCGGCCAGCAGGCGATGGCGCGCGGCCCGGGCGGCGGCCGAGACGCCGGTCGCGGGCTTGTCGCCCTCCCATGCCAGCGTCCGGTGTTCGACTCCGAGGGCCGCCGCGCGTTCCCGGCAGAACCGGCTCCAGGCGCCGCTCTCCGGCCGCAGCCCATGGTCCACGGTCAACGCCAGGATCGGCCGGCCATGGGCCTCGGCCCAGGTCGTGGCGGCCAGCAGCAGGGCCAGGGAATCGCCGCCCCCGGAGAAGGCGACCGCGATCGGGGCGGGATCGCATGCGACGAGGCGCGCGCCCATAACGGCCTCGAACTGGGCGGGGCTTGCGGGAATGGCTGGGCCATTCCGCGCCGCGAGGTCGCCTGTCGCCTCTAGCCGCTCTGGCCGCACTTGGCCTGCGCGCGTGATGCGGCCGCGCTCTTCAGCACCGCGGATGAGGCCTTGGGGTAGCGTCTGTTGAGTTCATCGAGGGTCTGACAGGCGTCCGCGGTCTTGCCCATCGCGAGAAGAGCCCTGGAGAGATCGAGCACGGCGTCCGGCGCCCAGCGGGTGTGGGGCCAGCCGCGGATCGCGCCGATCTCCGCGGTGGCGGCGTCTGGCCACGCCTGGCGAGCCATCAGCGCGCGGGCGAGATAGTAGCGGGCCTCCGGCCCCCCGGGTCCGTCGCCAAAGCGATCCACGTAGTCGCGAAAGCCCGCCTCGGCGGTGGCCATGTCGCCGGCCTCAAACGCCGCCTTGGCGGCGGAAAAAGCCGAGGCGGAGTCCGGCGGCGACGCGGCCGGGGGTGGAGGAGGCGGTGGCGCCGCCGCGGCTTTCGCGGCCGCTTCCAGCGCCGCCACGCGATCCTTGAGCGCGACGTTCTCGGCGCGCAGGTCCGAGGCGGCCTGGCGCGCCTCGTCGACGTCGTGCTTGATCACCTCAAGCTCGCCGTTCAAGCGCGCCAGGGTCTGGGTGATATCGCCGACCTTGTCGCCCAGTCCGGCGATCTGGCTCTGGGTGTCGGCCGGCTGCACCACCACAGGGGCGCCCGTCTCCCGCCCCTGGAAGACGATGGCCCTCAGCTCCTTCACGGCCTTTTCCATGCGGTCCAGCCGTTTTGCCGAACGCTCGTCCAGAGGCTCATCAAGCGAGACCTGGGCGAAGGCGTGACCGGCGCTGGCCGCCAGACTGGCGGCGCCGAAGGCCGCCGCCAGCCAATGTTGCAGTCGATCCTTCATCGAGACGTCTATTGCGCCCCCTGCGTAACCACCGAGTGGGCGTTGCGGTCATGCGCCCACGCTTCCTCGCCCGTGCCGGTGTCGACGGGTTTCTCCTTGCCGTAGGAGATGGTTTCGATTCGGGCCGTGGAGAGACCCTTCCCGACCAGGTAGTCGCGAACGGCGTTGGCCCGGCGGGATCCGAGCGCGAAGTTGTATTCGCGCGTGCCGCGCTCGTCGCAGTTGCCTTCGATCCGCACATGCACCGCCGGATAGCGCTGCAGCCAGGCCGCCTGTCTGTTGAGGATCGGGCGCGCGTCGTCGCGGACGGTGTATTGGTTGTAGTCGAAATAGACCAGGTCCCCGGCGTTGATCACGAAGTCCTGCACCGAACCGGGGGACGGCCCGGTGGGCGGGGGCGGCGGAGGCGGAGGCTGCGCTTCGGGCGGGGGCGCGGGCGGTGGCGGCGGTGGCGGCGGAGCTTCGGCGACAGGCGCGGGCTTGGGCTTGGTGGCGCAGGCCGCCAGAGAAGCGGCGGAGAGGATGATCATCGCGGCGAGACCGGCGCGCCTGGACAGAGTGCTCATCGTTGTTTCCTTGCGAGGTCGGAGGTCATGAAACGCTTGAACGGCGACAAGCATCGCCAGCACGCTGGCCATGCCATATCCAACGGGACTTTGACCTTCGCGAGGCGCCGTTGGCAATGCAATTGCAACGCTAGCTCCCGTTTATCGCGGCGCGCGTGCGCCGCGTCGGCGCCTGCTCCAATCGGGGCGGGTTACGATCCATCATAAATGCGACCGCACCTGCTCGAAGGCAAGCAGTAAAATTTCCTCAAATCTAAGATAAAATCTTCCAAGTATCAAATACATCGGTCGTATGTCCGCCTTTACGGGCGTGCTGCCGCTGCAAAATTGCCGATTGGCGTCCGAAGATGAGCATATACGAAATGATGGTGGAGAAGACCGTTGAAAATGCGGACGCTTCCGGCTAGCGATTTCGGCCGTTTGCTGGCGACCACTGTCACGGGTAACGCATGTTAACGACGCCGTCGCCGTGGAGGGATGGTCGCTCGGAGAGGGATAGCTGATGGATCGCACCGACTACGAGATCGTGCTTGCCGTCGCTGGCCTGGGAAGCGTTCCGGCTGCGGCGCGAGCCCTGGGGCTCGACGCTCCGACCGTCCGGCAGCGACTCGACTGGCTGGAGAGCCGCGACGGTGTCGCGTTGTTTTCCCACGGGCCGCAAGGATCGAGCCCCACGCCGGTCGGCCTGAGGCTCGCCATGCTCGCCCAGTCGATAAGGACGCCGGTCGAGGCCGCCGGCCCGGTCAGCTGGCCCGCCACGGCCGCGCTCGCCGGGCGTGTGAGGGTGATAGCTGACAGCGCCATGACGGCCGCCCTTCTTCAGCCCGCGATCTCCGCCCTCGTGGGAGTCCACGACAAATTGAGGATCGATCTGGCGGTTGCCATCCGCGCACAGGATCTCGACAGCGGCGAGTTGGAAATCGTCGTCCGCGGTTCGGAGACCGGCCTGCGCTTCGTCGACACGCGGGAGGCTTTGCCGATCACCTTGGGGCTCTATGCCCGGCGCGACTACCTGGAGGCCTGCGGCGCCCCCGCCATGGTTAACGCGCTCAGAGGTCACAGCCTGATCGTCCACGGCTCGGACGAGGTCGTGCGATCCACACTCGCCGCCCTCGGCCTCGACGGCGATCTGAACGTCTCGGACGTCGCTGTCCGCACGCCCAACGCCATGGGCGCCCTTCAGGCGGTCGAAGCCGGTCAGGGCATCGGCCCCCTGCGGGTCGGCCAGGCCGAGGAAGCGGAGGGCCTCGACCGTGTGCTGCCGTCGGTGAAGGCCACCCTCAACCTCCGGCTGGTGACGCCCAGGCATCTTGCCGGCCTTACCCATGTGCGCATCGTCTGCGAGGCGCTCTGCCGGTCTCTGCAGTCGATGGCCGATCCCGGGTCCGCGGCCACCATCGAAACCACTCCGGAACGCCGGGTCGCCTGAGCTCTTCCGCGGCGACTGCAAGTCGTGAGCAGGCCCTGAGTGTCTGCTCCGGACCTATTTCTTCTACTTTCTTCTACGACCCATGTGATCCTGCGGCGGGTCACGCCCAGGTTGCGTTCGGCCGGGACGAACCTGATTCGAGGTGCTGAAGCCGCAACAATCCGAGCGCGAACCACGAGATGGGTTGCTGAATCTGCTGTCGGGGCGCCGCCCCAGACACACCGTCCAGGGTACCGCCGACTCCACCCTTAACCTGACTATTCCGGCCCAAAACACCTATCAAAGAGCACCGACAACATAGAGCATGGTATTGAATCGGTTAACCTAAACCATACTGGAAAAAATCGCCGGCGGACCGACTTTGCATGTTCCAGCCCAGATGCGTCCGTCGACCGTCAATTTCCTGGGAAGTTTGCGAAACGCGGCCGATGCCCGGCTACAAGCAAAGCTCCATATGTTCTGTGTACAGCTTGAGTTGGAAAAGACCGTTGCCGGTACGCCCAGTGTTGCGAGGCAATTTCCATAAATTGCGGTGTTTCATGCGAAAATGTCGCATTGAGCGTCAAAAACAGACCTGTCAGTTGGCTGAGTAAGAGAAACGTAACTGTTGAAAATTATCTGTAATTTGTATGAAATCCTTCTCGACGCCACTTTCTGGGGCGTCAGCCTTAACGGAGGCTAGTGATGGACTGGGACAACTACCGGGCCTTTCTGGAGGTCTATCGTTCGGGCGATCTCGGCCATGCGGCGCATGGTCTCGAGATGTCCGTACCCACGGTCAGGCGTCGGCTCGACGCTGTGGAATCCCATATCGGCTTTCCCCTGTTCGAGCGGACTCCGCGCGGTCTGTCGCCCACGCCCGTGGCGCGCCGCCTTGTGCACAGCATCGCCGCCATGGGCGATTTCGCAGCCGTCGCCGATAGCCTCAAGGAGGGGCCCGTCCAGTCCGTGACAATCTCGGCCGACGACGCCCTGGCCTACTACCTTTCTGACGCCACCTGGGCGGACCTTCGCCGATCTCATCCCGGTCTTGGAATCTCGGTGGCGACCCGGCGCCCGCACTCGGAAGATTTCGAGGTGAAGGCCGACGTCGCCATCTCGCATGTGCGGCCGAAGGCCGGCCGCGCGGCGGGGCGTTGCCCGGGCGCCCTGGAGGTCGGGCTGTTCGCTCATCGCGACTATCTGGCGCGCGCGGGGGTTCCCGCCGACGCGGCCGATCTCCAGCGGGCCTGCATGGTCGCTGCGGAATCGGACGAAGCGAACGTTTGGCTGGAGGCGCGGCTGGGTCTTGCCGCCGGCTCGACACGCTCGGCCTTTCGCACGGACAGCTATGCCGGGCGCCTCGCGGCGATCGAGGCGGGCATGGGTATCGGCATTTGCTATGTCGGCTTGGCCAGGCGTCGCCCGGAGCTGGTGCGCATCCTTCCCAACGTGTCTGCGAGCCTCGAGTGCTGGGTGTGGTCCCCCCGGTCACAACTCCGGAGCGGCGTCGCCAGCCAGGTTATCGAGTCCCTGGTGGCAAGTCTCTCCGAGCGGATCGGCCCGACCGTGCGCGCCAGGACGGCTCGCCCGGCGCCCTCGACCTTGGACAAAGTTGCCGCCTGAGCCTCCCCGGCTTGAGGTTAATTCTGACCGGAAGCAAGCGTGTCCTTAACCGAAAGCACCAAATTTTATGTATATCAGGGGGGCTTTACTCCCGACATTAATATTGCTATAGAACTATCACCATCGGCACTGGATCCGACCGGTTCAAGAGTGAGTAAGTGCGTAGGCGTCGGGCATGGACTGGGATAATATCCAAACATTCCTGGCGATATTCAAAGCTGGTCGGCTTTCCCTCGCCGCTCGTGAATTGGGCGTCTCCGAGGCTACGGCGCGCCGGCGCCTCGACGAGTTGGAAGCCACGGGCGTGGGCGCCCTCTTCGAACGCGCGGCGGGTGGGCTCTCCCCGACGCCCACCGCCCAAAAGCTCGCGCAACTGGCCGGTCGCATGGAGTCCGAACTGCTCGCCGTCACCGACGCGGCCGCGGGCGGTCGGCGGGAAGTCTCCGGCGAAGTGCGGGTTACCGCTGACGAACTGATCGCGCTCGAGACCCTGCCGCCGCTCTTCTCCGAGCTGACCCGGCGCCACCCAAACCTCGTGCTGAAGCTTGGCGTCACGGCCGACCTCGAGGACCTGTTGCTGGGTGAGGCGGACATCGCCGTTCGCCTGTTCAGGCCGACACAGAAATCTCTGGTGGCGCGCCAGATCCCGGGTGGGCGCTTAGGCCTGTTCGCCCATCGCGACTATGTGGCGCGGGTCGGATCGCCGCGATCCCCGGAGGATCTCGCGAAGCATGATCTCGTGGGGGCGGGCGACGAGCGATCGTCGCTCGCGGGGTTCGAGGCTCTGGGCGTGTCGCTTCCACCGTCCAGATTCGCGCTCCGCATCGACAGTCCGCTTGGTCAGATGCGGGCGGTTCGGGCCGGACTGGGGATAGCCGCCGGGCTGCTGTCCTCGGCGGAGCGCGACCCGGATCTCGTGAGGGTGCTCCCGGAGCTCGGCGCCGACCTGACGATCTGGGTCTCGGTTCACGAAGATCAGCGGGACGTCCCCAGGGTTCGCGCGGTCTTCGACGCCATCGTCCGTTTTCTTCTCGTCAAGCCGGCGAAGCCGTCGGCGGACCTCGAACTCGCGACCGTCGACCGGGCGCAGTCATCACCCCGCTTTGGTTTGCATACCGGAAGAACGCCATGAACAAGGAATGGGAAGACTACCGCGTATTCCTGGCGGTCACGCGCAAGGGTGGGTTCGCGGCTGCGGCTCCGTCCCTCGGCATGGTCACCGCCACGGTCAAGCGGCACATCGAGCGGCTGGAAGAAACGATGGGAGCGGCCCTCTTCGATCGGACGAGTCAGCCTCTGACCCTCACCCCCGCCGGCTCGGCGCTGAAGTCGGTTCCGGAGTCGATGGAGAGGGCGGACGTGGCCTTCCGCGAAGCGGCCCTGACCGAACAGCGGGAAGCCCGCGGCGCCGTGCGTGTTCTCGCGCCCGAACTTCTCGGCGAATATGTTCTGCCGCCGCTGTTCGGGAAGCTGCGCCGGTCGCATCCGGACATTCATATCGAGCTCGACCTGGCGTTCGCGCGCGCGCCTGGGGCGCGGCAGGAGAACGCAGCCGACCTGGCGATTATGGGCGCGGCGCCCCGTTCCGGTGAGCTCACGGCGGAACGTCTGGGGAGCTCGCCCTGCGGGCTGTTCGCGCGACGCGACCTGCTCGACCGTCTCGGCCGACCTGTCTGCGTCGAGGAGTTGGACAGGTTCCCGGTGATCGGCCTGCGGTCGGACGCCAAGACGCGCCTCTCCCACGCCCTTCTCGGCCTCTCTCTGGCGGACGGCGCGACGCGCATCAGGTGCGACACGGCGGCGCGGCAGTTCGACGCGGTGCGGTCGGGGCTCGGCCTTGCGATCTGCGAGGTTCCTCTCGCCGCGCGATACCCGGAACTGGAACGGGTTCTGCCGGAGGTTGGTCGCGACGCGCCCTTGTGGATGGTCATGCACAAGAGCCAGGCCGACGTCTTGCGCGTGCGCGTCGTTCGCGAAGCCATCGAGCGCGAGGTCAACCGTTACCATAGTCTCTCTGCCGCCGATCCGCGGCCCGTCCGGGTTCTCGACGCGCGCCCGGCGGCGGGGGCCAGGTCGGAGCCGCCCGCAGCCATGGCATGGGCCACGCGCGCGGCCACGCAACTGGCGGCGACGGCATGAACTGGGAGGACAGCCGAGTTCTGATGTCCGTCATGGAGTCGGGCGGCTATGCCGGCGCGGCGGAGTCGCTGGGCATCTGCCACGGCACCGTCCGACGCCACGTGGAACGCCTCGCGCACAAGCTCGGGTCGGCCCTGTTCATCCATTCGCCGGAGGGCCTCACGCCCACGCCCTCCGCCGCGGCGTTGACGCCCGTGCTCGAGCGCGTAGCCGGCGCGGCGAGCGCGTTCGCGCGCCTCGCCTCCGCGGATATCGATTCCCTGCAAGGCGAGGTGCGTCTGGTCGCCCCGCCATACCTCGCCGTCGATTTCCTTGCCGCCTACTATGCCGGTCAGGGCGCCGGCGCGCCCGGCCTCATCGTGGAGTTCGAGACCAGCCGGGGTATCGGCTGGTCGGAAGTCGAGTCCGGATTGGCGGATGTGGGCGTGGCGACCACGGCCCCGGCGTCCAGTGCTATCGACGCGCGGCGCGCCGCTCGTCTTGGGACCGGATTCTACGCCAGCGAGGAGTTCATCGCCTCCCATGGCGCACCGACCTGCGGGGAGGATCTCGCCCGCTTCGCCCTGGTCGCGGATCAGGGTGGCGGTTCGTTGAAGCTGGTTTGCGAGAGGCTCCACCTGCCGCACGACACCCTGCGCGCGGTATTCCGCAGCGACGTCCCGGCCGCCCGGATCGCGGCGATCCGCTCCGGGGTGGGCATCGGTCTTTGCCCGGTGTTCGCGGCGCAGGAGGACCCGGAACTTGTCCGCGTCCTGCCACAATTCACCGCCCTGTTCGACGTCTGGGTGGGCGTGCGCGAGGACATGGCCGACGTGCGTCGGATCGTGTTCATCCGGGACGCCCTGGTCCAGCACATTCAGGGCCTGGAGGCTGAGACTTCCTGCGGCGGCCGTCGCGCCGACCGATAGGCTGCGGTGGGGTGCGCACCGCCCCCCGTGATTCTAACAGAGCGACACACGTCCCATCTCGGGGGATCATGTCGGCGATCGGTTTGATACGCTCGCTGATCAGTCAAGCTTGGAAGGTAGTTGGTTTGGATTGGGAAGATCATCGCGTGTTTCTTGCTGTCCTGCGCAAGCAGGGGTTTTCAGCAGCGGCGAGACCCCTCGGCATGGCCCCTGCGACCGTGCGCCGCCATCTGGATACGCTCGAAGCCCGGTTGGGCGTCACCCTGTTCATCCGCAACCCGGAGGGGCTCTCGCCGACGTCCGCGGCCATGGAACTCGGACCGATCGCCGAAGCCATGGAAGGGGCGGTGGCGGCCTTCGCGCGCGCCGCCAGCGGCGCGCGCGACGAGATGCGTGGGCTCGTCAAGATCACCAGTGGCGAGGCTCTCGGCCTCGAACTGCTTCTGCCCATCCTCTCCGACATTCGCCGGGCGCACCCCAGCCTGCGCTTCGCCCTCGGTATCGATGCGGGGGTGACGCCGCTGATCAGGGGGGCGGCCGATGTGGCGGTGCTCCTCTCGCCGCCGCGGCCCGACAATCTCGTCCTCAGGCCTGCCGGGCGGTTCGACGTCGGCATCTTCGCCCACCGCCACTACCTCGAACAGTATGGAACGCCGCAAACGATGGCGGATCTTTCGCGGCACGCCCTGATCGGCACCGAGGACGAGCAACTGGCGACCCAGGTGGAGAACCGGATCGGCCTGCGCGCCGGGGCGGAGAACTTCGTCCTGGTGGCGGAAAGCGTCATGGGCCAGGTGGCGGCGATCCGGGCCGGACTCGGGATCGGCTTCTGCCTCGCCGCAAAGGTGGCGGGAGACCCGCAGATCGTCCGGGTCCTGCCCGAGGTATCTGCCCTGGAATTCTCTGTCACCGTGGCCAGTCGTGCGGAACAGGAGCACATGGCCCGCGTCGCCTTCGTCCGCGACGCCATAGCGCGCGCGCTGTCGACCCGGTTCGCCACGGTCGCCGATGAGGCAGAGGGGTTCGACACCGTCGCTTCTCCTGTCCCGTTCAGGCCCGTCAGGGTCTGAGATGGGAGCGGCCACGTTCCGCGCGGTGGCGCTCTCAGGCGACGAGGTCCAGGCGCTCGAGTCCGCGGAAGAACGGCAGGGTCCGCCACACCGGCGGCGCGTCCGGATCGGCCAGCCTGAGGTTCGGAAAACGATCGAACAGCTTGATCAGGGCAACTTGGGCTTCGACGCGCGCCAGGGGCGCGCCGATGCAGATATGGGCCCCGCCACCGAAGGCGACGTGCGGGTGACGCGCGCGCGTGATGTCGAAGCGGTGCGGGTCATCGAACCGTTCGGGGTCGCGATTGGCGGCCCGCAGAAAGAAGGTGAAGGCCTGCGCGGCCTTCACCGGGCAGCCGCCGACCTGCATGTCGCGCGAGGCGATCCGACCCGTGGCGTCTACCGGCGGCTCATAGCGGAGCGTCTCCTCCACCGCCGCGCCGATGAGGTCGGGGTTCGCCCGCAGCTTGGCCAACTCGCCCGGATTGAGCAGGAACAGGCGCACGGCGTTGCCGATGAGATCGGTGGTGGTGAGATTGCCCCCAACCAGGAGGGCGGTCAGGTTGATGCGCAACTCGATGTCGTTGATCGGCTCGCCCTGGGCCTGAAGCCGGGTCATGTCGGAAATCAGGTCGTCGCGAGGCTCGGCCCGTCGCTCTGCGATGGCGCGCGTGAAGTAGTCGGTCAGGGCGGCGCTGGCGCGCTCCATGTGGGCCGTCTGATCCGGCGTGCGGAACGGATTCAGGCTTTGGATAAGACCCTCCGACCAGTCGCGGAACTCCGCAAGGCGCGCGTGGTCGACACCCAGGATGGCGGCGATCGCGTCGATCGGGACCGGCACGCAGAAGGACGCCATCAGATCGAACGGAGCCGTGGTGTCGAGACGGTCCAGGGTCTCGGCCACGATCCGCTCCACCTCCGGCCGGAAACGCGCGATGCGGGCGTAGAACGCCTGGGTCAGCGGTTGCCGGATCCGTGCATGATCGGGGTCGTCCAAGGTTAGGATGCTGGCGGCTTCGCTGCGCGGCACGCCCTCCGGAATATCGTCGCCGGACCGGCTGAGGCGGGCGGCCGGCTCGGCGTTGATCGGGTCGCGCCAGAGCGTCCGGTCCGAGACCAGTGCCCGGACGTCGTCGTAGCGCGTCAGGATGAAGCTCCCGGCAGTCTCGTCGCGATGCACCGGTCGGCGCGCGCGCAGGTCGTCCAGCACCGCATGCGGATCCGCCCTGTATCCGGGATCGAGCGGCGTGAGCTGGAGAATGTTCGGGAGGTCTGGAGACGTCATGGCTGGGATCTATCACGAACGCCCTCGCGGTGGCGACTGTGCAGCTTGATGCGACGGTCGTCCTGCCCCCTTCAGTCGATTTTGTTATCGAATGTTACGCCGGGAGATACGTCGGTGTTGACGCGCATAGAATCTTAACCTTATTGGAGATACGTCGTGCGTGGCGAGGGATCGCCCCTGGAATTGTCGAGGTCTGGAAGGCTCGATACGACCGGATCGGTCCCGCGGCTCTGCCGCGAGCGCCTGACCGCGGCGCGTAAGGCTTTGAACCGCTTGGGGGCGTCCACAGCGGAGGGCCAGTAGCGTAGTAGAGGGGTTGAGTTCGATGGATACCGATGACTTCCTCGAAGCAGTCGTTCTTGCCGAACGCCTGCATCGGCAGTTTCTTGAGTTCGTCCAACTCGAACTTGACGCGCTGCGGCTGCGAGATATCAACAATGTCCGGGCAATGATTGTTCTCAACATTGGTCGCGCTGAAATGACGGCGAGTGAATTGTTGTGGCGAGGCTGTTATCTGGGGTCCAACGTCTCCTATAATCTGCGCAAATTGACCGAGACCGGCTACGTAACGCAGTCGCGCGGCGCGCACGACAGGCGGGTGACCATGGTGCGCAATTCGGCCAAGGGGGTTGCGCTTTGCGCCTTGCTTACCGAGCGCGTCTCAGGCCGCCTGGAAACCCTCGCCAAGGGCGGATTGAAAACCGAAGACATCTCAACCGCGCGCTGGTCGTTACTGGGCCTGCAACAGTTTTGCGCCCTGGCCGCAGGGTCGCGGGGCGCGGGCCCCGCGCAACGCGGCGAACGAGGCGATCGAGACGGCCCGCCGCGGCCCAAGCGCCCCGGACTGGCGGCCTGAAACGTCGCTGCGCCTTGATTTTCCACGACGATCCGCGCTCGAGCCGCCCCGGACTTCGCCAGCCGCCGCCACGTCGCGGTTTCCTCCATCGCGCGGCCGCCGACGACTGAGGCGCGTCGGCGCCGCCCCGTCGCCGGATGGGCCGCGGCAGGTATGGTAGGTAGAAAAATGTTTCCAACTGTTACGCGTAAAAGTGGATTTCATTTTCACCCGTTTACGCATTAGATGACAATCACTTCATCTGGTTGACCTCGCTGCCTCTGGTCGGTCAGGCTGAAGTGCCAACGTGATGTGACAGTCAAGCGACACAGTGTCGCACACATCGTGGGGCCGCTGAAGTGGGGACTTACAGAAGTTTGTGACAAAAGACCGCATGTAAATGCCCAGGTTTCTGTAGTAGTAAAGTAAACAACCTGGCTCGGGGGCGACCGAGCGCATAAAGCTTAGTGAGACGGGACAATCAAATGAACCAACATGATTTCCTTGACCTTTTCGTCCTGGCGGAGCGGCTGCACCGTCAATTCCTTGAGGTGATCCAACTGGAACTCGACCGGCTCAGCATCCGGGACATCAACGATGTGCGAGCGCTGATGCTGCTCAACATTGGGGACTCCGAGATGACCGCCAGTGAACTCCTGTGGAGGGGTTGCTACCTCGGGTCCAACGTTTCCTACAACCTGAAGAAGTTGACCGAGACGGGATACGTGGTTCAGGAACGCTCGCAACATGACCGTCGGGTGATCATGGTTCGCAACTCCGACAAGGGCAAGGCGCTGTGCGTCGTGCTGAAGGAGATGAACGAACGGCACATCGCCGCGCTCAGCCAGGCGAACTGCAAGGAAGAGGATATCTTGGCCTGCCGGCAGATGCTGCGCACGCTCCACCATTTCTGGAGCCGCGCCGCCGACATGAAGCCCGCCCTTTCGGTGGTCGCCAGTTCGGCCCAGCGCGCCGGTCTCGCCTCGGACGCCGGTTTCCCCGGCCTGGC
>JAQGIW010000063.1 GCA_028290905.1 Caulobacteraceae bacterium | reverse complement strand
TCGCTTACATCCATCACCCGCCTCCATTGGCCATCCAGCGCTCCCCGGCTTGACGCGAAGCGGACGCGGGACGCAACCCCATTCTGGTGAGTGGCAGGGCGAGGCGCGAGGCGGGCATGGCGCGGGCGGGGAGACAGAGGCGTTCGGGCGGACCCTTCAGACGCCTCCGCCGCCTCGCGTTGATCCTTGTTCTGCCGGCGATCGTCGGGCCGCCGCTGTGGGTCGCGCTCTACCGGATCGTTCCGCCGCCGATCACGATTCTGATGATGGAGCGCCTGGCGGAGGGACAGGGCCTCGATCACCGCTGGGTCCCGATCCGCCACATCTCGCCGGCCATGGTTCGCGCGGTGGTCGCTTCGGAGGATTCAGGGTTCTGCGAGCACCGCGGTTTCGACGTACGGGCCATCGACGCCGCCCTGCGGCACAACGCCGAGCGGCCCGGTCGCATCCGGGGCGGATCGACCATCAGCCAGCAGACGGCCAAAAACGTCTTCCTGTGGCCGCAGCGCTCCTGGGTCCGCAAGGGAGCCGAGGCGTGGTTCACCGTCCTGATCGAGACGATCTGGGGCAAGCGGCGGATCATGGAGGTCTATCTCAACACCGTGGAGATGGGTCCCGGTGTCTATGGCGTGGAAGCCGCCTCGCAGCGCGACTTCCACCAGCCGGCGAGCGCGCTCACCCCCGCCGAGGCGGGGCGGCTTGCGGCGATCCTGCCCAGTCCGCTGAAATGGAAGGCGGCGCACCCCGGTCCCTATGTGCGCCGGCGCACCGGCCGCATCGAAGCGCGCTCGAACACGGTGGCGCGCGCCGGGCTGGCCGGTTGCGCGCTGCCGAACGAAGTGGGTTAGGGCGTTCGCCGAAGTAGGAACTGGTTCGGCGATCAGCGAACGCCCCAGTGTTTGCGCTAGCCGAGGCCGATTTCCGTCAGCCGCTGCTCCAGGAAGGCCTGGGCCGTGATGGGCTGCGGATAGCGGTTGGGGCGGCCCGGTGCGACGCAGCCGGGCAAGGTCTCGATCAGGAAGTCCGGCCGGAAGTGCAGGAAGAACGGAGTCGAATAGCGGGCGACGCCGCTCCGCTCGGGCGGCGGATTGACCACGCGGTGGGTGGTGGAGGGCAGGACATCGTTGGTGAGGCGGGCCAGCATGTCGCCGATGTTGACCACCACCGAACCCGGCGGGGGATTGATCGACAGCCAGCGGTCGTCCGGTTCCAGTATCTCCAGGCCCGCTTCCTCCGCGCCCAGCAGCAGGGTGATCGCGTTGATGTCCTCATGCGCGCCGGCCCGGATCCGGGGTCCCTCGCCGCTGGTGGGCGGATAGTGCAGCAGGCGCAGCACGCTGTTTCCGCACGCGGTCGGTCCGGCGAAGAAGTCCGGCTCCAGGTCCAGGCGCCGGGCGATGGCGCGCAGGAGACGCCGCCCGAGATCCTCCAGCGCCCCGAACAGCCAGATCATGTCCTCCTTGAAACCGGTCGGCGTGTCCGGCCAGATATTGGCGGGCATGATCGCCTGGAGCGGATCGCCGTCGGTCAGCTCCCGGCCCACGTGCCAGAACTCCTTCAGGTCGGCGTGGGCCGCGTCCTTGGCGGCCTCGACCCCGAAGGGCGTGTAGCCCCGTTGCCCCTTGCCACCCGTGATCGCGAAGCGTCGCTTCACCGCCTCCGGCAGGGCGAAGAAGGCGCGGGCGTCGGCCAGCGCAGCGTCAATGCGGCCCTGGTCCAGGCCGTGGTCGGCGACCACCGCGAAGCCATGGCGCGCGAAGCTGGCGCCCAGGACGGCCGAGAAGCGGGCGGGGTCGTCCTGGTCGAGGCGCAGGGAGACCGGTTCGATGGCGAGAGCCGTCATCGGCCGAGCATTCACGCCGTCACGGTTGAAATCAATGGTCCAACTGCCATATGGCTGGCGACCGGATTCAATTGTGCAATGCGGAAAGAATACCTGTGGCCTCCAAACTGCGCGACGACGCGAACGCCGCCCTCGATGGTGTCCTCTTCGATGGCATGACCATCATGGCCGGGGGCTTCGGCCTCTGCGGCATCCCCGAAAACCTGATCGCCGCCATCCGCGACGCCGGGACGCGTCATCTGACGGTGATCTCCAACAACTGCGGCGTCGACGGCTTCGGCCTCGGCGTCCTGCTGGCCGGCGGCCAGATCGACAAGATGATCAGCTCCTACGTGGGCGAGAACAAGCTCTTCGAGCAGCTCTATCTGTCCGGGAAACTCGAGCTCGAGTTCAATCCCCAGGGCACCCTGGCGGAACGCATTCGCGCCGGCGGGGCGGGCATACCCGCCTTCTTCACCAGAACCGGCGTCGGCACCCTGGCGGCCGAGGGCAAGGAAGTGCGGGAGTTCGATGGCGAAACCTATGTGATGGAACGCGCCCTCACCGCCGATCTCGCCATCGTCAAGGCCTGGAAGGGCGACGCCGAGGGCAATTTGACCTATCGGATGACGGCGCGGAACTTCAACCCGATGATGGCCACCGCCGGCAAGGTGACGGTGGCGGAGGTCGAGCAGCGGGTTCCCGTGGGCGCCCTCGACAAGGACGCCATCCACACCCCGGGCATCTTCGTCGACCGGATCTTCCAGGGCGCGCATTTCGAAAAGCGCATCGAGCAGCTGACCACCCGCAAACGCGAACCGGCCCAAGGAGCCCTCGCCTGATGGCCTGGACCCGGGACGACATGGCCGCCCGCGCGGCGAAGGAACTGCAGGACGGCTTCTATGTGAACCTCGGCATCGGCATCCCGACGCTGGTCGCCAACCACATTCCGCCGGGCGTCACCGTCACGCTTCAGAGCGAGAACGGCATGCTGGGGATGGGCCCGTTTCCCTATGAAGGCGAGGCCGATCCCGACCTGATCAACGCCGGCAAGCAGACCATCACCGAACTGGACTCCTCGTCCTATTTCTCGAGCGCCGACAGCTTCGCGATGATCCGGGGCGGCCACATCGCCCTATCGATCCTGGGCGGGATGCAGGTCTCGCAGAAGGGCGACCTCGCCAACTGGATGGTGCCCGGCAAGATGGTCAAGGGCATGGGCGGGGCCATGGACCTGGTGGCGGGCGTGCGCCGCGTGGTTGTGGTGATGGACCACGTGGAGAAGTCGGGCGCGCCCAAGCTGCTCAGGCAATGCACCCTGCCGCTCACCGGCGCCGGGGTGGTGGACCTCCTGATCACCGATCTCGGCGTCTTCGAGATCGACCGCAAGGGTGGCGGCGTGACCCTGACCGAACTGGCGCCAGGCGTCACGGTGGACGACGTGCGGGCGAAGACCGAGGCCGATTTCTCGGCGAAGGCCTGAGAGGAACTCCAAGGCTAGCTGGCGGGCTTGGCCGGCGGCGGCTTCGCATTCGCCGAGGGCGACGATTCCGCGGCGCGTCGCGGTGGCTGGGCCAGTTCGAGCGCCTCGCCCCAGGCCCGCGTCAATTCCTCGGTAAGCGTCTGCATCGCATTCATCACGCGCTCGGAGCGCCGGCGCAGGACCTCGAGCTCGGCCTGGACGAACGTCTCGGGCGTGCGCGCCTGGCTCAGGTGGTCGAAGTCCTCCAGGCCGCCCTGGATCAGGCCGCGACTGAGCTCGAGCTGCTTGACGGCGGCGTTCACCACTCCGGTCATGAACCGCTCCGACGCGGTCACCAGGTTCTGATAGTTCTGCTGCGCCATGGCCGCGCCGTCGGCGGCGCTCCTGGCCATGCTCTCGGATGTCCGATCCTTCGCCATCGCTGGTCTCCTGTTCAACCCAGCCCCCGTCATTGTCCCTACGGAACGCGCGGCGCGCCGTTTCGGCTCAGCGCCGGCGCGGCTTAACAGATGGTCGGGCCTCGTTCATATGATCCGGATCAAGGACCAGGAGACCACCCCATGCGCGTTGGCGCTTTCCCGTTGCTCGCCCGACGCGCCGTCATCGCCGGCCTCCCCGCGGTCGCCCTCGTGGGCTGCGCCAAGTCGGCCCAGCCGGTGGGGGACGACGCGAGCCTGGGTGATCCCAAGGCGCCGGTGAAGGTGATCGAATATGCGTCGGTCGCCTGCCCCGTCTGCGGCCGCTGGTATCGCGAGGTATTTGCCCAATTCAAGGCCAAGTACATCGATACCGGCAAAGTCTATTATACCTTCCGGGAAATGCTGGTCGGCGACGCCACGGAACAGTCGATGGCGGCCGCGGGGTTCCTGCTGGCGCGCTGCGCCGGCCGCGACAAGTATTTCAAGGTGGTCGACGCGATATTCCAGAACCAGAACGACATCTACAACGACCCGCGCGGCGGCCTGTTGAAGATCGCGCAGGCCAACGGCCTCGACGAAAAGAAGTTCACGGCCTGCGTCAACGACGCCGCCGGGCTCTCGGCGCTCAACAACCGCGTGCAGAACTACGTCACCGTCGCCCACGTCGACGCGACCCCCACCTTCGTGGTGAACGGCGCGCCCCTGGAGCCCGGCTACCACTCCCTCGCCGAACTCGACGCCGCCATCGCCGCGGCGCGGAAAGCGAAGTAGTCGCGGGCCCTATTCCGCCGCCTGCAGCGACACCCCGAACTTCGGCGAGAGTTCGCCGGCGGCGTAGCGCTTGGCCATGGCGGAGAGGGGCAGGGGCCTGATCTTGTCGGCCTGACCGGCGGCGCCGAACTCCTCGAACCGCTGGGCGCAGACCTTGCGCATCGCCTCCATGGCCGGCTTCAGGTACTTGCGCGGATCGAACTCTTCCGGCGTCTTGCTGAACACCCGGCGGATGGCGGCGGTCATGGCCATGCGGTTGTCGGTGTCGATGTTGATCTTGCGCACGCCGTGGCGGATGCCGCGCTGGATCTCCTCGACCGGCACGCCCCAGGTCTGGGGCATGGCGCCGCCGTAGCGGTTGATCTCGTCCTGCAGGTCCTGCGGCACCGACGAGGAGCCATGCATCACCAGATGGGTGTTGGGCAGGCGCCGGTGGATCTCCTCGATGACCCCCATGGCCAGCACCGCGCCGTCGGGTTTGCGGGTGAACTTGTAGGCGCCGTGGCTGGTCCCCATGGCGATCGCCAGCGCGTCGACCTCGGTGGCTCGTACGAAATCCACCGCCTGGTCGGGATCGGTGAGCAACTGGTCGTGCGACAGCTTGCCCTCGAAGCCGTGGCCGTCTTCCTTCTCGCCCATGCCGGTCTCAAGGCTGCCCAGCACGCCCAGCTCGCCCTCCACCGAGGCGCCCACCCAGTGGGCCATGTCGACCACGCGGCGGGTCACACCGACATTATAGTCGTAGTCGGCGGGTGTCTTGGCGTCGGCCTTCAGGCTGCCGTCCATCATCACGCTGGTGAAGCCGTACTGGATGGCGGTAGCGCAGGTCGCTTCGTTGTTCCCATGGTCCTGGTGCATGCACACGGGAATGGACGGATGGAGATCGACCAGGGCGTCGATAAGCTTGGCCAGGACGACGTCGTTGGCGTACTGGCGGGCGCCGCGACTGGCCTGGATGATCACCGGAGCGTTCACCGCAGCGGCGGCCTCCATGATCGCCAGGCCCTGCTCCATGTTGTTGATGTTGAAGGCGGGTACGCCGTAGCCGTGTTCGGCGGCGTGATCGAGAAGCTGCCGGAGTGTTATGCGAGCCATACGGGCGTCCTCCTTCTCAAATTTTACCGGTCATGTTTACGCCTGCGTTGCAATCTTGCAAAGCGGCCACGCCGGGCAGGGTCTTGCCTTCCATCCACTCCAGGAACGCGCCACCGGCGGTGGAGACGAAGGTGAACTCGTCGGCAGCGCCGGCATGGTTCAGCGCGGCCACTGTGTCGCCGCCGCCGGCCACGGCGATCAGCCGGCCGGTCTTGGCCAGGGCGCCGGCGTGGCGGGCGGCGGCCGTCGTGCCGGCGTCGAACGGCGGCACCTCGAAGACGCCGAGGGGGCCGTTCCAGATCAGCGTCCTGGAGTCGTCCATGGCGGCGTCGAGACGCGCGATGGTCCTGGGCCCGGCGTCGAGAATGCGCTCGTCCTCGTCGATCTGGTCCAGCTCGCGAACCCGCGCGGCCGCGCCCGGCGCGGCGCGCTCGGCGACCACGATGTCGATCGGCAGGAGCAGCTCGCAACCGCTCGCCTCGGCCCGGGCCATGATTTCACGGGCCGTGTCGGCCAGGCCCGCCTCGCAATATGAATCGCCCACCTCATGGCCCTGAGCGTGGAGGAAGGTATTGGCCATGCCCCCGCCGATGGCCAGCCGGTCCAGCTTGGTCACGAGGTTGTTCAGCAGGTCCAGCTTGGAGGAGACCTTGGAACCGCCGACGATCCCCATCACCGGCCTCCTGGGGCTGCCCAGCGCCGCCTCGAGAGCCTCCAGTTCCCGGCGCATGGCCTCGCCGGCGTAGGCGGGAAGGATGTGGGCTATGGCCTCCGTGGAAGCGTGCGCCCTGTGCGCGGCCGAAAAGGCGTCGTTGACGTAGAGATCGCCATTGGCGGCCAGGGCGGCGGCGAAGGCGGGATCGTTCTTCTCTTCGCCAGGATGGAAGCGCAGGTTTTCGAGCAGGATCACATCGCCCTCGCCCATCGCCGACACCGCCTGCGCGACCTTATCGCCGATGCAGTCGTCGACGAAACGCACCTCGAGCCCGATGAGATTCGACAGCGGCGGGGCGACGGGCGCCAGACTCATCGACGGAACCCTGACTCCCTTGGGGCGGTCGAAGTGCGACAGCAGGATCACCTTGGCGCCGCCCGCCCTGAGGCGGCTGATGGTCGGCAGGGCGGCGCGAAGACGGGTGTCATCGGTGATCTTCCCGTCAGCCATCGGCACGTTGAAGTCGACGCGGACAAGCGCGCGCTTGCCGGCGAGGTCGGCGTTGTCGAGGGTGCGGAAGCTCACGGTTTCAGACGACGCGGGTTCAGGCGACTTGCGACATGGCGAGCGCCACGTCGGCCATTCGGGTGGAGAAGCCCCATTCGTTGTCGTACCACGCAAGCACCCGGGCCAGCTTTCCGTCCACGACCTGGGTAAGCGGCAGGGCGACGGTCGCCGAGGCGTCTGCGTGGTTGAGGTCCGTCGACACCAGCTTCTCATTGGTGACGGCGAGGATGCCCTTCAGCGGTCCCTCGGCCGCCGCCTTCGACATGGCGTCGTTGATCTCGGCCACGGTGACCGTGCGACCCGGGACGATCTTGAGGTCGACCACGGAGACATTGGGGGTGGGCACGCGGATCGACGAGCCGTCCAGCTTGCCGGTCAGCTCCGGCAGGACGAGGCCCAGGGCCTTGGCCGCCCCGGTGGAGGTGGGGATCATCGACAGGGCCGCGGCGCGGGCACGGTAGAGGTCGTTGTGCAGCGTATCCAGGGTCGGCTGGTCGCCGGTGTAGGAGTGGACGGTGGTCATGTAGCCGCGCTCGATGCCGCACGAGGCCAGCAGCACCTTGCACACGGCCGCCAGGCAATTGGTCGTGCACGAGCCGTTGGAGACCACCAGATCGTTGGCGGTGAGGGTCTCGGCGTTGACCCCGAAGACGACGGTCTTGTCGGCGTTGTCGCAGGGGGCCGAGACCAGGACCTTGCGCGCTCCGGCCGCCAGGTGAGCGGCGGCCTTGTCCCGCGTCGTGAACAGCCCGGTGCATTCCAGGGCGATATCGACGCCGAGGTCCTTGTGGGGCAGCTCGGCGGGGTTGCGGATCGCGGTGACCTTGATCCTGCCCATGCCCACATCGATGCTGTCGCCCTCGGTGGCGACGATCCCGGGGAAGCGGCCGTGTACGGAATCGTACCGCAGGAGGTGAGCATTGGCCTCCACCGAACCCAGATCGTTGATCGCCACCACCTCGATGTCGCGGCGGCCGTGTTCGACGATGGAGCGCAGGACCAGCCGGCCGATGCGGCCAAAGCCATTGATGGCGACGCGAACGGTCATGGAAAGGTCCTCCGGGGCAGGCGAGGCGGGGGTTTTGGAGTCGGGTGGGGCTGCCGTCAAGGCGGCGCGATCGCTGCCGGCTTTGCCCGCACGGCGCGCGCCGTGTAGGGTCGCCACCAGAAAGGGGAGTATGCGGATGAGCGAGGAACCGAGTCGTGAGACCCGGATCGACCGGGCGGTACGCCGGCTCGACCGCGCCGCGACCCTGCTCGACCAGCGAATCTCCCGCCGCATTGCGGAAGCCGGAGCCCAGGGCGGCAGCCTGATCGAAGAGGATCGCGCCCGTCTCGCCGCCGAGTTGGACGCCGCGCGCGGCCGCGAGCGCGAACTCGAGGCGGCGGGGGCCGAGGCCTCGCAGGCGCTGGCGACCGCCATCGCCGAACTACGCGGCGCGCTGGGAGACAACGCTTTGGGCGACCAGGATCGCGCTCCGGTCCGTGAGGGGAAAGGCTAGCGGCGTGGGCCGGGTGACCCTGGAGATCAATGGCAAGCCCTATGTGGTGGGGTGCGACGACGGCGGCGAACCCCACGTTCGCGCCCTGGCGGCGCGGATCGACGAAAAGGTCCGCCAGGTCGCGCCCGAGGCCGGAGCGCCGGGCGAGGCGCGCCTCATTCTGATGGCCGCCCTGATGATCGCCGACGAGCTGAACGAGGCGCAGGCCGCCATCCAGGCGGCCGAAACCCGCGCCGCGGAGTACGAGCAGTCCCTCGACCGCCTGGCGTCCACGGCGGTGGCGGCGTTGGACGCTGCGGCGGACCGGCTGGACGACATGGCGCCCGAAACGTCCGGCGGACCGACGCTGCTCTTGTGATGACGCGCCCGCGCGCCTAGGTTGGCGGGTGGCGGGTCTGCTGCGGCTCGCGTCGAAGGCAACACATCCCGGGGACCTTATCGCCTCCATAGGGAGCTGTCCCTGTCCGGGATCGTGGTCCCGGACACACGGCGCCCACCTGGTCTTCCAGGTCCGAGGGGATTGAAACGCCTTCACGGTTCCGCGGCGCCGCCACCCCGGCCTCTTTAGAGCCGGGACCAGGATTTCGCTTGCACTCCACTCCCCTGACAGACGCCGACAAGGCCCCGATGCGCCGCCGGCTTCGCGCCCTCCGCCGCGCGCTGGCCCCGGAGCGCGACGAGGCGTCAAGCCGGGCCGCGGCCCTGGCCCCGCTGAGCCTGTGGCCGCCCGCCCCCATCGTCGCCGGCTATCTGGCCTTGGAATCGGAGATCGATCCGGCGCCGCTGCTGCAGCGTCTGGCTGCGGCCGGGGCGCGCATTCTGTTGCCGGCGGTGACGGACCGGGACGCGCCGCTGATCTTCCGGGAAGCGGGCGAACCCAAGGACCTGGCGGCCGATCTGATCGGTCTGCCGGCGCCGCCTCCCTCGGCAAGGGTCCTCGTTCCCGACCTCCTGATCGTCCCGCTTCTGGCCTTCGATCGGGTCGGCGGCCGCCTCGGTCAGGGTGGCGGCTTCTATGACCGGACGCTTCGACAGATGCGAAGCCGGGGCGCGGTGTTCGCGGTCGGCCTCGCCTTCGCCGGCCAGGAAGTCGACCGGGCGCCCATGGGACCCGGCGACGAACGACTGGACGCCGTTTTGACGGAAAGGGGCTATATCGCGTTCGAAAAGGATAGGTCATGCGTATAGCCTTCTTCGGCGACATCGTCGGACGGTCGGGCCGGGAAGGCCTGGCGGAACACCTGCCCAGTCTGCGCCGGCGTCTCGGCCTCGATTTCGTGATCGTCAACGCCGAGAACGCCGCGGCCGGCTTCGGCATCACCGAGGCGACGGCGGGGGAACTCTTCGACGCCGGCGCCGACTGCCTGACGCTCGGGAACCATTCCTGGGATCAGAAGGAAGCGCTGACCTACATCGTGCGCGAACCGCGCCTCATCCGCCCCCTCAACTATCCGGCGATGTCGCGGGCCCCCGGCCGCGGGGCGCAGCTCTTCGACGTCGCGGGCGGCCGCCGGATCCTGGTGATCAACCTACTGGGGCGGGTCCACATGGATTCACTGGACGATCCCTTCGCCTCGGTGGACGCCGAGCTGAACGCCTGTCCGCTGGGCGAGGTCGCCGACGCGGTGGTTGTCGACATGCACGCCGAAGCCACCTCCGAGAAGATGGCCATGGGCCATTTCTGCGACGGCCGGGCCAGCCTGGTGGTGGGCACCCACACCCATGTTCCCACGGCCGACGCCCAGATCCTGGACGGCGGGACGGCCTACCAGACCGACGCCGGGGCGTGCGCCGACTACGACAGCGTTATTGGCAACCAGAAGGAGGAGCCGCTGCGCCGTTTCACCACCCGCATCTCCGGCGGCCGGTTCAAGCCGGCCGAGGGCCCGGCCACCGTCTGCGGCGTGTTCGTGGAGACCGACGACGCCACTGGCCTCGCCTGCGGCGTCGAACCTATCCGTATAGGCGGGCGCCTCGCCCAGGCGATGCCGATGGTCGCGGGAGCCCCGGTCGAGCGCGTCGCCGACGGGATCAGTCCCGCTCGATCCGCCCGATGATCAGCCGGTCGATGCGCAAGGTCCTGACCCGCGCCCGGCCTACGGCGAGCCGGCCGATGGCCAGGGTTCCGATGGCCAGGGCGCCCACGGCGAAGGCTCCGATGGCGAGGGCGCCCACCGCCATCGCCCCGCTGCGCCGCGCCGGGCCGACCGCGCCGGCCAGGCGGTCGCCCAGACGCCGCCGGTTGGGCTGCCACTCCACGATCGGGTCTGGAGGCGCCGGAGCCTCGGCGAACGGGTCGGCGTGGGCCTTGGCTTCGGGATCGGGGTCGTCGGACATCGGCTCTTCCTTGAAATTCCGGGTTCCGCGAGACCATAGGGCGGCGCGAACTGGCGTCGCGGCGCCAGTGGCGCCAGGGCGTTCGCCGCCGAACCGGGAACTGGTTCGGCGATCAGCGAACGCCCCAGTGTATGAGTCTCGCGCAAATCATCACCATCCAGGTGATTCCACCTGGATGGCGTTTGCGCTAGAAGCGCCCACCCCAACCAGACCTCATAGATAAGATGGCCGGCCACTCGAAGTTCAAGAATATCCAGTTCCGCAAGGACCGCCAGGATTCCCTCCGCTCGAAACTGTTCTCCAAGCTGTCGCGGGACATTACCCTGGCGGCCAAGCAGGGCCTGCCCGATCCGGCGGCCAATTCGCGCCTGCGCCTGGCTATCGCGAACGCCAAGGCCGAGTCGATGCCCAAGGACAACATCGACCGGGCGATCAAGAAGGCCCAGGGCGGAGACGCCGACACCTATGAGGAGATCCGCTACGAGGGCTTCGGCCCGGGCGGCGTCGGCCTGATCGTCGAGGTGCTGACCGACAACCGCAATCGCGCCGCCGCCAATGTGCGGACGCTGTTCGGCAAGAACGGCGGCAACATGGGCGACGCCGGCTCGGTGGCCTTCATGTTCGAACGGGTCGGCGAGATCGTCTATCCGCCCGGTGCGGGCGCCGAGGAGGCGGTGCTGGAGGCGGCCATCGAGGCCGGGGCGCAGGACGCCGAGAGCGACGCCGAGGGGCACGTGATCCGCGCCGCCTTCGAGGACGTGGGCGCGGTGATCGACGCCCTGGAATCCAGCCTCGGTCCCGCGAAGTCCACCGCCATCGTCTGGCGCCCCAGGAGCGGCGTGCCGGTGGGCGAGGCCGAGGCGGCCACCCTGGCGAAGCTGATCGGCGCGTTGGAAGACGACGACGACGTTCAGAGTGTCTGGACCAACGCCGACATCGACGACGAGGTCATGGCCAGGCTCGCCGGCTAGGGTCAAACGTCTGGAGCGCTTCCTGATCGCCGAGCCGCATCCATCTCGGCGGGAAGCGCCCGCGCCGCCTTTTTCCTTTCAGGCCCACCCCTCGCGCGCTAACGTCCTTCGCAATGTCCCATAAAGAAAGCCCCGGCGAGATCTTCAAGCGGGCGCTCATGGGCGCCACGCGGTCGCTTGCCGAGCAACCCGACCTGGAGGTGGTGTTCTCCGGCGACGGCCCGAGCCTGGCCGGCAACCGGGCCATCCTGCCCCATCCGCCCCGGGAGCTCAGCGGTCCGGAATCAACGCGCCTGCGCGGCCTGGCCGACCAGATGGCGCTGCGCGTCGCCCACCACGACGGGACCGCCCACGCCCGCTTCAAGCCCAAGTCGTTGGAAGGCGGCCAAGTCTACGACGCCCTGGAGCAGGCGCGCATCGAGGCGATCGGCGCCAACGCTCTGGCCGGTGTGAAGGCCAACCTCGGCGCCGTCTGGGAGCAGGCCGCCCTGCGCAAGGGCATGAACCACGTGATCGATCCGGCGGCCGCGCCGGTGGCCGACGTTGTGGCGCTGATCGTCCGTGAGCGTCTGACCGGCGCGCCGCCGCCTACCGCCGCCCTGGCCCTGGTCGAGGCGATGCGCGGCGACATCGAGGCCAAGGCGGGGGCCGACCTCGATCGCCTGACGGACGCGATCTCCGACCAGAAGGCGTTCGCGCGCATTGCCCGCGCGGTGGTGCGCGACCTGTTCATGGCCGACGACCTGTCCGACGCGCCGGACCAGGACGCCGAGGACGACCAGAACGAGGACGGCGAGGCGGAGGCCTCCAACGACGGCGAGGGCGAGGGCGAGGAACAGACGCCGCAGAGCGACGCCTCCGATGACGGCGAGACCAGCCAGCGCGAGTCGGAGTCCGCCGAGAGCCAGGTCACGGACGTCGAGGACGACGAGAATTCCGAGATCTCGGAAGACGAGCTCGACATGACCGAGGGCGACCGCCCCGCCCGGCCGGACATCAAGGACAGCGGCCGGGCCGAGCCCGCCTACAAGATCTTCACCGCCCAGCACGACGAGGTGGTGGCCGCCGAGGAGCTGTGCGAGCCCGACGAATTGACGCGCCTGCGCGCCTACCTCGACCAGCAGCTGGCCAGCCTCTCCAACGTCGTCTCGCGCTTGGCCAACCGCCTGCAACGCAAGCTGCTCGCCCAGCAGAACCGCTCATGGAGTTTCGACCTCGAGGAGGGCCTGCTCGATGTGGCGCGCCTGACCCGGGTGATCATCGATCCCACCGCGCCGCTCTCCTTCAAGCAGGAGGAGGACACCGAGTTCCGCGACACCGTCGTCAGCCTGCTGATCGATAATTCCGGCTCCATGCGCGGGCGGCCGATCATGGTGGCGGCGGTGTGCGCCGACATCCTGGCCCGCACCCTCGAACGGTGCGGGGTGAAGGTGGAGATCCTCGGCTTCACCACCCGGGCCTGGAAGGGCGGCGCCTCGCGCGACGACTGGCTGAAGGCGGGCAAGCCGGCCTCGCCAGGCCGGCTGAATGACCTGCGCCACATCATCTACAAGTCCGCGGACGCGCCGTGGCGGCGGGCGCGCAAGAACCTCGGGCTGATGATGCGCGAGGGCTTGCTGAAGGAGAACATCGACGGCGAGGCGCTGATGTGGGCGCACCAGCGGCTGATCGGGCGCTCCGAGCAACGCAAGATCCTGATGGTGATCTCCGATGGCGCTCCGGTGGACGATTCCACCCTGTCGGTGAACTCCGGCCACTACCTGGAGCGTCACCTGCGCCGGGTGATCTCCGAGATCGAGGGCAAGAGTCCCGTGGAACTGATCGCCATCGGCATCGGCCACGACGTCACGCGCTACTACCGGCGCGCGGTCACCATCGTCGACGTCGAACAGCTGGGCGGGGCGATCACCGAACAGTTGGCGGCCCTCTTCGAGGAGGAGCCACGCGCCGCGAGCCGGGCCAGCGCCGCTCTCCTGCAGCCGCTGCCCAGCATGCAGGGTGGTCCGGCCACGCCGCCCAGCCGCGCGGCCGGCGGGCGGCGGGTGCGCGAGACCGCGGCGTGACGCCGGCCTGCGTCGCCGACTTTCGCGAGTCGGCGCGGCGGCGCCTCCCCAAGGTGCTCTTCGACTACATCGACGGCGGCTCGTATGGCGAGGTCACCCTGGCGGCCAATGTGGCCGACGTGGCGGCCCTGACCTTGCGCCAGCGCGTGCTGCGGGACGTCTCGACGCTGTCGATGACGACCGAGGTGTTCGGCCAGAAGCTGTCCATGCCGGTCGTGCTCGCGCCGGTGGGTCTGGCCGGGATGTACGCCCGCCGCGGCGAGGCTCAGGCGGCGCGGGCCGCCAAGGCGGCGGGCGTGCCCTTCAGCCTCTCGACGGTAAGCGTGTGCCCGATCGCCGAGGTGGCCGCGGCGGCCGAACCCCCGTGGTTCCAGCTCTATATGATCAAGGACCGGGGCTTCATGACCGAGCTCCTGGCCACCGCCCGCGGCGCGGGCTGCCCGGTCCTGTTGTTCACGGTCGACCTCCCGGTCCCCGGCGCGCGCTACCGCGACGCGCGCAATGGCCTGAACGCCGCCACGCCCGGCGCGCGCGTGCGCCAAGCCATCGACGGCGTGGCCCATCCCGACTGGTTCTGGGATGTGCTGGTGAACGGCCGGCCCAATTCGCTGGGGAACATCTCCGCCGCCAGCACCGACCTCGGCACGCTGCAGGAATACATGGGCTGGATCGGCCGCAACTTCGATCCGTCGGTGACCTGGCGGGACATCGACTGGGTCCGCGAGCGCTGGCCGGGTCCCCTGGTCCTGAAGGGCGTGCTTGACCCCGAGGACGCGCGGGACGCCCTGCGCTGCGGCGTCGACGGTCTGGTGGTCTCCAACCACGGGGGGCGCCAGCTTGACGGCGCGCCGTCGTCGATCGCCGCCTTGCCGGCGATCGTCGAGGCGGTGGGCGACGAGCTCACCGTGCTGATGGACGGCGGCGTACGGTCGGGACTGGATGTGCTCAAGGCGCTGGCCCTGGGGGCGAAGGCCTGCCTGATCGGCCGCGCCTGGGCCTACGCCCTGGGGGGCGGCGGAGAGGCGGGGGTGGCCGGCATGCTCGCGATCATGCGCCAGGAGCTGCGCTTGGCCATGTCGCTCACCGGCTGCCTGGACGTCCGCGACGCCGGGCCGGCGCTGCTGACGAGCTGAGCCCCCCTCCGCTCATCCTCGCGAAGCGGGGCGCAGCGTTGTCCGGAAAGCAATTGGCGGGGATGCAAAGGTTCGCGCGGCCGCCAACGCTCAGGGCCAAAAGCGCTGACCGTGTCGGTGCAAACCGCTGGGTCCCCGCTTTCGCGGGGATTGAGCGGATTGGTTGTCTCAAACGAGCGTGGTTACGCCGCGGGCGTGTTGGCGACCTTGGCCTTGACCTGCCGCTTGATCTTCAGGGCGCGCGGCGACAGGGCCTCGTCCTTCGCTTTCAGGAGGAAGACGTCCAGGCCGCCGCGGAAATCCAGCGTGCGCAGGGCGGCGTTGCTGATACGCAGCCTGAAGGTCTGGCCGAGGCTCTCCGAACGCAGGCTGGCTGGGGACAAGGCGGGTAGGAAGCGCCGCTTGGACTTGACGTTCGAGTGGCTCACGTTGTGGCCGATCATCGGACCGACGCCAGTGAGTTCGCAGCGGCGTGACATGGCGCGAAGCTCTATCCAGGGAAAAGGGACGGGCGGGGGTCCCCGCTCGGGAGGCGGCGATATAGGCGAAGGGCGTCGCCGGCGTCAAGCCAAAGGCCCAAATCCAGGGTCGCGGCGGAGGCGCGGACGATATCCGCAGCCGTTGGACTGCGAGCCTGAGCGCGGCAACCGTGTAGCGCCTAGGAATTCCGCTTGGGCGTATCAACAATTGCGCGCTTTTCGTTCCGAAAACCGGCTGTTTCCATGCTCAGTCTCTTAATTATCCCAAAGAAAACGGTGGGTGAAACGCCTAAGAAGTTCAAATGCAAACCAATATAAAGCTGTGCCTTCAATGAATTATTGCAACTTTTGAGGCACTGATGCACTTGGGGTTGTGGGGATAATATTAATGGAAGTGAGATTGTCTTGAATTCCACCCACTGGTTCTTGTTTGCTTTCCTTGCCGCAAGTTCCAATGCCATGGCCCAGCAGGTCACCGGGGCCGGCGGCCAGATCCAGCAACTGCCACCCGCTCCGGTCCCGCAAAAGTCCATCCCCGACATGAGGGTCGAACGGCGCGGGGCTCCGGCCCCCCCGACCGCCGATGGCGTGGGCGCTCTCGTCCGGACCCTGCACGTGACCGGTCAGACGCGCTTTTCCGAAGGCGAGTTGATCGCCGTCGCCCAGTTCAGGTCCGGCGCTGTCCTGACCCTGTCCGACCTGCGGCGGATGGCGCAGCGGATCACCGAGTACTACAGCAGGCATGGCTATTTCGTCGCCCAGGCCTACCTGCCGGCCCAGGAGATCCGCGACGGGGCGGTGACCATCGCCGTGATCGAGGGCCACTACGACAAGATCGCGCTGCAAAACCGAGCGCGCCTGTGGAATGGCGTGCCGCGTGGGATTCTCGCCGGTCTTAACAGCGGCGATATCGTCGAGAGCGCGCGCCTGGAGCGCCGGCTGCTGCTGCTCTCGGATATTCCCGGCGTCCAAGTGCACTCCACCCTCAGTCCGGGCGGTCCTCCGGGCAGTTCGGATCTGACGGTCGATATCGATCCGGGGCGCCGGATATCCGGCAACCTGGAAGCCGACAACGCGGGCAATCGCTATACGGGCGCCTACCGTGGCGGCGGGACGGTGAACTTCAACGAACCGCTGGGGATCGGAGACGTCGCCAGTCTGCGCGTGCTCACGTCCGGCGAGGGGCTGAACTACGTCCGCGGCGCCTATCAGGCCCCATTGGGCGTGGCCTCCCTGGGAGCGGCGTACTCCGCCTTCTGGTACCGGCTGGGCGATACGTTCTCAAGCCTGGACGCGGACGGGAACGAACAGATCGCCAGCGTCTACGCCAGCTATCCGCTGATCCGGTCGCGCGCCAACAATCTCTACGCGCTGGCCGATGTCGACTACCGCACCTTCCGGGACCGTATCGGACTGACCTCGACCGTAACCGACAAGCGGGCGGTGGTCGGCACGATCGGATTCAACGGCAATCACCGCGACACATTGGGCGGTGGCGGGTGGGACACCTATTCGCTCTACGGGACGTTCGGCGACCTCGACATCCGGACCCCCCTGGCGCGAGCGGCGGACGCGGCGACGGCCCGCAGCAACGGTGGGTATGCGAAGGTCGCCGTCAGCCTGGACCGGCTGCAGACCCTGACCGGCCCCCTGTCGCTCTATGCGGCGTTCAGGGGACAGCTCGCGTCCAAGAATCTCGATATCTCCGAAAAGATGGAGCTAGGCGGCGCCTATGGCGTGCGCGCCTATCCGGAGGGCGAGGCCTATGGCGACGAAGGCTATATCGCCACCGTCGAAGCGCGCCTGGCCCTTCCCAAGCCGATCGATACCCTGCCGGGCGAGTTTCAACTGATCGGGTTCTTCGATAACGGCGAGGTCAGATCCAGCAAGACCCCATGGTTTGCCGGCCCCAACACCCTGCACCGCAGCGGCGCTGGGGTAGGAATAAACTGGTCCAAGCCCAATGACTACCTGATCAGCGCATCCTACGCCTTCAGGCTGGGTGACGCCAAGGCGACCTCGGCGCCCGATCGTCCAGGAATATTCTGGTTTCAGGTCGTGAAGTTCTTCTGATGACGGTGCCGGTCCTCCGACCGGCCCGCTCGATAACCAAATTCATCTGGAAATTAGTGTCATGAGTGTTCGCAAATCCCGATCGAACGTGCGCGCGTGGGCTGGCCGCAGGCCGTCCCTGCTGAGTGCGACGGCCCTGGCGGGTACGATGGCCCTTTCGCTCGCCCCGAGCGCCCACGCCTTGCCCGTCGGGGCGACGGTTTCGGCAGGGAGCGCGACGTTCGCGGGCGCCCCGGGGGCCCTGAGGATCAACCAGTCGAGCCAGAACGCGGCGATCAACTGGCAAAGCTTCAACATAGGCTCGGGGGAATCCGTCGTCTTCGCCCAACCCAACAGCGCTTCGGTGGCGCTCAATCGGGTGACCGGCGAAAATCCGGCCCTGATCATGGGCAGTCTGACAGCCAATGGCAGGATATTCCTGATCGATCCCAGCGGGGTCCTGTTCGGAAGGGGCGCCCAGGTGAGTGTCGGGGGCCTGGTGGCGTCGACGCTGAATATCAGCGACGCGAACTTCATGGCCGGCCGCTACAACTTTGCCGGAACTGGCGGCTCCGTCCTCAACCAGGGTTCCATCCACGCGGACGGTGGCTATGTGGCCCTGCTGGGCGCCAGCGTGGGCAACAACGGCGTCATCTCGGCCAGGCTGGGCACGGTCGTCCTCGCCGCCGGCGCCGCGATGACGCTGGACGTCGCCGGGGACGGCCTGCTCACGGTCGCCATCGACAAGGGCGCGGTGAAGGCGCTGGTTCAGAACGGCGGCCTCATCACGGCGAATGGCGGGCAGGTCCTGCTGACCGCCCAGGCGGCGGGGCAACTGCTCAAAACCGTCGTGAACAATACCGGCGTCATAGAGGCGCGGACGCTTGAGTCGCATGAAGGCATGATCGTGCTCCTGGGCGACATGCAAAGCGGCGCGGTGAACGTGGGCGGCGTGCTGGACGCCAGCGCGCCGGTCGGCGGCAATGGAGGCTTCATCGAAACCTCCGCGTCGAATGTGAACGTCGCGAACGACACCAAGATCACCACCGCCGCGCCCATGGGGCTGACCGGAACCTGGCGGATCGACCCGCAGGACTTCACCATCGCCGCGGGCGGCAACATCTCGGGAGCAACCCTGTCCGCCATGCTGGTGACCAACAGCGTGGTCATCAGCACGATGACCGGGCCGGACGTCACGACCGCCGGAACACCGCCCGTGACCAGTCTGCACACGGCGACACCCGGCAACGGCGACATCAACGTCAATGAAGCGGTCAGCTGGACGGCGACGCCGAGCACAACCACCCTCACTTTGAACGCCCTTCGCGACGTCAATGTGAACAAGGCGATCACCGCTACCAACGGTAACTTCGTGGTGTGCTGCGGCCGCGACGCCAACGTAAATGCTGCCGTAACAACGGTCAACGGAAGTATTCTGGTGAGCGCCGGGCAGGATGTATTCGTGAATACAGCGTCGGCCATCACAACAACCGACGGCAATATCACGATATGCGCGGGACGCAACGTCGACATCATGGCGGCGATGACCTTGACGCGGGGAAGCACTATTCCCGCTCAGAGCTTGAACCTGGCCCCGGGCTTGGTGCTGATTGCGGGCTATGCCGGGACCGGACCGGGAGTCGCCGCAGGCACGGTGGTCTTTGATCCCCTCGCTCCCCCCGTCACGGTCACGGGTCCCCAGGCGACCGTCAGCATCGACTACAATCCAGTCTCCTATGCGACGCCGACGGCCTATTTGCCTCATTTCACCCTGACGGGAGGCGCGACCCTCGCCGAATACATGTTGGTCTTCCCGAACGGGGACAAGGTCTTCGACGGCGGGACCGGGACGACCCTATCGAGTTTCAGGAGCACCCCCGCATCCGGCGCCCCCACCGGCGTCACCTTGGTGGCCGGCCCCGGGGCCACGGCGGTCTTCGATACCGCGAGCGCCGGGACGGGCATCGGCATCACGTATGCCGGCTACAGCCTCAGCGGCCCGAACGCGGGCGCCTATGTGCTGGCGGCTGACTGCTGCACGCATGTGTTCAGGACCAGCGGGACGATTACGGCGACACCGACCCCGACCCCGACACCGACGCCCACTCCGACGCCGACTCCGACGCCGACGCCGACACCCACTCCGACCCCAGCGCCAACTCCGACACCCACTCCGACACCGACGCCGACTCCTACTCCGACACCCACGCCGACGCCGACACCGACACCGACGCCTACTCCGACACCCACCCCGACTCCGACCACGACGCAATTGCCCCAAGGGTTCCCGCCCCAGGCGGTTGGGGCGCCCCCCGGGCTCATCCTCGCCGTGCTCGGCGGTGGCGTCAGGATGCCGGTCCCGGTGGTCTACACGGCGCCGGTCCCGACCCCCGTCGTGGCGCGGCCGGTCCAGATGTCGCCGCGCATCACCATGACGCCCAGGCCCCCTGTCGTCGTCTACCCACGCAAGCAGGATCGCCACTAGGTCCCGTCCATGGAACTGAAATGCTTCGTCTATCCAGGCTGGGCGCCGCGCATTCGGCCCGCGTCTCCGCGACGCGAGTGGATGGATGCAAGCCCGGAGTCGTTCGCCTATCGTTGTCTTCCGCTCGGTATCGCCAACAGTCACGGTTGGGAGATTCTCAATCCCCGCGGCTGCGAAGTCATCTGGAATGGCGGTCCGGCGGCGGAGGATGTGGTGGTTCGCCCCGACCCTGGCGGTCAGGACCACGACGCGGCGGTCGCTCTGTTCGGCTTGGGAACGGTGACCTTTCATATCGCCGGCATATTTCGGACGCCGGCGGGATGGAATCTCTGGGCGGGAGGCCCGCCCAACAGCGCCAAGGATGGGACATCTCCCCTGACCGGACTGGTCGAGACCGACTGGGCGCCGTTCACCTTCACCATGAACTGGAAGCTCACGCGGCCAAATCATCCGGTGCGCTTCGAGGAGGGCGAGCCGATCTGTTTCATCTTCCCCGTGGAACGCCGGGTCATCGACAGCGTGACCCCGACCTTCGCGCCGATCGGCGACGATCCTGAACTCATGGCCCGGTTCGAGGCGTGGAGTCGGTCGCGCTATGAGTTCCAGGGCCGGATGAGATCCCACCCTCCGTCGGCGCCGGCGGAGAAGTGGCAGAAGTTCTACCACCAGGGGGTGGACGCCTCGGGAGGCTGCCCGCGGCCCGACCACCAGACCAAGCTTCATGTGGCGCCCTTCGGCCTTGCGCCGTCGCCCGCGAGGGAAGCTATCCGTGGATGACGCCGCGCGGCGGTTCGCCATGGCGGTGGCGGCCCTCTGCCTCACGCCCCTCACCGCCGCCGCCGATCCGTCGGCCTCGCTCGCCGGCGGGCCGCCGGCCGCGGCGCCGCTACCGGCGCATGCGCGCTTCAAGGGAGAAGCGGCGTCCGGGGATACGATGCGCGTAGCGGACTGGGTGATCGCCGCGGGTGATAACCATGGAGCTCCGTTCATCATCATCGACAAGGTGGGCGCCGAGGCCTTCGTCTTCGACGGCCAGGGTCTGCTGCTCGGCGCCGCGCCGGTTCTGCTGGGGCTCGCGCGCGGCGATGACTCGGCGCCAGGGATCGGCAGCCGCAAGCTGGCGACCATCCGCCCTGAGGAGCGCACCACGCCGGCCGGTCGGTTTGTCGCCGGTCTCGGGCATGACTTCGAGCAGGACATCCTGTGGATAGACTATGGCGCAGCCCTGTCCCTGCACCGGGTGATAAAGGGCGATCCCCGGGACCATCGCGCGTGGCGATTGGCGACGGCCGACCCGAGCGTCAGGCGAATATCGTATGGCTGCGTCAATGTGCCGGCGGCATTCTATGAAACCGTGGTCCACCCCGCATTCACCGGCACGAGCGGCGTCGTTTACATCCTGCCGGAAGTCAAACCTGTCGGAGATGTCTTCCCGGAATATGGCCTGGCGGCAAAGTCCGCTGAGGGCTCTTCGGCGGCCCGGTAAACGTAAGCAGGCTCTTGTGCACGGCGGTGCTCGGGATACTATATGTCGTAGGGAACGAAAGCCGAATCAGGGGGCATCACTGATTCGGTCATGATTCGTTGCGGCCCTGTTCACGGGCGCCGCAATCCCACGTTAACCCGCAAGTTTCACGCTTCCGAGATTGGCGCGCCGGCGAGATTGCCATTCGCCGCGGCTTGCCCCACATCGGGGTCTCATGAGTCATCGGCCCACCGGACAGGCGCCGTCCAGGCTGGTCGCGGTTCTCGGCCCGACCAACACCGGCAAGACCCATTTGGCCGTGGAGCGGATGCTTGGCCACGCGTCCGGCATGATCGGCCTGCCGCTGCGGCTTCTCGCCCGCGAAATCTACGACCGCATCGTCAAGGCCAGGGGCTCGCGGACCGTCGCCCTGATCACCGGCGAGGAGAAGATCGTCCCCCCTCGGGCGCACTATTTCGTTTGCACCGTCGAGGCCATGCCGCTTAACCGCGAGGTGGAATTCCTCGCCGTCGACGAGATCCAGCTGGCGGGCGACCCGGAGCGGGGCCACGTCTTCACAAACCGACTGCTGCACGCCCGGGGAACCTTCGAGACCATGTTCCTGGGCGCGGGTACGATGGCCCCCCTGATCCGGAGGTTGCTGCCTGCGGCCGAGATCGTCACGCGGGAGCGGTTCTCCAGCCTCACCTACGAGGGCGCGCGCAAGATCACGCGACTGCCGCGTCGCTCGGCGGTGGTCGCCTTCTCCGCCGACGAGGTCTACGCCATCGCCGAACTGATCCGACGCCAGAGGGGTGGGGCGGCTGTGGTGATGGGCTCACTCTCGCCGCGAACCCGCAACGCCCAGGTGGCGCTCTATCAGTCGGGCGAGGTGGACTTCCTGGTGGCCACCGACGCCATCGGCATGGGGCTGAACATGGTTGTCGACCATGTGGCCTTCGCCGGGCTCGCGAAGTTCGACGGCCGACGCCGCCGGC
>JAQGIW010000059.1 GCA_028290905.1 Caulobacteraceae bacterium | reverse complement strand
GTCTTACTGCGTCATAAATTGCGAGTGTTTGGCGGGCCGACCATCGCTCTGGTGCAGCATGGACATCGTTGGAGGCGATTTGCCAAGGCGACGGCGAGCCGTCGCCTGAGGGTTGGGATCGAGTTGGGGACGTGCCGCTCGGGCCGGATCGGGGGTGCCGCGGGGTCGATAACCGGCGGGAAGGCCAGGCGCTTGGCAGCCCCGGGTTTGAGCTGGAGCTGAGGGGGGAATCGTCTCCCTTTGGGAGATCAGGAATCCGTAGGCGGCGACACAGAGGCTGGCGTGGTGGTGGAAGCCTCGCCATCCTCGCCCTTCGTAGTGATCCAGCCCCAGTTCCTGCTTGAGCTCCTGATAGTCCCGTTCGATCCGCCAGCGCAGCTTGGCGGTGTCGACCAGTTCGGCGATGGGGATGTCGGGCGGCAGGGTGGAGAGCCAATATTTGGTTGGCTCGACCTCGCCTTGGGGCCACTCGATCAACAGCCATTCCTCTGGGTGAGGCTCGGAACGGGTATAGTCCTTGTGGGCGGTGCGCACGCGCAGAGCGGCGAAGCGGGAGCTGAGCTCGGTATTGGTCCCCTCCCGCCAAGTGACAGTACGCCAGGCCTTCGCCGGCAGTTCCTCGGCCAGGGCCTTGGCCGAGAGCGGCTGGTGATCGGCGTCGCGGCGCAGGCGCGAGGTGGGGCGGCCCTGGCCGCTCCAGGGCTTGGGCGGCAAGGGGCTTTGGCCCGGACGCCAGACGCTCAAGGTCGACGGCACGCCCGCCACATAGGTCATTCCCATCTCGGTTAGGTCGGCGCGAAAGTCGCCGTCGTTTCCATAGCCGGCGTCGAACAGAGCCACGCCGGGCGCGACGCCTTGAGCCTTGGCCGTCTTGATCAGGTCGAGGGCGATCTGGGGCTTGCTCTGAAATTCGATCTCCGCCGGGACCTTGGCCTTCGCGCGCCGTTCCGAGTCTTCGGCCCAGGCTTGCGGAAGGTACAGACGATAGCCGATCGGAAGGCTGGCCGCGTCGTTGGCCACCGACAGGCTGACGGCGACTTGGCAGTTGTCCTGCTTGCCCAGTTGGCCGCAGTACTGCCGCGCCACCCCCACCGAGTGCCGGCCCTTCTTCGGAAACCCCGTGTCGTCGATGATCCACCCCCGGATCGGTCCATGCCGTTCCATCTGCGGCACAACCCAATCGCGAACCCGCCTCATCAGGGCTTCGTCCGACCATGGGGCCTGCCCCACGAAATGCAGCAGCGACTGATGCTTGGCCGCCACCCGAGACGGCGCCGTCACCGCCGCCAACGGCTCCACGCTCTTGCGCTCCACCGGCATCAACAGCCCAAGGCAGTAGTCCTTCAACGGCTCCGCACGGTCCGCATGGCCGATCACCCCCACAAGGGCCTCGACATAGGCGTCGAACGCCGCTTCACTCTCCTCCGTCCAGGTGTTCATGGCCACTCGCTTCGCCGATCCACGAATCACCTACGCTAGCAAATCCGCCCCTTCCGCGAATCCCCCAGCATCAGGGGATTTTCTGACTCAGTAAGATTAGGAGGCGCCTCCGCCTATCCAGTCCTGGCGCCGGTGCTATGGTCCGTCCGTGCGCGAGCGGAGGGGTGGGGTGATGACGAGCGGGGGACCGGGGCTGGATCGGCGGCGCATGCTGGCCGGCCTGGGTATCGCCGGCCTGGGGTCGACCGCCCTCGCCGGCTGCGCCACGCCCGCGGGACGCGGCCCGGGCCGCATGGCCGCCGCGACGCCCTACGACCCCGTACCGCCGCTCGCGCCGGTCCGGGCGCACGCGGACCGGCTGTTCGACATCACCGTGTGCCTGCGTCCGTTCCGGGCGGCAGGGCCGCGGCTCGACACCGAGATGCTGGGCGACACCCTGGTGGCGCACAACTATGGCCACGGCGGCAGCGGCTGGTCGCTGTCGTGGGGATCGGGGACGATCGCTGTCGCCAAGGCCATGGCGCGCAGCCCGCGCGAGGTGGCGGTGATCGGCTGCGGGGCGCTCGGCCTCACCTCGGCGATCCTGGCCCAGCGGGCGGGCGCGGCGGTGACCATCTATGCGCGCGACCTGCTGCCCCAGGCGCGTTCGGCCCGCGCCACGGGCGCCTGGACGCCGGATTCCCGCATCGCCTTGACCAAGGATGCCGGCCCGCAGTTCGGCGCGCTGTGGGAAACCATGGCGCGCACCTCGTTCAAGACCTATCGCCAGTACCTGGGCCTGCCGGGGACGCCGGTGGAGTGGATCGACCACTACAACGTCTTCGACAGCGATCCGCGGGCCGAGGGCGAGGGGGATACGGCCCTCGACACGTTGGGTTTCGCCCACTACGCCGACCGCATCGTCGACCTGACGCCTGCCCCGGAGAGGCTGCCGCCCGGCGCGACGCCGTTCGACGCTCCCTATGTTTCCCGCGGCTCGACGCTGATGTTCAACGTAGCCGACTATGGCCACACCCTCATGAGCGACTTCTTCGCCGCCGGCGGACGGTTCCAGCGGGCGGAGTTCCACAGTCCGGCCGACCTGACCGCCCTGAAGGAGAAGGTGGTGATCAACTGCCCGGGCTACGGCGCCCGGGCCCTGTGGAACGATGACAGCCTCACCCCGGTGCGCGGCCAGATCGGCTGGCTGATCCCGCAGCCGGAACTGACCTACGGCGTCTTCTACCGGGACGTGAACGTGCTGCCGCGCCGGGACGGGATCGTGGTGCAGGCGCTCGAGGGCGGCGACGTCAAGGGCTTCGGCGACAGCAACGAGACCCCCGACCGGGCCGAATCCGAGCGGGCGGTCGCCGCCATCGCGGAGCTCTATGGGCGGCGCTTCAGGACCAGGAGCCAGACCTCAGACTACAGTATTGGCGCGCACAGGCGCCCCCCGTAGATCAGGACGCCTGCCGCTCGTCGGAGGCGCGACAGGTCGGGAGCGGATTGCAATCTGATGGACTCAGATCGCCGCTCCGGTCTTTTGCCGTGAGGCGCGTTCTGTTCCGAAAACCGGTTCCCCCTTTTCGGAACGCGCTCTTACTACTCGGTCGGCCCCGTATAGGGAGAGTAGTTCGCGGGAGCCGCGACGGCGGCCACCGGCACCGGGATGCCGGCGGCAGCGGGCGTGGTGTTGAACGCGGCGTTGCGCTCGGGCCCCTGCTCCGTGGTGTTCATGGCGACAGGCACGAACACCGAGCGCCGGTCGGCCTGGGTCAGCAGCGCTTCCTGGCCGCCTCCCGCGGCCGAGACGATGCACTTGCCCGTATCCATCATCGCGTGATTGCCGAGACAGAACAGGTTCTCGTAGTGCGGGCCCGCCACTGCCAGGCACTGGTAGTCGTTGAGCTTGGCCATCTTCAGGCATTCGGCGTCGAGGGGATCGTTGAGCAGAGCATCGACCCGCTGGGCCTGGTCGTCCCCCGCCTTGCCGAGCACGGCCAGGGCGGCGAGCGCCATGCCCCGCGTCACCACCGCGGTCGCCGTCTCCGCCTCGGCCGAGGACGCGCCCTCGCCTGCCCTGAACGCCGCGAGACCGCCGATCAGGTGGGTCTGGTCGGCGACGACCAGCGAGACCGGCATCGCGGACTGGGCCTTGATCCGCGCCAGGCGCGCGTCACCTCCCACGATCGGCCCCTTCGACCAGCCCTGGATCTGCAGGTCATAGGACGCCTGCTTCACCGCCGCGCCGGCCATGACCAGCTGGGCGCCCATCCGGCCGAGGACCGCCGAGACCCGGGTGGCCGCCCGGCGGGCGGCGCCGGCGTTGAGCACCCACTGCGGCTCGTCCGCCAGCCGGGCCGCGAAGGCCTCGCGGGCGCCCGGAGACGAGCCGGCGTCCTGGACCGCCTGGACGAACAGGGGATCCTGCAGCGCCACCAGGGCGGCGTAGGCGATGGCGCCTTGCTGGAGCTGGTTGGGCTCGTAGACGGAGCCGAGGGCGACGGCGTGGGCCACCATGGCGCCGTTGTTGAAGTCGGCCTTGATGGCGCTGGCCCTATGCATGTAGCCGTCGAAGGCGCCGGCGGCGTCGATGAGGCGCCGGGAAATCGCGACCCGGGGCCCGGGATCGGCGGCCGGCGGGGGCGCAAGGGCCCCCTCGGGCGCCAAGGCGGCCGATTCACTTGTATTGGCGGCCGGAAGACCGGCCGGTCCGGCGTCGTCGTCACTGTCGATGACTTGATGAACAGGGGCCGGTTGCACTTCGATCGGCTGATTTTGGGCAAACGCCTGCCCTGAGGCCGAGCCCAGCAACGCCAGGGCGGCCCACCACTTTGCATGCAATTTCATGTTAATCGCGTCCTTCCGAGCGCCATCATCCGAGGCCCAGAGCTTGTTGAGCACCGGCAAAGCTTGAAACCGTCCCTGTGAATACTTTATATCACAGGCGATACACGGTGAAACGATGTATACGCTGCGGCGGTTTGCCACAGGCAAATCATGCGATTCTCCATGATGCCGACCCGGTCACGACCAATTTCCGACAACTTACCTTAGTTGACGATCAGGCATGGGGTAACTTCAAGGCGACATCCGGGGCGCCGCAAAGCCCTGCAAGGTCAATTGGTTCCACGGTTGGGCCAGGGTTTGGCGCCGGCGGCGCCGGTCTATGGACGCGCAGCGGGCCGCCGGTGCGGGACACGCCAGTCATCCGCGCGTATCGCTGTTGTCTTTATACTTGGCTCTTGCGGGGCGCCCCATGGATAGGATCGCCGAATACATCACGCCCGGCGCGGCCGTCGCACGCGCCCGGCCCCGACGTGCGCGGCATTCTCTACTCTATCGAGCGAGCGGAATTCTGTAACGGCGAGGCGACGGAGTCAGCGTACGCCGACGGCGAACTTCTGCGCCGCGAACTCCCGGACCTTGCGGGCCTGCTGCCACAGTTCCATGGGGCGACCATCGGCATGCGCCTCGACGGCCTCGAGAGCCTCTTCGTCGCTGGAGCACTCGAGTTCCACCGCGCTGGTGATCCGCCCTTCGCGCCCCAGGAAATACAGTCTATAGCTCAGCACTAAGGTGTCGCCTCCACAATACCTCGGCCTTTTCCGCGAAAATCGTCTCGGCAACAACCACCCCCACCCGCGGCAAAACGACCTGGGAGACCGCTAAGCTTGGCTTCGGGCCGCCAGCGCCTCAGATATCGATGAGACCGCCATCGACGAACAGCTCCGCGCCGGTGGTGTAGGTGGCGTCGGCGGCGAGGTAGAGGGCGGCGGCGGCGACCTCCGCCTCCGTGCCGGTGCGGCCGAGCGGGATGCGCGTCGCCGCGCCGGCGATGAAGGCGTCCTTCTGGGCCGCGGTGAAGCCGTTCTTGTCGAGGATGGGAGTGACGATCGGGCCGGGGCTGATGGTGTTGACCCGGATGCCGCGCGGCAGGAGCTCCTTGGCGAAGGTGCGCCCGAAGGAGCGCAGGGCGGCCTTGGTGGCCCCGTAGATCGTGGCCCCCGGCAGGCCGCCCGACGCTCCCGCCACCGAGGCGGTGAGGATGATCGCCCCACCGTCGGGGATCGCCGGGGCGGCGTGCTTGAGGAGGAAGAAGGCGCCCTTCACGTTCACGTCGAACTGGCTGTCGTAGAATTCCTCGTCCACGCGCTCGACGGGCGCGAACCTGGCGATGCCGGCGTTGACGAAGAGCACGTCGATGCGGCCGTGGCTGGCCTTGACCCGGTCGACGAGGGCCTTCGTGGCGCCGGTGTCGGCGGCGTCGGAGACGATCGCCTCGACGCCGGGCAGTTCGGCCCGGGCCTTGTCGACGGACGCCTGGCTCGAGCCGGTGACGACCACCGTCGCCCCTTCCGACTGGAAGAGCCGGGCCGTCGCCGCGCCGATGCCGCTCGTGCCCCCGGAGATGAGGGCGATCTTGCCGTCGAGCCGGGCCATGGGAACACTCCGTGAAGGTCGGCGGCCGATCGCCGCCGACGACAGGTGGGGGCGGCGCCGGACGGGCGGAACGGCCGCGCTTGCCGACTTTTTCGGAGGGCGACGTTAGAAAAGGTGCGTTCAGGCGCGAGGGCGAGGTGTTGAACAGCTAAATCCCCGCGGCGACGGGCTGCTGAAGACGATATTTTCACGTCGCGAAAATGGCGAAATTGTCTCAATTTCGCTTGACATTGGGCGGATCGGGCGGCATCGGATCGAGCGTGCGTAGTGTCGCACGCGTGGGGTATTCGTAACATGACCAGCATTCTCGGACGGGCGCTCTCGGCGGCGCTCGCGTGTGTGGGCCTTCTGGGCTGGGACGGTCTGCTTCCGCTCCGGGGCCGAGGCCGGCGTCCGCCCAGGCGTCCCCCCGGACAGGCCGGCGCCGCCACCGCCTGATTTCGGCCACATCCCGCCCGAAGCATTGGGCCACGAACCGCCGCGCCAATCGTGGCCTTGCGGGTCCTGGTCCTCCGTGTTCTGCTCGCCGCGGTCGACAATGACCGCGACACGGGGAGGACGTCATGAAATTCAGACTTGGCCTGACCGCCGGCGCGATGGCGCTCGCGGTGCTGAGCGCCGGGACGGCGGGGGCGCAGGCGGTACCGCGCAACTGGGAGCGCGGACCGGTGACCATGATCCAGCAGATCGAGGTGAAGCCCGGGCAGTTCAACGCCTACATGCAGGATCTGGCCAAGGGCTGGCGCATGCAGATGGAGGAAGGCAAGCGAGCCGGGGCGATCCTCGCCTACAGCATCGAACAGCCGGTCGACCCCCGGGCGGGCGAGCCGAACCTCGTCCTGGTCACCGTGTTCAAGGACATGGCGTCCGTGAACCGGCCCCTGGCCGAAGGGGAGAAATCCACCGCGGCGCTCTACGGCTCGCTCGACCAGGCGCACGATATGCAGATGAAGCGGGAGTCGATGCGCACGATCAAGGGCTCGCTGCTGCTTCAGGGCATCGAGTTCATCAAGTAGACTCGCGACAGCGGATCGCCGCCGCTCACGCGAGCGGCGGCGGTCCGCCAGCCTGGGCCCCTGAAGGTCGGGCGGTCGCGGCGACGGGCGCGGAGCGTCGCCCCCGTCCCACAAACGCACGGGGCCGACGAGGCCCTTGACGTCCAGGACGCCTCGCGCCGAAGCTGGCGTTCCAGTCTTTTGTTTATCGTGCGTTCATTCCGAAGACCGGTCCCCGCTTTTTGGAACGCGCTCCAGGAAACAACCATGGCGACCCTGCAGCACCTCCCCGCCGACGCCTCACCGGAGTCGATCGCGGCGATCCTCGACTGCGACGGGGCCCTGATCCTCGACGACGTGATCACGCCGGCCCAGGTGGCGGCGGTGATGGGCGAGTTGAACCCCTACATCGAGGCGACGCCGGTCGGGCGGGACCAGTTCACCGGCTTTTCCACCACGCGCACCGGCGCCCTGGTGGCGCGCTCGCCGCTCAGCCGCGAGCTGGTCATGCACCCGGGGATCCTCGCCGCCTGCGACGCCTATCTGCTGCGCGCCTGCGACCGCTACCAGCTGCACCTGACGCAGGTCATCCGCATCCGGCCCGGCCAGCCGCGCCAGGCCCTGCACCGCGACCGGCTGGCCTGGGGCGGGTTCCTCAAGGGCGTCGAGCCGCAGCTCAACACCATCTGGGCGATGACCGACTTCACCGAAGCGAACGGCGCGACACAGGTGGTTCCCGGCAGCCCCCTGTGGGACGAGAGCCGGCGGGCCGAGCCGCACGAGATCGGCTACGCCGAGATGAGGGCCGGCTCGGTGCTGGTCTATTCCGGCTCGGTGATCCACGGCGGGGGCGAGAACCGCTCGAACGGCGACCGGGTGGGGGTCAACATCACCTACTGCCTGGGGTGGCTGCGGCAGGAGGAGAACCAGTATCTCTCCTGCCCGCCCGAGATCGCCCGCACCCTCGACAAGAAGCTGCAAGCCCTGCTCGGCTACGCCATGGGGAGCTACGCGCTGGGCTACTACACTCCGCCCCTGCCCCCGGGCGTGGGGCCGGAGGTCGCGCCGCCACAGGTCGCCCTGGGCGAGAAGGCGGCCGGGTGGGGCGAGGACCTGCTGGCGGCCGTCAACTCGCGCGCCAAGGTGCTCAGCGAGGCAACAACCCCTCCCCAAAGCTAGGGCGCCCTGGGGGCTGGAGGTTCGGCGTGACCGACAAGATCGTCCTCGTCACCGGCGCGGGCAGCGGCATCGGCCGCGCCGTGGCCCTGGCCTTCCTCGCCCAGGGTGACGGCGTGGCGCTCGCCGGCCGGCGCGAGGCGGCCCTGAAGGAGACGGCGGACCTGGCCGGGGCCGGCGAGCGGGCCCTGGTGGTTCCCGCCGATGTCACCCGCGAGTCCGAAGTGGCGGCCCTGTTTGCAGCGACGGCCGAGCGCTTCGGGCGCCTGGACGTGCTCTTCAACAACGCCGGGCGCGGCGCGGCCCCGGTCCCGCTGGAGGAGTTGTCGCTGGCCGACTGGCGGGCGGTGGTGGACGTGAACCTGACCGGCGTCTTCCTGTGCACCCAGCACGCGGTGCGCCAGATGAAGGCGCAGCGGCCGATGGGCGGGCGGATCATCAACAACGGCTCGATCTCGGCCCACGCCCCGCGGCCGAACTCGGCGCCCTATACGGCGACCAAGCACGCCATCACCGGCCTCACCAAGTCGGTGGCCCTGGACGGGCGGGCGTTCGACATCGCCTGCGGTCAGATCGACATCGGCAACGCCCAGACCGACCTTACCGCCCGGATGACCATGGGCCGGGGCGTCCCCCAGGCCGACGGCCGCCTCGCCCCCGAGCCGGTGATGGACGTGAAAGCCGTGGCCGACGCCGTCCTGATGATGGCCAATCTGCCGCTCAGCGCCAACGTGCCGTTCCTGACCGTGATGGCGACGAAGATGCCCTATATCGGGCGCGGGTGAGCCGCTAAGGGAGTCGCGGGCGCGACGTGCGCTCCAAAAGGACATCGATGAACACGACTTACCCCAAGGGGGCCCTCCGCGGCCTGGCCGTCGCCGTTCTCCTGGCTGCTCCCGCCGCCCGGGCCCAGGCTCCGGCTGCGCCTGCCGCTCCAGCCGTTTCGGCCGCACCTGCTGCTCCAGCCGCGCCGGCCGCCGCCACCGCTCCGGCCGTCGCGGCGTCGGCGTCAAAGGGACCCCTCGTCCCCGGTGTCTGCCTGCTCAGCCAGGAGACCCTGATCGCCCGCTCGAAGGTTGGCCAGGCGGCCACCGCCCGGCTGCGCGAGCTGGCGGGACAAATCCAGGCGAACCTCAACGCCGAAAAGAACCGGCTGGAGGCGCGGGGCAAGGCGCTGAACGAAAAGCGCGCCACCCTCACGCCGCTGCAGATCCAGGCCCAGTCGCAGGCCCTCAACCAGCGCGCCCAGGCCCTGCAGGCCGAGGCCGGCGAGCGGTCGGCGCAGATCGACGCCACCAAGAGCCGGGCGTTCAGCCGGGTCATCCAGTCGGCCCAGCCCTACATCACCCAGGCCTACGCCGCCCACGGCTGCGGCCTGCTGTTCGCGCGCGAGGCCGTGCTCAGCGGCAATCTCGGCAACGACCTGACCGACGAAGTCCTCGCCGCCTTCGACGCCAAGGGAACGCCGATCACCTTCGACCTCGAGCCGCCCCGCCCGGCGCGGTAGGTGGCGAGCGATGCAGAGCACGTCGGCGACTTGAAGGCTGCTCGCAGTTGTTCATTTGAACCACGAAGACACGAAGGAGGACATGTCCCGCGACGATGGACCGAGTGAAGCGGGTTCGGACGGGCCGCTTCGCGTTCTTCGTGTCTTTATGGTTCAAAACAGAGCCGCCCAACACCAACCCACGATCGTGATTGTCGACGGCGCCTAGAAGGTTTCGCCCCAGGGGCGGAGGTCGAGTTCGTGGGTCCAGGCGCTGCGGTGCTGGGTGTGGAGGACCCAATAGGCTTCGGCGATGGCGTCGGGATCGAGGAGGCCGTCGGGGCCGCGCTCCTCCAGCAGGTTCGGCCGGAAGGTCAGCAGGCGATCGCCGGCGATGCCGCCGTCGATGACCACGTGGCCGACGTGGATGTTCTGCGGCCCGAACTCCCGGGCCAGGCTCTGGGCGAGGGCGCGCAGGCCGGCCTTGGCGGCGGCGAAGGGGGCGAAGTTGGCCTTGCCGCGCAGGCTGCCCGAGGCGCCGGTGAAGATCAGCGTACCGCCGCCACGCTCCAACAGGATCGGGATCGCCGCCTGGGCGGTCTGGAAACCGCCCAGGGTGTGCTCGCGCCAGTGGCTCTCGAAGCGCTCCTCGGTGACCTTCAGGAACGGCGCAGGCATGTTGCTGCCGGCGTTGTGGACGACCACCGACAGCGGCGCGAGGCTCTGGGCCGCGGCCACGAAGCGGCGGGCGTCCTCCGCCTTGGACGCGTCGCCCACCACCTCAATCACCGCCGCGCCCGCCGCCCGCAGCTCCGCCGCGGTGGCCGCCAGCTTGTCGGCGTTGCGCCCGGCGATGGCCACCGGATAGCCCTCGCGGGCGAAGCGGCGGGCCACCGCCGCGCCGACGCCGCGGGAGGCGCCCACGCCCACGATCAGCACGCTGCCCGTCCGCGCCGCCGTGTTGTCCTCGCTCGCCATGTCCGCTGTCCCTTTACCCCGTCCTGCCAGGGCATGTGTGAGGGCGGCGTGAGCTGGACAATGGCCGACGACCCTGAGTTATGCTCTCAACCTTGAGAGAAATACTTCGTCAGACGGACGAGGCCGTCGTCCATGGCCACGTCCTCGGTGGCGAAGCACCACCGGAGCCACCCCTCCCCTTCCGGACCGAAGGCCGCGCCCGGGGCGAGGCCGAGGCCCACTTCGGCGATGAAGCGCTTAGCCAAGGCGACCGAGTCGGTCTCGCCGGCGATCCGGAAGAAGGCGTAGAGCCCGCCGTCGGCGATGGTGGTCTCCACCCGCGGCAGGCGCGAGAGGCCGGCGAGGACCCGGTCGCGCTTGGCGACCATCTCCTGGCGCAGGACCTCCACGGACGGCTCGCCCTGCTCCAGCGCCGCCACCCCGGCCGCCTGGACGAAGTCCGGCGCGCAGGAGGTGTTGTATTCCAGCAGCTTGCCAAGGTCGTCGGCCAGCGCCGGCGGGGCGACGATCCAGCCGAGGCGCCAGCCGGTCATCCGCCAGGCCTTGGAGAAGCTGTTGGTGGAGACGACCCGGTCGTCCGGGTCGGCGAGGGTGAGGAAGGACGGCGCGGTAGTGACCCCGTTCCCGTCCGCCGCCCCGAAGTAGACCCGCTCGTAGACGTCGTCGGTGAGGATCCACACGCCGAGCCGCCGGCAATGGGCCAGCACCGCCGCGCGGTCCCCGGCCGACAGGGCCCAGCCGGTGGGATTGTTGGGGGAGTTGATCAGCACCAGGCGGGTAGCGGGGGTGATGGCGTCCAGCAGTTCGTCGAGGTCGAGCGCCCACCGGCCGTCCCGGGGCTTCAGTCCCACCCGCGTCACCTCGGCGCCCAGGATGCGGGGGATCTCCACCAAGTTCGGCCAGACGGGGGTGACGGCGACGACTTGGTCGCCGGGGTCGAGCAGGGCCTGCATGGTGACCATCAGGGCCGAAACCCCGGAACTGGTGATCGACAGGGCGGCGGGGTCGAAGGCGCGGCGATGCAGCCGCTCCAGATAAATCTTCAGGGCCGCGCGCAGGGCGGCGGTTCCCTGGTTGTGGGTGTAGAAGGTCCGCCCCTCCGCCAGCGCCGCCATGGCCGCCTCGCGGATGAAGAGCGGCGTCGGCTGGTCGCCCTCGCCGAACCAGAAGGCCTTGACGTCCGGCAGGCCAAAGCCGGCGTTGGCCACTTCGCGCACCTTGGAAGCCGCCAAAGCGCGAACGCGATTGCGCGCCAGCGGAGCGCGGTCTTCGGTGAACAGGGCTCGATCGTCCATGGGGCGAAGTATCCCTTCGTGAGAGCTCGATCCAGGCTTCACAACCACCTGGCTAGCGGATTTAACGTTGGGCCGGCGGGACGCCGGCGCTCCGGGGAAACGATGACCGAAAAGATCGACCTGCCGGCCGCCCACCGCCGTACGCCGGCCGGCAAGATCCGCGCGCGAGGCGCCGGCGTGCCGTTCGTGGGCCGGCCGGGGGCGTGGAACGCCATCACCGATGTGGCCGGGGTTGAGGTCGGCTACCGCACCCTGATCCGGGGCGACGGTCCGCTGGTGGTCGGGGAAGGGCCGGTGCGCACCGGGGTCACCGCCCTCTTCCCGCATGGCCGGGCAAGGCCGAACGCGGCCGCCTGGGCCGGCTTCTTCAGCATGAGCGGCAACGGCGAGATGAGCGGCATGGCGCTGGTGGAGGAGCGCGGCCGGTTCGACGGGCCGATCACCATCACCAACACCCACTCCTGCGGCCTCGCCCGCGACGTCACCGCCCGCTGGTTGTTGAGAACCTGGCGGCCGGAGACAAGGCCGACCAGCCTTTCTGGCTGCCGGTCGCGGCCGAGACTTATGACGGGTCCATGAACGATATCAATGGTCGACACGTGAAATCTGAGGACGTGATCGCGGCCGTCGAGGACGCCCGAGGCGGCCCGCTCGAGGAGGGCAGCGTCGGCGGCGGAACCGGCATGCGCTGCTTCGAGTTCAAGGGCGGCTCGGGAACGGCGTCGCGGCTGGTGGACTACGCCGGCCAGACCTTCGCCGTCGGCGCCTTCGTGCAATCCAACTTCGGCCGGCGCCACCAGCTGACGATCGCCGGAGTCCCGGTCGGCCTGGAGCTGCCCCTGGCCGCGGACGCCGGGCCCGAGAACGGTTCGATCATCGGCATCGTCGCCACCGACGCGCCGATGGCGCCGCATCAGTTGAGGCGCCTGGCGCGACGCGCCGCTTACGGAGTCTCGGCCTGCGGCGGCACGGCGTCCAACGAGTCGGGCGACCTGTTCCTGGCCTTCTCCACGGCCAACGCCGAGGCCGTCGAAGCCCATGGCGGCATCGTCACCGCGCGCCTGCTGGGCGAGGAGGCGATGAGCCGGTTCTACGAGGCGACCAGTCAGGCGGTGGAAGAGGCGATCATGAACAGCCTGTTCGCCAACGAGACCATGACCGGCCGCGACGGCTTCACGGCACCGGGCCTGCCGGTAGCGGAAGTGCAGGCGATCCTGAGGAAATACAATCGTCTGGATAGGGTGATTTAAAGCGAGGCGACCCTGTGACTCCCCTCGCTCATCTCCGCGAAAGCGGGGATTCAGTGTGTTCTGGTTAGCGCTCGCCCGGTCCGAGCGTTTCTCGGAGATCCGTATTTCTGGACAGGACTGGGTCCCGATTTCACGGGGATGAGCGGGTTGCGGGTTTAGCTCGCGCGCCGCGCGAGGCTGGCGAAGATGTCCCGCTGGGCCTGTAGGTAGCCGCGCTCGATCACGCTCGGGCCCCCCGCCTGGACGATCTCGCGATGCAGGGCTTGGAGGGCGTGGAAGGGGACGCCTGGGAAGGCGTGGTGGGCGGTGTGGTAGGACATGTTCCACATCAGCCAGCGCATGGGCGGCGGCCCGACCAGAGTGCGGGTGTTGCGAAAAATGTCCGGATCGTGAGGCATTTCCGTGTGTTCGCCGGTGTTCTGCAGCTGGTGTACGACCTTCGTCGTGAGCAGGGGTCCGACCCACAGCGTGACCGCCAGCCACGATCCGGCTCCCGCCGAAGCGGCGGCGATGACGAGCCAGAGCGCCACGGTGACGCGCGCCTCCAGGACCACGGCCCTCGCCTGGGCCGGGGTCAGCCAATAGTCCGCCTCGAGCCCCTGCCCCGCGGCCGCGCGCAGGATGGCGACGATCCGGCGGCGCCAGAAGTCGATCCCGACAAGGTTCAGCGCATAGGTGAGCGGCGTGAAGGGATTCATGCCGACCAGTTCGGAGTCACGGCCCGGGTCCTGGGTCGACCGGTGGTGGGCGAAGTGGGCCCAGCGATCGGTGTGGAAGGGGTTGAGAGTCAGGAAGCCGAACAGCTCGCCGACGCGGTCGTTCAGCCATTTGGTTCGGAAGGCCGTCCAGTGGCTGAGCTCGTGCTGGCCGGCGTAGAGGCAGTTGAGGAGAACGCCGTGGGCGATGAAGATTGCCGCAACGGCGACAGCGGTCAGGGCCCGGGCGTTCAGCAGGCCGGCGGTCGTTACGGCCAGGGCGCCGGCGAAGCTTCCCGCCTGAAGCCATCCCCTGAGGTCGGACTTGCGGCTGATCGCGCGCAGGCGGTCGCGCGGCACGAGCCGCAGCCCCTCGCGCGCGATCCACTCCTCCATCCGCCCCGCCTCCTTCGTGCTGGACTCCATCTCCAATGAACCACGAAGACACGAAAGACACCAAGCCGCCGGTGTGCCCTGGCGGCTAGTGGTGCGGATCAGACGCCTCGAACCCACCCGAGAGGCGTCGAACGCACCACAAGGCTTTGAATCTTATGGTGCATTCTGAACCGCGGGGATCGGACTCATGTGTTTGATTTGCACCACTAGGCCTTCTTCAAGCGTGCGATGGCGGAGGCCAGCGGACGCTCGCCCTCGCAATAGTCTTCCCAGGCCGTCATCTTGCGGACCAGGGCGGGGACCGACCGAATGTGGTATTTCGCCGGATCGAGGCCGGCCTTCACCTGGCTCCAGGTGAGCGGCATGGAGACCGGCGCCCCCTCCCGGCCGCGCGGCGACAGCGGGGCGACGGCGGTGGCCATGCGATCGTTGCGCAGATAGTCGAGGAAGATCCGCCCGCCCCGGTCCTTCTTGGCCATGGTGGTCAGGAAGCGCTCCGGCGCGTCGGCGGCCATGGCGATGCAGACGTCGTGGGCGAACGCCTTGGCGGTGGGCCAGTCGCAGCCCTCGCCCTTCAGAGGCGTGACCACGTGCAGGCCCTTGCCGCCGGTGGTCTTGCAGAAGCTGACCAGCCCGAGGTCCTCGAGGCGATCGCGGATCTCGCGCGCGGCGGTGATCACCGCGTCGAAGGGGACGTCCGGGGCGGGATCGAGGTCGAACACCAGGCGCCCCGGCTGCTCGGGCTTGAACGGCTCGCAATTCCACGGGTGGAGCTCGACGGCGGCGATCTGGGCGGCGGCGATCAGGGCCTCCACCCGGTCGATCTGCAGGTAGGGCTTGTGGTCGCCGAACACCTGCACCTCGGTGAACAGCGACGAGGCGCCCTTCATGGCGTGGCGCTGGAAGAAGCGCTCCCCGCCGAGGCCGTCGGGCATGCGGATGATCGAGCACGGCCGGCCGCGGATGTGGCGCAGCATCCATTCGCCCACCGCCTCGTAGTAGCGGGCGAGGTCCAGCTTGGTGACCGGCGTCCCGTCGCCGGCGCTGGGCCACAGGGCCTTGTCGGCGTGGGAGATGGTGAGGCCCATGACCACCGCGGACGCCTTCCCGCCGCTGCGCACCGACACGGTGGCGGCCTTGTCCTTCGACGGGGCGGGGAATGGGCCGGCGGCAGGAGCCGGTTCGCTGAGCTCGGCGCGCTCTGCCGGGGCGGGCGTCTCGGCCTCCACCTCGGCGGCCGGCTTGTCTTCCCTCAGGCCCTTGAACGAGGCCTGGCGGATCGCGCCGTCGCCGGTGAATCCGGCGTATTCGATCTCGGCCACCAGCTCCGGCTTCACCCAGTGGACGCCGGGCGCCTTGCGGGGCGCGCCTTCGCCGGTGAACGGGCTCTGGTCAGTCTCCAGGGCCTTCAGCTTGGGGAGCAGCTTCGAGACGACACCCCGGCCGAACCCCGTGCCGATCCGCCCGACGTGCACAAGCTTCCCGTCGCGGTAGACTCCAGCGATCAGGGAGCGAAAGACGTCGCCGGTGGTCGTCCAGCCGCCGATCACCACCTCGTGGCCCTGGCGGCACTTCGACTTGACCCAGGTCTCGGTGCGCCCCGAGAGGTAGGGCGCGTCCAGGCGCTTGGAGATGACGCCCTCAAGGTGCATGCGGCAGGCCGATCTGAGGACGGCGTCCCCGGCGGTGACGAAATGCTCGACGTAGCGCAGGTTGGGCCGGGCGCCGGCGGGCGCGGCCTCCAGCAACGGCTGCAGGCGCGCCTTGCGGTCGGTCAGGGGGGCGGGGCGCAGATCCTCGCCGGCTTGGAACATCAGGTCGAAGCCGAAGAAGATCAGGTCGTCGGTCTTGCCGTCCGAGATCGCCGCCTGCAGGGCCGCGAAATCCGGCGCGCCGGTATGGTCGAGGGCGACCACCTCGCCGTCGTAGATGCCGTCAGGCAGCTTCGCACCGGCTTTCACGATGGCCTTGAACTTCTCCGACCAGTCCAGGCCTTTGCGGGTGAGCAGGACCGCCTTGCCACCCTCCGCGCGCAGCTGCATGCGATAGCCGTCGAACTTGATTTCATGGCCCCACCCCCCGCCGCGGGGCGGGGTGGCCGACGACTTGCAGAGCTGCGGGGGAATGAAGTCGGGCATCGGCCCGGCAGCCTTCTGCCTCGGCTCCGCCCGCGGCGCGGGGCGGATCGTCGCCGGCGGAGAGGCGGCAGCGGTCGAATGGGCGTTTCGGTTGCTGCGCCAGACCGCGTCGGCGGCGGTGGCCATGGCGGTCATGAACGGGGTGGCCGCCCTCCCCTTCCCCGCCGCGATCTGGGCCATCGTCCGCCCCGAGGCCACCGAGCGGTCCTCGGCCGCCAGGGCTTCGCCGCCGCCCTCGACGGCGGCCTCGTCGCGGTGCTTGATCAACAGCCAGTTGTGACGCCTGGCCTTGGGATCATCCTTCAGGCGCACCAGCACCCAGCCGCCGTGCAGGCGCTCGCCCTCCATGACGAACTTGAGTTCGCCCTTGGCGAGCGCCTTGTCGACGTCCTCGAAGCCCGGCTCGGGCGCCCAAAAGCCGCGGTCCCAGATCTCCACCGTACCGCCGCCGTATTCGCCCTTGGGGATGGTTCCCTCGAAGTCTCCATAGTCCAGAGGATGGTCCTCGACCTCCACCGCCAGGCGCCTGTCGTGGGGATCGAGAGAGGGCCCGCGGGTCACGGCCCAGGACTTGAACACCCCGTTGTGCTCCAGCCGCAGGTCGAAGTGCAGGCGGGTCGCCGCGTGCTTCTGGATCACGTAGCGGCGCTGATTGGACGGCGCGACCCTGCTCTCGTCCCCCGACGGCTCCGCCGTCCGCCCGAAATCGCGCTTCTTCCGGTAGACGTCGAGCCTGGTCGTAGCCATCGGGGCTCCCGTAGCGCTACTCCGCCGCGGCGGCGGACCTCGCGGTCACCGCCGTCGTCGTGCGGCCCTCTTCCTGGGCGATGCGGCGGTAGGTGGCGAGCGCCTGACCGACGACCTGATCCATATTGTAATAGCGGTAGGTGGCCAGGCGGCCGACGAAGCGCACATTCGGCTCCGCCAGGGCGAGGGCCTCGTAGCGCTTGAACAGGGCCTGGTTCTCCGGACGGGGGATCGGATAGTAGGGATCGCCCTCGGCCTGGGGATATTCGTAGGTGACGGTCGTCTTGGGGTGGCTCTGGCCGGTGAGGTGCTTGTACTCGCTGACCCGGGTGTAGGGGGTGGCCTCGTCGGGGTAGTTGACCGTGCCGACGGGCTGGAACCATTCCCGGTCCAGGGTCTGATGGCGGAAGAACAGGCTGCGGTAGGGCAGCGGGCCGTAGCGGTGGGCGAAATACTCGTCCACCGGCCCGGTGAAGATGAGCTGGTCGTAGATGACGTCCGAGCGCAGGTCCTCGAAGTCGACGCCGGTCTCCACCGTGATGCCCGGATGGTCGAGCATGTTCTGGAACATCCGGGTGTAGCCCTGGGCGGGCATGGCCTGGAAGCTGTCGGTGAAGTAGCGGTCGTCGGTGTTGACCCGGGTGGGAACCCGCGCGGTCACCGACTTGTCGAGCTCGGAGGGATCGAGCGCCCACTGCTTGCGCGTGTAGCCGCGGAAGAACCGCTCGTAGAGGTCGCGCCCGATGGCCGAGACGACGACGTCCTCCGAGGTGCGGATCTGCGCCACCGGCTCGGCGCGGCTCTTCAGGAAGGCCTCCGCCTCGGCGTCCGAGGTCAGGTTCATGTCGTAGAGACGGTTGAGGGTGGTGCGGTTGATCGGCATCGGCACCAGGCCGACGTGCTCGATCGAGGCGAGCACCCGATGCTCGTACGGCCGCCATTTGGTGAAGCGCGACAGGTAGGTGGCGATCTCGTCCGAGTTGGTGTGGAAAATGTGAGGACCATAGCGGTGCATCAGGACGCCGGCGGCGTCCTTCTCGTCATAGGCGTTGCCGCCGATGTGCGGGCGCCTGTCGATCACGAGGACGCGCTTGCCCAGGCCGGCCGCCAGGCGTTCGGCCAGGACCGACCCGGCGAAGCCGGCGCCGACGATCAGGTAGTCGTAGGGCGTCCGCCGTCCGGCCGGCCGCGCGGCGGGACGCGGCAGGGAGAGGACGGGCGTGACCGACGCCCGCCGCTTGCGGGCGACGGCTTCGCTGATCTTCTCGTCCATCTGCCGGAACGTCTCGTCCCAGGAGATGGCCGCGAGGGTGCGGTCGGCGGCGTCCAGCCAGGTGGGCGGCAGCGCCAGGGCCTCGCTGCAGGCGGCGACGAAGGCGTCCGCGTCGGCGGCGATCTTTACGCCCTCCAGTTCCCCATAGTGGCGAACGACGTCGACGATGGGGGTGGAGACCACCGGCTTGCCCCCGGCCAGGTACTCGGGGGTCTTGGTCGGGCTGATGAAGCGGGTGGATTCGTTGATGGCGAAGGGCATCAGCGCCACGTCCCAGCCGGCGAGGTAGCACGGCAGCTCGTCGTAGGACTTGCCGCCGAGGTAGTGGATATTCGGCCGGCGCGGAAGGTCGGCGGGATCGATCTTCACCACCGGGCCGACCACCACCACGCTCCACGCCGGATCGGCGTCGGCTATGGCCGCCAGCAGGTCGAGGTCCATTCGCTCGTCGACCACGCCGAAGAACCCGAGCCGCGGGCGAGGCAGGCCGGCCTGATCCGCCGGCTCCGCGGTGATCTCGCGGGCCTTGCCGAAATGGGCGCGGTCCACGCTGGACGGAAAGGGATGGATGTTAGGGTGCTGGTCGCGCTTGGCCTCATAGAGGCTGTAGCCGCCGGTGAACACCACGTCGGCGGCCTTGAGGAGTTCGCGCTCGAGACTGGCCAGTTCCGGCGGAGCGAAGCGGAAATTGGCCAATTCGTCCATGCAGTCGTAAACAAGACAGATCGGTGACAGGCCACGCGAGAATTTCAGCATCATGGGCGTGTAATACCAGGCCAGGAGCTCTCCCGGCGTCTCACCGATAAACTCGTCGAGCAAGGTGCGCTGGGCCTCGACCCGCTCGGCTTCGGCCAGGCGCTCGGGCAGAACGGGCGTGGCCACGACGACGCCGCTGCGCGGACAGACCTTCACGGTGAGGCTTGGCGCGGCCGCGTCTGCTTCGAAGATCGGCTCCTCCCAATAGATCACCCGCCGCTCACGCGCGAAGCGGCTCATGAGATGTTGCGGCCGCTGAAATACAAAATTCCACCGCAGGTGAGAAAAGCAGATCAAGGTCGGACGAGAAGCACGCCTATGGGCAGACAGGTCGACCGGAAGGCGGATTTGATCTGTATTGCTCGCGTGTTCTTTGTTCATGACGTCGCCTTTCGGATGGATTGCGTGGGGCCAAACGCCCGCCCGCATCGCCGGCAGGGCGAGCGGCGCAGGAGCGATATGGCGGTACGGACAGCAGAAAAGGCGCCGGGAAGCACAGGCAGGCCTCGCCCCTCCAGCTTTTCGCAACTCTGGTCCATGAGTGCCTAATACTCAGCGCCCATGCGCGGTTCCCGCGGCGCAGCACACGGTCTCGCGAGGCGGGGGCGGCGCATCAGGTCGGCCGCGGTACAAGCTTAGGCATTACGCCGTCAGGCTGAGTCGCCGTTGTAAGACCACGAATCGGGTGCATTTTCTACACAATACTTAACGTTCGTTCATGTTCGCGGCTCGAAGCACCGGCCCGAGGGTTGTGCTGCGACAACATGACCCCTGGGGCGCCCTTCCAACTGGGGTTGCCCATCACTAATATTGCTCATGCGTTGAGTCGGAGGGGTCCGAGTGTCTGTGTCCATGCTGAGTTATTCTGATATTTTCTCGATCAGCCACGATCGTGAGTACGACGAGGATGTGCAACCCGGGCATCTCGTGCGTACAGGTCCCAACCTCTTCCCGCACTTCGAGGTGATCGCGGTGCACGGTGACAAGGCATGGGTGCGCAATGTCGTGACCGGGGTCGATGCCCTCACCCCCCTGTCGCGCTGCCGCCGCCTGGCCGAGCCCGCCCTGGCCGTCGCCGCCGAATAGCACCTCCGGCGTCGGCCGCTCTTGCGCAGCCGTCGGGTTTTGTGAACCTTCCGCCGTGCCCGGTTATAATGACGGGGGCGCCGGCGCGGGAGAGTCTGCCATTTCCGCTTTCATGTTCGCCACCGGGATCGAGAACAGCATCCCGAAGATCAAGCACGGCACGGTGCGCATCGACCAGATGGAGGCGTCCGGCCACTATCGCCTTTGGCGGCGCGACTTCGAGTGCGTCTCGGAACTGGGCCTGAGCTTCCTGCGCTACGGGCCGCCGCTGCACACCACCCTGTTGGGACCGGGCCGCTACGACTGGGAGTTCGCCGACATCACCTTCGCCGAGCTGCGCCGGCGCGAGATCGTGCCGATCGTCGACCTGTGCCATTTCGGCGTCCCGGACTGGATCGGCGACTTCCAGAACCCCGACTTCCCGGAGCATTTCGCGGCCTACGCCAAGGCCTTCGCCCAGCGCTTCCCGTGGGTGCAGTTCTATACTCCGGTCAACGAGATGTTCATCTGCGCCCAGTTCTCGGGCAAGTTCGGCTGGTGGAACGAGCAGGGGACCACCGACTACACCTTCGTGACCGCCCTCAAGCACCTGGTGAAGGCCAATGTCCTGGCGATGCAGACCATCCTGCAGGTGCGTCCCGACGCCATCTTCATCCAGAGTGAGTCCTCGGAGTACTTCCACGCCGAGAATCCCCAGGCGATAAAACTCGCCGAACTCGAGAACGCCCGGCGATTCCTGTCACTCGACCTCAACTATGGGCATCGGGTCGATTCGGATATGTACGAATATCTGATCGACAACGGCCTGACCAAGGACGAATATCATTTCTTCCTGGAAAATAACATGAGGCATCACTGCATTCTCGGCAATGACTACTACTGGACCAACGAGCACCGGGTGTCGGCGAGCGGCCACCATCGGGCGTCCGGCGAGATCTTCGGCTACAGCGAGATCACCCGGCAGTACTATGACCGCTACCGGCTGCCGGTGATGCACACGGAGACCAACTTCGTCGAGGGCGCCAACGGCGACGAGGCGGTCAACTGGCTGTGGAAGGAATGGGCCAACGTGCTGCGCGTCCGCAACGACGGCGTGCCCACGGTCGGCTTCACCTGGTACTCGCTGACCGACCAGGTCGACTGGGACACGGCGCTCTGCGAGACCAACGGCAACGTCCATCCCGTGGGGCTCTACGACCTGAACCGGCAGATCAGGGCGGTGGGGCGCTGCTACCGCCAGATTATCGCCGACTGGAGCCAGGTGCTGCCGACCCAGAGCGTCTGCCTCACCGTGCCGATCGTGCCAGCCTCGGAGTACGAGGACCGCGCGGCGCGGCGCAAGCGCGCCGAGGCCCGGGAACTGCGCCTGGCCGAGCAGGCCGAAGAGGTGGGCTAGAGCTCTAGCCTTTCCCGCTTTCGGAACGCGCTTTACGGCGCGCTGACCACGGGCGGCGTGGACCAGCCGGCGTCGGACCAGCTCTCCGCGCGGCTCGCGAGGCCGGCCCGGGCGCGGGCCAGCATCAGCTCCGAGGGATGGTCGTCGGCGTTGAGCGCCAGGGCGGCGGCGAAGGCGTCCGCCGCCGCGCGCCAGTCCTCGGTGTCCAGGCAGGCGAGCCCGCGCTCATAGGCGGCGAGCACCTCGGCGAGGCGCGGGAACGTCTCCTCGGTGTGGTAGGTCATCAGCTGGAAGATCCGCTCGGGCCGGTTGCGGCCGCGGATGACCACGGTGTCGAGCCGGCGCAGGACCTGGCTGTCGGCATTGGCGCGGGCCGTGGCCTCGCAGACGATGACGCCGACCTTGTAGTGCTTGGTGAGGTCCTGCAGCCGCGAGGCCAGGTTCACCGAGTCCCCGATCACCGTATAATCCATGCGCTTGGGGGAGCCGATGGTGCCGGCGATCAGCTCGCCCGTGGCGACGCCGACGCCCAGTCGCAACGGCGGCTGATCGCGTCCCAGCCGCCGCCGGTTGAGCGCCTCCACCATGGTCATCATGGCGTTGGCGCTGAGGGCCGCGTTCTGGGGGTCGCGCCCGCTGGTGAGCGGAGCGCCAAACACCGCCATCACCGCATCGCCGATGAACTTGTCCACCACCCCGTCGTGGCCCGAGACCGCCTCGACGAGGTCGGCGAACACCTCGTTTAGCATGTTCACCGTCTCGCGGGCCTCGAGGTTCTCGGCCATCGAGGTGAAGCCGCGGATGTCGGCGAAGAGGACGCTGGCGACGCAGGCGGCGCCGAACATCAGGTCATCCTCCCGCTGCATCACCTGGTCGACGACCTTCTGGGTCATGAACCGGCGCATCGCGCCCTTGAGGCGCTTCTCCTGGCTGATGTCCTCGAACAGCACCAGCAGTCCGGCGGAGGCGCCTTCGTTGATCAGGGGAACGACGGAGACGTTCACCGAGATGGTGCGGCCGGCGCCCGTCTCGACCTCCACATCCAGAAGGGCGCGGGCGTCGCCCTCCTCGCGCACCGCATCGAACTCGGCCAGCAACCAGGCGTTGGGCCCGACCAGGACCGAGCGGGCCGCCAGGCCGCGGATGAGGGCGGCGTCCACCTCCAGGATAGCGGCGGCGGCCGGGTTGACGGTCTCCACCTCGCCGTCCTCGTTGAGGGTGATCACGCCTCCGGACATCGAAGCGAGGATGCTGTCGTTGTAGTTGCGGGCGGCCACGATCTCGGAGAACAGGGTGGCGTTGTGCAGGGCGACGGCGGCGTGGGCCGCGAAGGCGCGCATGCGATCGATGTCCGCCTCGCCGAACGGCCGGCCATCCCGGCGGTTGAGCGCCTGCATCACGCCCAGTCGCCGGCCGTCCCGGGTGACGATGGGCAGGGTCAGCATGGAGCGGGTACGGTAGCCGGTGGCCTCGTCGACCGCGCGGTTGAAGCGCGGATCGGCGTAGGCGTCCTCGACGAGGCAGGCCTCGCCGTCGCGGAAGCTGGCCCCGGCGATGCCGGCGTCGGCCGCGATACGAATCTCCCGCGTCCCCAGGCCCTCGGCCACCACCGAGCGCAGCTCGTCCGTCTTGGGCTCGTGCAGGAAGAGGGCGCCGCGGTCGGCGTTGAGGAAGCGGCTGGTCGCCTCGACGACGTTCTTCAGGAGGGCGTCGAGGCGGATCTCCGAGGTCACCGACGAACTGATCTCCATCAGCCGGCGAAGATCGCTGGCCATGGTCTCGGTGGCCTCCATGGCCAGGGACCAGCGCTCGGCCAGGATGATGATGTGGGAGACGGCGAAGATCAGAAGACCCATGGGGGCCCAGGCGTAGCCGATGGCCTTGTCCTGCGGCACGATGTCGTACTGCACCAGGATCGCCTCGACGATGGAGGCGGCGAAGACGCTCATGCCCAGCAGGAAGACCGCCGCGCCGTCCCGGCGGCGCAGGGTCGCCAGGAACACGACGCCGACGATGTAGGCGAGCTCGAGCATCGCCAGGAACAGGGGATAGCGGTCGAGGTAGGAGGCCACGACCGTGTCACCCAGGGCCAGGGCCACGCCGACGACCACGAGGGAGACGCCCAGCAGTCCCTCGAACACCGCGAAGACGACGCGGGCGTTCTCCCGCGGGAACAGCAGCGCCGTATAGGCGAGCAGGCACATGAAGGTGACGATGCAGGTCAGGTACTCGACCGCCATGTGGGCCGGGAACGACAGGGCCGGATAGAATAGGGTGAGCAGGTCGTCGTGGCCGATGACCATGGCCGTCGGGACCAGGGAGACGCAGGCGAGGGCGAAGAACAGCGAAGGATAGTCCCGCCTGCGGAAGGCGAAGACGATTGCGCCGTAGAAGAAGAGGATGATCAGGGTGACGATGAAGAACAGCTGCTGGGCCGATTCCTTGGCCAGGCGGCCCTCCATCACCTGGACCTTGCCGAACGTCGGCGGGCCGTCGAGGCCGTCGCTGAAATGGTGGAAGGCGGCGACGTCGACACCCAGGCGCAGATCCGATCCGTCGGCGTCGATGGCGATACGTTGGGCGCGCCACTGGTAGCGGGTCGATGCGGGCGTCTCGCCGACCTGCCCCGTGGCGCCCGCGAGCCGGCCGTTCACCCACACCCGGCTGGCGTGGGGGATGGTGGGGACAAAGAGGGTGTAGGCGCCCGGCGGCACGCCGTGCAGGGTCAGCTCATAGGAGGCGAGACCCCAGCGTGGCAGGACGACCCCCGGCCGGCCGAGCACCGGCGCCCCGGACCAGACCCCCGGAACCCGCACGACCGCGACATTCCCCGCGCTCGGTCCGCCCGGCAGTGACGGCGAGCGCCAGACGAGGCGCCAGTCGCCGGCCAGGGACACAGGATGGTCCCAGCCCTTCCATCCGGCATAGGAGACCTGGCCCAAGTGGGGGACGGGCGAGTCCGTCGCGATGTCGTCGACATAGAGCGGGGCGGAGAACAGGCAGAGGAGGGCGAGGACGCCGAGGGCGAACAGGAACCGGCGCACGGCGGAGCGCGGCGGAGGAAGCGAGACGGCGGCCGGCTCGGCGAGCCGTGCTCCGGTCAACCTCCACTCCGATCGCCGTGGGGGAATTGCAAGCGCTGGATCACGACACCCGCCCCAAACCCGATTCCCCACCCTAGCGCCTCGCCGCCGCCCTGCCCACTGGCTGATCGCATCCGGCCTGGCGGGCTCGTCGCCGACATCCTCTGGCGCAAGACAAACGGGACCTCAGGAGAGGGGCTGTCGATGGCCGGGGCCGGAATTCATGGCGCCGCCCCTGGGCAGCTTCGGTCCGCCGTTGACGGTGCGCCGGAGACCTGATTGGCTTCCCCTGAGGGACTTTCCCACGTTGGGCAGGGCCATGACAACGACCTCTAGTGGAATCGCCAGGACATCGAGCTATTCCATCGATAGCCAGGCAGAGAAAGCCAGCGACTCCGGGACAATTCAAAGGACGCTGGCGGCGACGTCGAACGACGCCGCTTCCGGAACAGCCGTCCCATCGGTAAGCGGCGGCACGATCGCCAACGCGCCGCCGCCCCTGGCCAGCTTCGACGGCGGGAGCCAATCGGACATCGTCTGGCGGAACACCAACGGCGACGCCGGCATCTGGCTGACCAACGCCGACGGCAGCTACACGCCGGTGGATTTCGGGGTGATCGACAACAGCTGGACCATCCAGGGCGTCGGCGACTTCAATGGCGACGGCAAGGCCGACATCCTGTGGCGCAACGCCAATGGCGACGTGGGCGAATGGCTCTCGAACACGGGCGCCGGGTACACCGGGTTCACCTCCACGTTCGTGGACAGCATCGATCCCAGTTGGCAGATCCAGGGTGTCGGCGACTTCGACGGCGACGGGTACAGCGACATCCTGTTCCGCCAAAGCAACGGCGACACGGGCCTCTGGCTCAGCAATCCCGACGGCAGCTACACGCCGTTCGACTTCGGCGTGGTCGACAACAGCTGGAAGATCCAGGGCGTCGGCGACTTCGACGGCGACGGCATGAGCGACATCCTGTGGCGCAACACCAACGGCGACACGGGCGTCTGGCTGACCAACGCCGACGGCAGCTACACGCCGTTCGACTTCGGGGTGGTCGATAACAGCTGGAAGATCCGAGGCGTTGGCGACTTCAACGGCGACGGCCAGAGCGACATCCTGTGGCGCAACACCAACGGCGACACCGGCATCTGGCTCATCAACACCGACGGCAGCTATACGCCGGTGGATTTCGGGGCGGTCGACGCCAGCTGGACCATCCAGACAGTCGGCGACTACAACGGCGACGGCAAGGCCGATATCCTCTGGCGCAACACGAACGGCCAAGTCGGCGAGTGGCTGTCGACGGCCGGCGCAGGGTTAACCGGTTTCACAACCCCGATCCTCGCCTCCATCGATCCCAACTGGGTGATCCAGGGCAATCCACCAGCGCTGCAGGGCGGGACGGGAATGAGCGCCACCCGCCTCGCCCACGCCATGGCCGCCATGGGCGCCTCAACCGCCAGCGCGACCGTCGCGGCTTCGACCGAGGCGCCGTTGACGAGACTCACCCTCGCCTCCCCGGCGCGGGCCCTCGCCTGAGCGCTTTCGCCCGCTGGAAAGGCGTTGAGGCGCCAAGGCGCTGCGCACGACAGGGTGTCCGCGCGCTCGCCCAATGGTGTAAAGAAGCCCGCCATCACCGCGACGCGCGGGTCCTTTTCAGCAAGGCAGACTCCCAAATGATTGCAAGACCATTCACCCCGACGCTGCTGGGGGGCGCCGCCGTGCTGGCGGCGCTGGCCTCCGGCGCGAGCGCCCAGGTCGTGGCGGCGCCGGGGGCGCCGGTGGCCGGGGTGTGCGTCTATTCCGAGGAAATGGTCCTCGCCCAGTCGCAGGCCGGCGCCTCGGCCAATCAGCAGCTGGCGAAGATGCAGCAGAGCATCAACGCCGAACTGAAGACCACCAATGACGCCCTGGTCAGCGAGGCCAGGGCGCTGGAGGCGCGCAAAGCCTCCACCCCAGCCGCTCAGTACCAGCAGTCGGCGATCGACCTGCAGCGGCGGGCGCAGGCGCAGGACGCCCTGACCCGCACGCGGGGCGACCAGCTGGTGCGGACCCGCGACGACGCGGTGCGCCGGATCGGCACGGCCGCCCTCCCCGGGCTCAACGCTTCCCTGACCGCGCACCGCTGCTCCATCGTGCTCGACAAAGGGCGGGTCTACAGCGTCAACGCGGCCATGGACCTCACCCCGGAGGTGATCCAGAAGGTCAACGCCAGCCTGCCGAGCCTCACCCTCCAGTTGGCCGCCCCGCAGCAGGCCCAGGCGCCGGCGGCTCCGTCCCGCTAAGCTAGCCTATCGCCTTGCCCATCAGGATCAGGGGTACGACGACGCCGTTCACCGGGGCGGCCGCGGTGCGCTCGATCTCGGCGTAGCCGCAGGCCCGGTAGAGGGGTTCGCCCGAGAGGGTGGCCATCAGCTGGACGCGGGTGAAGCCCTCGGAGGTGGCGGCGGCCTCGCAGAGCGAGAGGATCAGCCGTCCGACGCCGCGGCGAGCGAAATCCGGGTGGGTGTACATGGCCCTGACCCGGGCGGCGTCGCGGGCCGGATCGAGAAGGGCTTCGTTGCGCAGGGCCGTGCTGTGGTCGCCGCCGTAAAGGGTGGCGCGCCGGCTCCAGCCTCCGCAGCCGGCCAGGGCGCCGTCCTCTTCGACCAGGAAATAGGTCCGGTCGGCGACTAGTTGGGTGTCGAGCCCCATGACCGCGCGGCTGGCGACAATCTGGCCCTCGTCGAGGAAGCCCTTCTGCAGGGTGTCGATGGCCATCGCCATCAGGGCCTCCAGGGCCGGGAGGTCCGCTTCCGTGGCGAGGCGGTGGGTCAGCATGTCGCGGCGACTCGCATGGGGTTTGAGCCTGTCACGGGGTCCCCGAAAAGCGAAGAGCAGCCGACCGCTCGTGCCTCTCTTCCCCCTCCGGGGGAAGGACCGGCGAAGCCGGGGATGGGGGCTGACCGGGCGAGATCTTCGCGGTTGCGCCCCTCCACCCCTTCGGGGTCCCCCTCCCCCAACGGGGGAGGAGAAGTTTTTGCGCCCGATCCCGCGCGATCAGAAGTCGAGCGTCACCTTTGCATAGTAGTAGCCACCATTGATGCCGAACGGCGAGAACTGGTAGGGCTCGCCGTTGACGTTGTTGCCATCGGCCGGCTTGCCGTTGGCGAGCAGCGGCACGGTCGGCGGGCGGTGGTCGAAGAGGTTGTTGGCGCCGACGTCGAGCTTCAGCGCGGGGGTGACCCGGTAGCCGATATCCAGGTCGGTGATCGAGGTGACCGGGATGTGCAGCGTCGTGGCCGGTCCCGGCAGCGCGTTGCCGGTCTGGTCGGGGCTGACGATCTCCAGGCTGGGCCCTAAGACCGTATCCCGCAGGTTCACCGACCACATGTCGTACGTGTAGTAGATCCCGATGACCACCTTCTACTTGGGCGTCGCCTGGG
>JAQGIW010000051.1 GCA_028290905.1 Caulobacteraceae bacterium | reverse complement strand
GAGTCGCTGGCCCGCGCCGCGCTGGCGGACCACCCCGACGTGATCGCCGCCAAGGCGCGCCTGGATCGGGCGCGGGCGGAGGAAGCGGGCTACCGCGTGGGTCCGCACGAGGTCGAAGTGCAGGCGGCCACGGGGCCGCGCGACGTGGTGCGGGGCGGGACCTACTACGAAGCCAACGCCCAGCTGACCCGGGCCTTCCGGTTGCCCGGCAAGGCGCGTCTGGATCGCGAGACGGGCGCGCTCGGCGTCAAGGCCGCCGCCGACGAGGTGGACGACGCCCGCCACCAGACCGGCCTCATGCTCGCCGGCGCCTGGTTCGACTGGATCAAGGCCGGCGCCGAGGCGGCGCTGAACGAGCAGACCGTCCAGGGCGCCACGAACGCCTTCAACGCCATGAAGCGTCGGGTCGAGCTGAAGGACGCCGCCTCGCTGGAGCTGGACCTGGCGGCGTCGGCGCTCGACCAGGCCCGCGCCCGGAGCGCCGCCGCCCAGGGCGCCTTGCAGCAGACGACGCTCGCCCTGTCGCGCGGCTTCCCCGACCTGCCGCTGCCCGCCCATTCGCCGGACCTGCAGAGCCCCGCCGCCGTGCCGGCCCCGCCGGGCGGCTGGCATGACGCCATCATCGCCCGCAGCCACGAGATCCGGATCGCCCGCTACAAGGCCGATCAGCAGCGGACCATCGCCGCGCGCGCGCACATGGACGAACTTCCCGACCCGACATTCGGCGTCCGCCTTTCCGACGAGTACGGCGGCCGGGAGAAGACCGCGCAGCTGGTGTTCTCGATCCCCTTCGGCGGCCGCTATCGACAGTCGCAGACCGCCGGCGCGTTCGCCATGGCCTCGGCGCTCGAGGCGCAGCTGAGCCTGGTCGAGCGGCAGATTGATATGCTCGCCGGCCAGGACGTGGCGGCTGTCGACAGCACGCTCGCGGCCTGGCGCGCTTCGCGCGACGCCCTGGTCACGACCGAAGCGGCCGCGCATCGCATGCAGCGCGCCTACGAGCTCGGTGAAAAGGACCTCAGCGAGCTGTTGATCAGCAACGGCCAGCTCTACGAGGCGCGCCGGGCGGAGGTCGACGCCCGGGTGGCCGCCTGGAGCGCGCAGGCCAGGTTGATGCTGGATTCGCACGCCCTCTGGGCGGACCGGGAATAGGGAACATCGCCGTACCCGATTGCTGCGCACCGCTATTCCCGTCGCCCGGGGCCTGATAGCGTGGCAATGGGCCGGGGGACGATCATGGCGTCCAGCGACATCACCGATGCCGCCGACAACGTCGGGGCGCCGATCGCCGCCTGGACACGGATGGTGGGGCGCATCCGCGGTCACCGGATCACCCGGGGCGGCGGCGCCCCTGTTCAATCCCGCCCCCTGATACAGGCCGATAGAGGAGGAGACTGACGATGGTATTCGGCATGACGACGTTCACGCTTGTCCATGTATTGTTGAGCCTCATTGGAATCCTGTCGGGCTTCATGGTCTTGTACGGGCTCGTTACGTCCAACCTCATGAACGGCTGGACGACCGTTTTTCTCGCTGCCACGCTGGCGACGAGCGTGACCGGCTTTTTCTTTCCGTTCCACGGCGTCACGCCGGGGATCGTCCTCGGTGTGCTGTCGATCATCGCCCTGGCGGGGGCCGCCGCGGGCCGCTATGGGTTTCACCTCGCGGGCGCTTGGCGCGGGATCTACGTGGCCGGATCGGTGGCCGCGCTATACTTCAACGTATTCGTCCTGGTTGCGCAGGCCTTCGACAAGATTCCGGCCCTTCACGCGCTGGCCCCAACGAAGCCGCCATCGGGGCCTGCCTTCGCGATCTCGCAGGGGATCGTGCTCGTGTTCTTCGTGGTCGTCGGCGTCCTTGCCGTCAGGCGGTTTCGCCCCGCGACCGCTTAGGACGGCCGCCTGACCCACGTCCTCGACTTCTGACGTAGCCCGTCGGGATACTGTTGCTTCGGCATCGCCGCAAAGCCAAGCGGCGCGCAAAAGGCTACGCCGTTTTAGATCAGACGCGTGACAATAGTTAACTTGTACGCGGACATCTTGAGTAGCACTCTTTCATAGGGCCGAAGACGAGGTCGCGGCTCGCCTGGGCGCCAGTGGTCAGCTTTCTGTCCGCCGCGGAGCGTCGTGATGCCGCACTACTTCTTTCACATTCGCGAAGACGTTGATGTAAGGGACGATCACGGCATCGAATTGCCGGATGAGGATGTGGCCAGGCGACATGGCGTGATGATGCTTGGACAAATACTTCGAGACGAGCCGGAGACATTTTGGGCTTCGGGACGCATCCAGCTTACGGCCACGACGGATGATGGGGTTGTCCTGTTCACCCTCGAGGTCACCTCTGGCTTGCCCGGGGCGGAGAGCCCGCGCGGTCCGCCCGCGCGCGAGCATTGAACGCGCTGGCTTCGGCACGTTGGCCGGCGCGCTTCCGGCGCGCCGGCCTCGCCGAAGATCCGCCCTGCTAGGCTAGATACCGACCGCGGTCAGCCGGCGACGCGCGCGCGTGGCGGCGCCCAGACCGCCGAGGCCGACGAGCATGAGAGCCCATGCCGCGGGTTCCGGCACGCCTGCGGCGCCGCTCCCGTTCAGGGTGATGGCGTCGATCCCTGCGCCATTATCGCAGCACAGCACCGGAGTCGCGAACGTCAGGGTTCCGGTCGATCCGAGCGCGGTGAAGGCGCCGGTCGTCCTGGCAGTCCAGCCAGTCGCCGCCGGCGAATAGGATGCGATCGTCGAGCCGTTGAAGGAAACGGTATAGGGATTGACGCCGTAGCCATTTCGCTGATCGTCGAAGTAGGAGAAACTGTAGACGTCGCCCGGGGTCAGCCCGGTCACGCTGATATCGATCTGGGCCCCCGAACTGGCGGTGCTCTGCAGAAAGGCGTTCTGCACGCCGTCCGGCGCGGGGTCGAAGCCGGTTCCGCTGGCCACTCCCGCGTCGCCGGTGAATACGACCCCGGCCACTGTGGGGTTGTAGTCGAAGCCCGACACGCCAGTCGGGTTTTCGAACGAATAGTCCGCGATCGTGGCGGCGGATGCCGCGCCGATGGCGCCGCTGGACAGGGCGAGAGCGCCTGCAACGGCGAACAGCTTCAACATGGTCATGATCCCTCCAAAAAAAGCAGCGCCCTTGGACTAGGTGAATGCCCCCCAAGCCCGGGAACCGCCTCCCTGGTCGCACGCGGGCTTTTTCACTTATTGGAAATATTGGCCACGCCGCTTCATCGAGTGATCTTCGCCCCTTCGCCGACGCAGGTGCGGCGCCGTTTCGCATCGAGAATTGCCGGGCTAAGGAGTTCGGCCTGTACGAACAGAGCGTGCCAATGACCAACACCCAGTATCTCGGCCCGCGGGCGCCGGTGGTCGCGCCTCGGGTGAGCGTATATCTTCCGGCCGTCCCGCTGCGCGGCTATGTCACCTTCTACTATTTCGTGACCGTCGAGGCGCCGCTGGACGACTTCCTCTATCCGGAATGGGGCAATGTGCGTTTCGCGCTGGCGGGGGACTGGCGCCTCGCGATGGACGGCTATGGGCCGGAACCCCAGATCGACGTGCTTTACGGGCCGACCGACCGTTGCGGACGTCTCACCACGGCGGGGGCGGGCCGCGTCGTCGGCTTCGGCATGACCCCTCTCGGCTGGCGCCGGCTGATCGGAACGGATGCGGCTCTGATGGCCAACCGCGTGCGGACCTTGGCCGACGAGTTGGGCCCGCCCGGCCATGAGCTGCGCGCGGCCTTCGCAGGCGACGCATCGGATGCGCCGGGAGTCGCCCGCTTCGATGCGCTGTTGACCGATCTGGTCGCGCGAAGGCCACCCGAAACGCCGGCGCTCATCGCGGTCGATCGCGTCGTGCGGACCCGTCCGGCGGACGTTCCCCAGTTCGCCGCGGCGGCCGGCGTGTCGGTCCGCACGCTGCACCGCCTGTGTCTGAGCCTCTTCGGCTTCGCCCCCAAGCGCCTGCTTCGGCGGCAGCGCTTTCTCGACACCCTCGGCCAGGTCCGGACGGCGGTCGGCGACCCTCTGCGAGAGGCGCTCGACGCGGCCTACTTCGACCAGGCGCATTTCTATCGCGACTTCCGCGACTTCATGGGCATGTCACCGCGCGCCTACTTCACCGCGTCGCGCGCCCTGATGGCCCGCGCCGCCGCGGCGCAGGCGGCGGCAGGCGTCACACTGTCGTTCAAGCTGCCGCCCGCGTCCTCCGAGTAGACAACGCGGCTGCTGCGATTACGCCCTGCTTGCCGATGGTCGTGCGGGCGCGACTATCTTTTCCGGTCGCCGGCCTCGCACCTTGTATTCCAATCGCGCCGGGCCATTTGCAAAGCGGCGTTAGCACTCGCAGGCGACGACTGCCAATCAGGTGGCGACTCCGTGCATCGCGCCAAAGGGAGAGTTGGATCATGGCCTTTCATCCGCTGGGCGATCGGGTCGCCATTCGCCGCGTCGAAGAAGAAGCCAAGACCAAGGGCGGCATCATTATCCCCGACACCGTCAAGGAGAAGCCGCAGGAAGGCGAGGTCGTCGCCGTCGGTCCCGGCGTGTGGGACGAGCGCGGCAAGCGCGTCCCCATGGCCGTCAAGCCCGGCGACCGCATCCTGTTCGGCAAGTGGTCCGGCAGCGAAGTGATAGTCGATGGCGAGGACCTTCTGATCATGAAGGAGTCCGACATCCTGGGCCTCCTCGATCCGGTCGCCGCGGTAGCGAAGGCCGCCTGAGCGGTCGCGCATACCCTCCTAAATCCCCCCCGCCAAATTTCCTCGTTTTTTTGAAAGAGCAGGCTCATGGCCGCCAAATCCGTTCACTTCTCCACCGACGCGCGCGATCGCATGCTCCGCGGAGTCAACCTCCTCGCCAACGCGGTCAAGGTCACTCTCGGTCCCAAGGGTCGTAACGTCGTCATCGAGAAATCCTGGGGCGCGCCGCGCTCCACCAAGGACGGCGTCACGGTCGCCAAGGAGATCGAGCTCGAAGACAGGTTCGAGAACCTCGGCGCCCAGCTGATCCGCGAGGTCGCCTCCAAGACCAGCGACAAGGCCGGCGACGGCACCACCACCGCCACCGTGCTGGCCCAGGCCATCGTGGTCGAAGGCCTCAAGTCGGTGGCGGCCGGCATGAACCCGATGGATCTCAAGCGCGGTGTCGAGAAGGCCGTGGTCGCCGTTGTCGAGGCCATCAAGGCCTCGTCCCGCGAAGTGACCACCAATGACGAGATCGCCCAGGTGGGCGCCATTTCGGCCAACGGCGACAAGGAAGTCGGCGACATGATCGCCCGCGCCATGAAGAAGGTCGGCAACGAGGGCGTCATCACCGTCGAGGAAGCCAAGACCCTCGAGACCGAACTCGAGGTGGTCGAGGGCATGCAGTTCGATCGCGGATACCAGTCGCCCTACTTCATCACCAACGCGGAAAAGATGGAGGTCGAACTCGAGGACCCGCTGATCCTGCTGTCGGAGAAGAAGCTCTCCTCGCTGCAGCCCTTGCTCCCGTTGCTCGAAGCGGTGGTCCAGGCGGCCCGTCCGCTGCTGATCGTCGCCGAGGATGTCGAAGGCGAAGCCCTGGCCACCCTGGTGGTCAACAAGCTCCGCGGCGGCCTGAAGGTGGCCGCCGTCAAGGCGCCGGGCTTCGGCGATCGCCGCAAGGCCATGCTGGAAGATCTCGCCGTCCTCACCGGCGGTCAGCTGATCAGTGAAGATCTCGGCATCAAGCTCGAGAACGTCACGCTCGATATGCTCGGCCACGCCAAGAGGGTCAACATCACCAAGGACGCCACCACCGTCATCGATGGCGCGGGCGACAAGGCCCTGATCGCCGCGCGTATCGCCCAGATCAAGGTGCAGATCGAAGACACCACCTCCGACTACGACAAGGAAAAGCTGCAGGAGCGTCTGGCCAAGCTCGCCGGCGGCGTCGCCATCATCAAGGTCGGCGGCTCGACCGAAATCGAGGTCAAGGAGAGGAAGGATCGCGTCGATGACGCGCCCAACGCCACCCGCGCGGCCGTCGAGGAAGGCATCGTGCCCGGCGGCGGCGTCGCCCTGCTCAAGGCTGCGAGGGCCCTGGATGGCCTGAAGGGCGACAACGCCGACCAGGACGCGGGCATCGCCATCGTCCGCCGCGCGCTGCAGGCGCCGATCCGTCAGATCGCCGAAAACGCCGGCGTGGAAGGCTCGATCGTGGTCGGCAGGGTGCTCGAGCACAAGTCGGCGACCTTCGGTTTCAACGCCCAGACCGAAGAGTACGTCGACATGGTCAAGGCGGGCGTGATCGACCCGACCAAGGTGGTCCGCACCGCGCTGCAGGACGCCGCCTCCGTGGCCGGCCTGATGATCACCACCGAAGCCGCCATCGCCGACGCCCCGAAGAAAGGCGACGGCGCGCCGCAGACGCAGGGCGGCGGCATGGGCGACATGGGCTTCTAGAGCGCGTTCCGCAAAGTCGGAACCAGTTTTCGGATGAAACGCACGTCAAAACAAAAGACTAGAGCACCGATCTGATTCCATCAGATCGGTGCTAGTCTAGCATAATCGCTGGTGGCCTCGTGGGGTGGGCTAGAACTCGACCATGACGTTTTAGCCTAGCCGCACCCAATCTATGGCTTCGAGCACATAGGGAGCGAACAAGAAGTCTCGGATCTCGATGATCCGGCTTTCCGACCAGTCGATCAGGACAAAATGCGCTGGTCTTTCCATCGGGCCGGTGCTGTCGAAGACCAGCATGGCCGGCTGTCCTTCAACCGCGCCGAGGGCGAACCGCCATTTCGTCTCTTCCGCATAGCGCGTGAAATAGAGGCCGATCTTGTCGCGCCCTTCCAGTTGGAGCCGGTTCACCAGATCGAGCTTCACGTCATCGGCGAGCATGGCGCGGATTGCATCGAAATCGCCGCTCCGAAACAGATGGACATAAGCGGTGATCTTCCGCCGGTCCGAATCGGACATCAGCGGCAGCCGCGTGTCTTCGGGCGCCTGCGCGAGTCGCCGCAGCGCAGCGCGCCCGCGCTGAAGCGCCGATTTGGCGGCTGTCGGAGAGCACTCGGCGATGCTTGCGATCTCGTCGACCGAATGACCCAG
>JAQGIW010000044.1 GCA_028290905.1 Caulobacteraceae bacterium | reverse complement strand
GGGGAGGGGCTCGTTCAATTACCGCTTCGGCCAGGCCTCGCGCGACGCGGAGGAGTTCTTCGACTTCTTCTATCCGGTGGACATGTTCCCCTTCACCGATGGCGTCGAGACCGACCCCGTCACCGGCCAGACCGGCTCGCTTCTGGGCAATGCCGAGGCGCGCCATGTGCGGCCCAAGCTGTTCCACATCTTCTCCAACTCGGAATACTTCAACCGCGCCGGCTCGCTGATCCATACCGACGTGACCGGCACGCATGACATCGCGCCCCCGCCGGATTCGCGCATCTACTTCGTCTCGTCGGGGCCGCATGCCTTCGGGCCCTTCCCGCCGGTGCAGGCGGAAGGCGCCGCCGGCCTCAACAATCCGGTGAGCCGCAATCCCATCGTGCGCGCGCTGTTGAAGGACATGGACGATTGGGTGACCAAGGGCGTCGCGCCGCCGGACAGCCGCATCCCGCTTATCGCCGACGGAACCTTGGTTCCGACCGCGGAAGCGGGCTGGCCCACAATTCCGGGCGTGCCGTTCCCTGTGCCCATCATCAAGACCTACCGGCTGGATTTCGGACCGGAATGGAGCCAGGGCATCGTGCTGAACGAGCCGCCCAAGGTGGGCCAGATCTATGTTGGGCTGGCGCCCGCGGTGGATGAAGCCGGCAACAGCCGCGCCGGCATCCGCCTGCCCGCGATCGCGGCGCCGGTTGGGACCTATGGCGGGTGGAATTTCCGCATCCCCGCGATCGGACGGCCCGACCAGCTGTTCGGCGAGATGGGCTCATTCCATCCCATGCCGCGCTCCAAGGAAGAGCGGCTGAAGAGCGGCGATTCAAGGCTCTCCATTGCCGAGCGCTACAAGAGCCGCGACGCGTACATCGCCAGGGTGACCGCGGTGGCGAAGCAGATGGTCAAGGACCGCTTCCTGCTGCCCGAGGATCTGAATGATCCGATCGACCAGGCGGTGGCGATCTATGACTGGGCGGTCAAGCCTGGCCGTCGATAGGAGTCATCGGCGGGGCCGCGATTCGTTCGCCCGCCGGGACTGACCGTCTGGCCGGCCTGACCGGCTTCCTTGACGCCACCGGACCGCGCTGTACGGAGGTTGCGCAAAGACAAAGGAGGCGCCCCGCATGAGCTTTCCCCTTCCCAACGTCTCCACGGACCTTTCCGGGCAGACGGCCCTGGTCACGGGAGCCTCTTCGGGGCTCGGGCTGAGATTCGCCAGGGTGCTGGCCGCCTGCGGAGCGAAGGTGGCGCTGGCGGCGCGCCGGCTGGACCGGCTGGAGGCGCTCGCCGACGAGATCCGCGCCCAGGGCGGCGAGGCGACGCCGATCCAGATGGACGCCACCGACGCCGGCCAGCTGACGGCCAGCGTGGAGAAGGCGCAGGCCGAGCTCGGGCTGGTCACTATCCTGGTCAACAACGCCGGCATCCCCGACGCGCAGCGCGCCCACAAGATGCCGCTGGAGCTGATCGACCGGGTGATCGACATCAACATTCGCGCGCCCTACGTGCTCAGCTGCGAAGTGGCCCGGCGGCTGATCGAGGCCAAGCGGCCCGGTCGGATCGTCAATATCGCCTCGTCGGCGGCCTACGACTACGGCGGCAACGGGGCGGCGCTCTACTCCATCTCCAAGGCGGCGGTGGTGCGGATGACCGAGACGTTGGCCGTGGAGTGGGCGCGCTTCGACATCAACGTCAACGCCATCGCGCCGGGCGCCTTCGAGTCCGAAATGATGGACGGGATGTTGCAGCGGATTGGCGACATCAGCCAGCACTTCCCGAGGAAGCGGATCGGCAATCCCGCCCAACTCGACTCGACCCTGCTGTACCTGGTGGGCCCGGCGTCCGACGCGGTGACGGGCACGAGCATCCGCGTCGACGACGGGCAGGGCTCGCGGTAGGGCGCCGGACCGGACGTCGGCAATCAACGAAGATGCTGTCGCCGACCGCCTGATTTCAGGCTCCTGGGATCGATTGATCGAGATCAACGGGCGACACGGCGATAAAGGCCACTCTGACGGACCAGTCGTCGGAGGCCGAGGCAATGTCCACCGAGCGCGCGCCGTTCCGTCAGGATCCGGCGGCCAGGTCCAGGGTGTTCGGCTTGATCCCGTTGTCGCGGTTCTACCAGGGTCGAAGGGCGACGCCCCTTGGCCGGCGGTTCTCGCACTTCTGGGCCGCATGGTCGGCGCGCGGGCTGCCGTCGTTTCACATGGTCCAGCTCGAACTGCGCCACCGAAGACCGGCAAGCTCCTGCGGCTGGCCGTGGTTCCGGTCAGGCATGCGGGCCAACAATACCTGGTCTCCATGCTCGGCGAATGCGCGTGGGTGCGGGCGGCGAGGGCGCACCCGGAGGCGACCATCGCCAAGTTCCATCGTCAGCGGGTCAGGCTGGAGGAGATCCCGGTTCCCGAGCGAGCCGCGATCATCCAGGCGTTCCTTCGCCGTGCGCCGGGCGGCCGACCGCACATCGGTCTGGGCGCCCGAGCGACGATCGAGGACTGCGAGGCGGTCGCTGCGCGACATCCGGTGTTCAGGATCGTCCCCGACGGCGCGGGGCGGCCCGCGACAAAACTCTGAGCGAGGGCGGCGTTGTTGTCACTCCGCATTGATCATAGGCCTTTGCGACGAAGGGCGCCCGATACTGCTCACGGGTGCAGTGTCAGCTTCTGCAGCCGCCAGTTGAGCAACTCCGCGACATAGAGTTCGTTTTCTGAGGGGCAGGCCATTTCGTGGATCCAGCCGAATTGGCCGAGCTGTTTGCCGGACCCGCCCAGCCAGCCGAGCACCTTGCCGTCGAGGTCGAGCTTGTAGATCCGGCCCGGCCAGGCGTCGCTGACATACAGATACTGGCGGCCGGCGGCGGGGGGCGTGATGCAGATCGCCCAGGGCGCGCCGGCGGCCATGGTTCCGGTGGCGTTCGGACCCGGGCGCGGTCCGATCGCGGGGGGCGCGTCGGCCGGAAACGGCACGTCGATGGTGATGATCTTCTGCAGCCGCCCCTCGGTGTCGAAGACCTGGATGCGGCGGTTGCCGCGGTCGGCGACATAGATCCGGTCGTGGGCGTCGGCGGCGATGGAATGCAGGGTGTTGAACTGGCCCGGCGCCGAGCCATAGGCGCCCCAGGACGTGAGCCAGCGGCCGTCGGGCGCGATCTTGGCCACCCGCGAATTGATGTAGCCGTCGCTGATGTAGGTGTTGCCCTGGCTGTCCCAGGTCATGTCGGTGACCTGCCGAAAGAGTCCGTCCACGGCCGGCAGGGGCGGCTTGGGATGTTCCAGCGGATGGGCCCCCTCGTCGGCGGCCTCGCTCTTGCGCCCCAGCACCAGCGTCACCCGGCCGGCCGGGTTGAAGCGGATGACCATGTCCGAGCCCTTGTCGGCGGCCCAGATATTGCCCGCCGGGTCGATGCGCACGGCGTGGGCGAAGGACCAGGCGTAGAGGTTGTGGCCGATCTCGCGCAGGAAGCGGCCGTCGGGGCCGAACTCCAGCAGCTGCGCCGCCGCCGCGCCATAGGCGGGTCCCGTCGTATTGCCGCGCTGGAAGACGAAGATGTGCCGGCCTTGTCGACCGCCACCCCCGCCACCTCGCCCAGATGCATGTCGGCCGGCGGCCGCAGCGGATCGACGGCGTCGAACCTGATCTCCGGCGGCGAGGTCTGGGCGTGCGCGGCGCCGCCGGCGAGGAGCGCGGCGAGGGCGGCGATAGCGATGGTCTTGGTAGCAGTCATACGAGATCCCCACGTCCCTGCGGGACGGCGCCAGGTCCATCCGAACACGCTTCGCTTCGCCGGGATGACCCACTCGTCGATATGCCGATTTTTCTGTCAACGCGCATTTGTGGCGCCAATTGCGTTACAGAGGGCTGGCGGCGAGACGATTGGCGGCGGGGGTGATCTTGTCGGAAACAGCGACAGTATTGGAGAGGCCGCCGCCGGAGACCGGCCGCCGAGAAAGGGCCAAGGGCGAGCGGCGGCGTCGCGTGGTCGACGCCGCGTGCGATCTGCTGCGCGAAGTCGGCATAGAGGCGCTGTCGATGAAGATGCTGGCGACGCGCGCCAGCGTCAGCCTCTCCACGGTCTACAACCTGTTCGGATCGAAGCAGGCCGTACTGGCCAAGGTGTTCGACCTTGACCTCCTCAAATATGAGCAGCTGGTGGCCGACGCCCATTCGCAAGACGCGCTGGAGCGCCTCTTCGATGCGGTGGATATCGCCGCCGAGCTCTATCGCGCCGATCCGGATTTCTACCGGGCGACGCTTCGGCGCTGGCTGGCCGGACCTTCCGGACCGTTCCTCAACCTCGCACTGCGCGAGCCGCGCGGCAGATTCTGGCGCGGGATGATCGCCAACGCGGCCGCCGAAGGCCTGCTGAAGCCGGACGCGCATCCGGTGGTGCTGGCCACGCTGGCGGTGCAGATCTTCAACGGCGCATTGGCGGACTGGAACGACGGCGAGATCACGGTCGATCAGCTTCGCGACGAGATCAAGTTCGGTTTCGCGGTCGCCTTTTATCCGTTCTCCACCGAAGCGGCCGGCGAGCGCCTGCGCGACAAGATCGCGAACCTGCATCGGACCCTGGCGCTGGAACGCGGCGCGCTCGGCTGAGCCGCGTAACCCGCAAGAAAGCGGCAGTTCGTGGTCCGTTGAGTGTCGGGCTCTGCGGCGACGCGCTGGCGACCTCCGCGTGAAAAGCGGAATTGGAATTCGTTCCAAAAATCTCTTGACGGGATCGCCGCCTTGGTTGCGTTTTGCTCTGCGCGCGCAGATAGTTTCGGGAAAGCTGGCGGAAAGCCGGGACGTCCAAGGGAGCCGCAAATGTCGGATGGATTGACGTTAAACAAGATCACCTCGCAGAAGGGCATCAGCGTCGCCGAAGCGGCGAGGCGCATCGCCGACCTCGGCTGGACGCCCAGCTACGTGCAGGAGGCGATGACGTTTCCCACGGACTACAAGCTCAGCAAGTCGCCGCGCGACCCCATGAAGCAGGTCCTGCGGTCCTATTTTCCGATGCAGGAGGAAAAGGACAATCGCGTCTACGGCGCGCTCGATGCAGCCCTGCGGGGCGACATGTTCCGCAACGTGGAGCCCCGCTGGATCGAGTGGATGAAGCTGTTCCTGGCGATCATTCCGTTCCCGGAGATATCAGCCGCGCGGTCGATGTCGATGCTCGGCCGGCTGGCTCCCGGCGAGGAACTGCGAACCGGCTTCACCATGCAGATGGTCGATGAGTTTCGGCACTCGACCATCCAGATGAACCTCAAGAAATGGTACATGGAGAACTACATCGACCCGTCAGGGTTCGACATCACCGAAGCGGCGTTTGGCCGGTGCTACGCGACCACGATCGGCCGCCAGTTCGCCGAGGGATTCCTGACCGGCGACGCCGTGACCGCGGCGAATGTCTATCTGCAGGTCGTGGCCGAGACGGCGTTCACCAACACCTTGTTCGTCGCGATGCCGTCGGAGGCCGCGCGCAACGGCGATTATGCGCTCCCGACGGTGTTCCTGTCGGTGCAATCCGACGAAAGCCGCCACATCGGCAACGGCCACTCCCTGCTGATGTCGGTGATCAACGACCCCGACAACCACCTGCTGCTGGAACGCGACCTGCGCTACGCGTTCTGGCAGAACCACGCGATTGTCGACGCCGCGATCGGCACCATCATTGAGTACGGCACCGCCAACCGCGACAAGCATAAGGAGTCCTACGCGGAACTGTGGCACCGCTGGATCTACGAAGACTACTATCGCACGTACATGCTGCCGCTGGAAAAGTACGGCATCAAGATCCACCACGACGATATCGCCGCGGCCTGGGACCGGATGGTCAAGAAGAACTACGTCCACAAGATCGCGCAATTCTTCGCGGTGGGCTGGCCGGTCAACTTCTGGCGCATCGAGGCGCAGACCGACAAGGACTTCGAGTGGTTCGAGCACAAATATCCCGGCTGGTACGCCGAGTTCGGCGATTTCTGGCGCTGGTACGGGAAGAAGAGCGAACCCGGCGAGACCAACATGCTGTTCGACCAGGACAACGGCTATGTCTACCCGCATCGCTGCTGGAGCTGCCTGTGCCCGTGCGTGATCCGCGAGGATTTCTGCTGCGATGAAGTCGACGGCGAGATCTACACCTACTGCTCGGAACTGTGCCGCTGGACGCACAAGGTGGCGTTCGCGTCCGAGTACGAGGGGCGTCCGACACCGGCGATGGGCCGCTTCAGCGGCCGTCGCAACTGGGAGGAGGTGTACCACAACTGGGACCTCGCCGAGGCGGTGAAGGACCTCGGCTTCGTGCGCAGCGACGGCAGGACCCTCATGCCCCAGCCCCACCTGCGTTTCGACGATCGACGCATGTGGACACTCGATCACCTGGGCAAACACACGATCCAGAGCCCGATGGTCCTGCTGCGGGAGATGTCGCCGGCAGATCGCGAAAAACACATCGCCGACTACCGCGCCGGCTTCAAGATCCAGCCGTTCCCCGGCCACTGAAGAGGTCGCGCCGGGACGCCGACAGTGGTCCCCGGCGCGGTCGCTCACCCCGAGCTTTGCAGGAGCGACATGCCAGGAGAGCGGATCCACACAGTTCGATTTGAGCCGGTCGGCATTGAAATGGACGTGGCCGAAGGCGAAACCATTCTGGACGCCGCTTTTCGCCAGGGCGTCGCCGTGATGCATGGCTGCAAGGAAGGCCAATGCAGCAGTTGCAAATCCCTGCTCATCGATGGCGATGTCGAGATGCTGAAGTATTCGACGTTCGCCCTTCCTGACTACGAGCGGGAGACGGACCACATCCTGCTCTGCCGTGCGCTGGCGTACAGCGATGTCACCATCGAACTGTTGAACTACGACGAGGAACTGCTTAGCCGCTCCATCGCGGTGCGCGAGGTTGGGGCCACTTTGACCGGGCTGTCATCGCTCACGCACGACATCCGGCTGATGGAGATCGAACTCGACAGCCCGATGAAGTTCTGGGCCGGCCAGTACGTCGACCTGACCATCGTGTCGGCAGGAATAACACGGTCCTACTCGATGGCGAGTACGCCGGGTAACACGACAACATTTCAGTTCATCATCAAGAAATATCCGGACGGCGCCTTTTCGGCGCTGCTCGACGGCGGACTGAAGATCGGCGCGGCCCTCGCGGTCCGGGGGCCCTTCGGGACCTGCTTCCGCCGCGAGGAACCTACGGGACCCATGATCCTGGTGGGCGGCGGCTCGGGGATGTCGCCGCTGTGGTCGATCCTGAATGACGAGGCGCGGAGCGGGCGACAGCGGCCCGTGCGCTTCTTCTACGGCGCACGCTCGCGCCGGGACCTGTTCTACCTGGATGAGATCGAGGCGGTCGGCCGACAGCTCCGCGACTTCCGGTTTGTCGCGGCGCTGTCGCATGCCGAGGCCGGCGACGCCTGGGACGGCGAAAGCGGTCTCATCCACGAGGTCTGCGCCCGCGCCCTGGCCGCGGAAGGCCTGGATGGCGACATGGACGCCTACGCGTGTGGCGCGCCGCCGATGATCGACGCGGTGATCCCCGTTCTGCAAAGGGCCGGCGTCGAGCCGGGACGCATCTACTTCGACAAGTTCACACCGGCCGTCGGCTGAAGCCGATCAGGCCAAACGAGAGAAGAACGGTGAGGAGGAAGCCATGAGTGAGGCTCAAGCGCCATTGGAAGCAGCCAGGTCGGCCGCGGCCGGGGCGGCGCAATTCGCCGGTTCAGACAGCCGACGGTACAACTACTTCGAGCCCAAGGGCCGTAAGGCGACGCACTACGAGGATATGACCGTCGACGTGCAGCCGGATCCGAGCCGGTACCTGCTGCAGGACTGGATCATCTCATTCGCGGACGGCACGCCGACCTATTCACAGACCTGGACCAAGGCGCTCAGCTCCGACTGGCATGCGTTTCGCGCGATCGACCAGGAGTGGGAGCGGACCCACTATCAACGGCAGTCGACCATCGTCGGCATGATCGCCGGGGCCGTGGAAAACGGCCGCCGCGCAGGCGTCTGGAAACGCTTCGACCAGGCCTGGATCAAGGTCCTGCAAAACCACCTGGGCGCCTTTAAGCATGCGGAATTTGGGCTCGGCACGTCGACCATGCACGCCCAGCGCTATGGCTATACCCAGATGATCAATAGCGCGATCTTGACCAATTCGTCTTATAAGTTGCGGTTCGCGCAGGATTTGACGCTCTACTTGAGCGAACTGGCGTTGGACATCCCCACGCTCGATCTCGACGCAGGCAAGCAGCACTGGCTGGAAAGCCCGATCTGGCAGCCGGCGCGCCGGGCGGTCGAGACGATCGGCGGGGCGACCGACTTCCTCGAGCAATATTTCGCGGTGAACGCCGTCTTCGAGCCGCTCGTCGCCGAGTTGTTCCGCAGTGGTTTCGTGATGCAGGTCGCGGCCGCGCAGAATGACTTCCTCACGCCTACCGTGGTTGCGGCCGCCGAGGGCGACTACCAGCGGAACCTGGCGAACGCCGTCGAACTCTTTCAGCTTCTGGCGCATGACCCGCAGCACGGCGAGCACAATCAAGCGCTGCTGGGCGGATGGCTGGAGCAGCATGGGGCGCTGGCGATTGCGGCGGCTAAAAGCCTGCAGCCGATATGGTCGCTGCCGCATGTGAAGACGGCGCAATTCAACGACGCGCTGGACAACGCGATCGAGCGCACCAGGACGATCGCCAGTCAAATTGGCCTCGCCGCGTCCGCGAGCCTCGCTGCTTAGAATCCGTCCGACACCGCTTTTGCAAGGGAACACGTCGTGGCCGCACAAGAACCAGACACCATATTCAAGGGTTTCAAGGATCTGCGCTTTGAGGAGACCATCTCGCATCAGTGCGGGGTGACGATGAACGACAGCGTCGATGCGCGCAGCATCGCTGAGCTCATGCAAAGCAAGCCGGGTATCAAGGTGACATATATGCCGGCGATGATCCGCATCGATGGGGAAGGCAAGATCGAGTTCAAGATGGACGAGATCGGCGAGATGCTCGGACGCCCGATGACGGCGCAGCTGTTCGAGATATCGACGTCGACCCACTACGGCCGAATGGTGATGGTCGACGACAATACTGTCGTCCTGTTCGGCAACATGGACGATGCCATGGCTTATGAGTAGGACGCGATGCCAAACGTAATGTTGCACGACGAGGAGGCGCGCAACGCCCTCGGTCGTGGGATCGCGAAGCTCGCCAAGGCGGTGCGTGGAACGCTGGGGCCGCGCGGCATGAATGCAATCATCGATCGGCCGATCGGTAGCCCGATCATATCCCGCGACGGGGTCAGCATCGCCGCCGAGATCGAACTTGAAGATCTGTTCGAAAACATGGGCGCGCAAGTCGTCCGTGAGGTCTCCAAACAGACCAACGAGATCGCCGGCGACGGCACGACGACTGCAACGGTTCTCGCCGACGCCCTGGTGCAGGATGGACTGGAACGGCTGTCGGCCGGCGTCAATCCGGTGGAGCTCGTGCAGGGCTTGGAGCTGGCGGTCGCCGAGGCGATCGAGGTTCTCAAGCGCATGGCGACGCCCCTGCGCGGCCCCGAAGAAGTGCGCGCCGTCGCCGTGGTGGCGGCCAATGACGAGTTCACCGGCGGGCTGGTCGCGGAGGCGCTGGAACGCGTCGGAGGCACAGGCATCGTCGAGGTCGAATACGGCTCGACGGTGGAAACCGTCCTCGAAGTCGTCGACGGCATGGCTTTCGATCGGGGCTACCTGTCCCATCACATGATCACCGATGTCGAGCGCATGCAGGTGGTGCTCGACAATCCATACATCCTGATGACCGACCAGAAGCTGCAGACCCAGGAAGAAGTCGAAACGCTGCAGAGGTTGGTCGGGGATAGCGATCGCCCCCTGTTGATCATCGCGGAGGAAGTTGCACCGGCCTGCATCGTCAGTTTGCTCGCCTGGCGTGAGCGCCGCGGAACCCTCGTGGCGGCGATCCACCCGCCGGA
>JAQGIW010000029.1 GCA_028290905.1 Caulobacteraceae bacterium | reverse complement strand
CACCGCCGCCGCACCGCCCTCGCGCAGGATCCGCAGCGCCTCCTCGGGCCCGGGCAGGTCGGCGGCATAGGTCAGGCGGATCAGGGCCATGTCGACCGCCGCCGCCGGATCGGGCGCGCGCCGCACCTCCTCCAGGGCCTTCAGCAGCATCTGCCACACCCGGCTCAGCGTCGCGGGGGGGATGGTGGCGCCCAGGGCGGCGAGGCGGGCGGCCTGGTCCTTGGGCAGGGTGAGGGCGTCGACGCCCACCGTCTTGGCCACCATCGCCCCGTGGGTGTGCTCGAGCAGGTCGAGCATTACGGTGGCCGGGTCCGCGCCCACGGCGTACAGGCCGCGGAAGGTCTCGATCGCCGCCGGCGCGTCGCCGCGCACGGTGTTCTCGAAGAGGGTGATGGTCTGGGCGCGGTCGGCCAGGCCCAGCATCTCCCGCACGGTCGCCGCGTCGACGATCCGGCCGGCGTCGGCCTGGACCATGGCCTGGTCGAGCAGGGACTGGGCGTCGCGCACCGAGCCCTCGGCCGCACGGGCGATGAGGGTGAGGGCCTCCGGCTCGATCCGGGCCCCCTCCGCTTCGGCGATGGCGGCCAGGTTGGCGGCCAGGACGTCGGGCTCGACGCGGCGCAGGTCGAACCTCTGGCACCGCGAGAGGATGGTCACCGGCACCTTGCGGATCTCGGTGGTGGCGAAGATGAACTTGGCGTGGGGCGGCGGCTCCTCCAGCGTCTTCAACAGGGCGTTGAAGGCGTTGGTGCTGAGCATGTGCACCTCGTCGATGACGTAGACCTTATAGCGGGCCTCGGCCGGCGCGTAGCGCACGCCGTCGAGCACCTCGCGCATCTCGTCGACCTTGCTCCGGCTGGCGGCGTCCAGCTCCAGAACGTCCAGGTGCCGGCCGTCGGTGATGGCCCGGCAGTGGCGCCCTTCCACCGCCAGATCGGCGATGCTCGGCTGGTGGACGGTGTCGCTCTCGTAGTTGAGGGCCCGGGCCAGCAGGCGGGCGGTGGTGGTCTTCCCCACCCCGCGCACGCCGGTGAGCATGAAGGCGTGGGCGATGCGGCCGGTGGCGAAGGCGTTGGTGAGCGTCCGGACCATGGCCTGCTGGCCGATCAGGTCGTCGAAGTTCCGCGGCCGGTACTTGCGGGCGATGACGGTGTAGGGAACCGGCGCCGATCCTGCCGCCGGCGCATCGGCCACGGACGCGTCTTGGGGCGCGCCGAACATGTCCGCGGTGTTCTCGTCACGCGCGGTCGATTCGATGTCCAGCGCGGGATCGGAGTCGTTCATCGAGCCCAGGGCAAGGGATTGGTGACTTTAGCGAGGGTGGAGACCGGCGGACGACCCGGAGCATATCTCGTTACGGCTGCTTCCTTCCGGACCTGACCGGGTTGGCGAGGCCTCCGCCCATCGCCGATCTCCAAGACCTATATCGCGTGGCCCGGCAGCCGGCGCAAGCACGGCCTCCAAAACGTGAAGGCGGCCGCTCGCTTACCCCATGATGCCGGACGCGAGATTCCCGCCGATGAAGGGTCCGGGTCCAGCCACCGTCGCGCCGTCGGCCAGCAGGATGTTGACCCTGCCTCCAGCGATGGCGGAGGCGCGTATGCCGGTGCAGTTGATCTCCACGCCGGCGTTGCGCTTTCCCTCGAGCGAAACGCCCGCCGGGCTGTGCCCCTCAGAGCCCGTCACGATGGGGGCCAGCCAGCCCCGATCCAGGGCCTCGACGCGGACGGCCGCCTTGGCGACTTTCTGAGTGACGTTGTTGATGGTGTCCATCACCCGGCAGTCGGCGGCCTCGCGGATCACCACCGGGTTCTGGAGGTCGGTGAAGATGTTGTTCATGGCCGAGACGCCTGACGCCCGCGTGACCTCCAGCCCTGTGGCCGTATTGCCCGGGGTGGAGATGATCTGGCAGCCGGTGATCCCGACCGCGCCGCCGCAGTCGCGGACGGCGATGGCGACGCCCGGGCCGGCCGGGGCAATGTAGCTGTTGTGGATCTGCGCGGCGGTCACTTTCGAGCCGCCGGTGATCAGGATGCCGACGCTGGTAGGACTGTCCAGGACGCAGTTGTCCACGATCAGGTCCTCGGTCTGGTAGTCGACGCCCCGCGAGCCGCGCCCGTTCATGTTCAGGCCGTAGCCGACCAGCGCACACTCGAAGCCGGTGATGAAGGTGTCGGTGAAGCCGGCGTGCGACTTTATCCCGCTGCTTTCGCTGAACGGGACCGCCTGGGTCGAGAAGGTCGAGCAATTCTGGATGTAGAGCGACGCGTTGCCGCTGTTGAACCCGCTCGCCGCCGAGTTGTCCATGAAGAAGCCGTTGAAGAAGTCGTTGGCCCTCACGGCGCCGGCCGCATACCGCAGCGCCTGACAATGGCGCAGATAACAGTGCACCGTGCCGGTGATGTAGAAGCCGTGGCTGTGCTCGAGGGTCTCGACCCGCTCGAGGGTGCAGGTCACCGCCCACTGCAGCCTGACGCCGCAGGGGGCGTCGGCGAAGCCGGAGGCGGGGTTCTCGATCCGCGCCACCCGCTGCACCGTCAGATCGCTCACCCGCGCGTGCTCCAGCCAGCGTTTCGCATCGCCCGGCGACCGGTCGAATCCCACCTGCAGGCCGTCCGCTGTCCCGCTGGCGAGCATGAGCCGGGTGGAACCCTTGTGCCCCTCCTGCGTGGGCGCGACCCCCTCAAGGCTGTGCCCATGATCGAGGATCTTGAGGGTCGAGCCGATGTAATAGTCGCCGCCCTGCAACACGGTGCGGGGGCAGGCGCGCAGGGCCGCCTGGATGGCGGGCTGGCAATCGAAGCCGGCGTCGCCCGGGCGCGCGCCCCACCACTCGGGATAGGCGACGGAAGTGACAGCAGGATCGAATTCGGCGCGGGCTCCGTCGGAGAAGGCGAAGATCTGGTGCGGACCGGCCACCACGCCGCCTCCGAACCGGATCACGGTCCCTGACGCGGCCTCGATCACCGCGCCATGGTCGAAGCGCACAGGAGCGGCGAAGGCGACCTTCGCGGCGAGGCGATAGCGGCCCTTGGGGACCACGATCTCGGAGCCTGAGGCGGCGGCGGCGCGGAAGGCCGCGGTGTCGTCGGCCTGGCCGTCGGCCGCCGCCCCGAACGCCTGGAGGCTCGTCAG
>JAQGIW010000316.1 GCA_028290905.1 Caulobacteraceae bacterium | reverse complement strand
AGGCGAAGCGTCCGTGCCTGCTGCCGGGGACGGGGGTGCGGATCGCCGGCGCCGCCGAGCGCTTTCTCAGCATCGCCGAGCGCCTGGGCGCGCCGGTGGCCACCGCCTTCAACGCCCACGACCTGATGGGCAACGACCACCCGCTCTACGTAGGCCGCGCCGGAACGGTGGGCGACAGACCCGGCAACTTCGCCGTGCAGAACGCCGATTTCCTGCTGATCCTCGGCTGCCGGCTCAACATCCGCCAGATCAGCTACAACTGGGACTCCTTCGCCCGCGCCGCCTTCCAGGTCATGGTCGATATCGACAAGGCCGAGCTCGCCAAGCCGACCCTCTCCATCGACCTTCCGGTCCACGCCGACCTGAACGATTTCCTTGATGCGCTCGAAGCGGAGTTGGGTGACTGGACCGCGCCGCCGGCTCACCGCGACTACCTGGATTGGTGCCGCACCCGCCAGGCGCGCTATCCGGTGGTGGCGCCGGAGTACTGGCGAACGGCGGCGCCGGTGAACCCCTACTGCTTCGCCCAGACACTGTTCGAGCAGCTGGAATCCGACGACATCGTCGTCACGGGCGACGGCACCGCCTGTGTCGTCACTTTTCAGTCGGCGGTGCTCAAGCAGGGCCAGAGGCTGTTCTCGAACTCCGGTTCGGCGTCGATGGGCTATGACGTCCCTGCCGCCATCGGCGCCTGGTATGCAGCCAAGGCGGCCAAGCGCATCATCTGCATCGCCGGCGACGGCAGCGTGATGATGAACCTTCAGGAGCTGCAGACGATCGTCGGCGCGCGTCTCCCGGTGAAGCTGTTCATCCTCAACAACGATGGCTACCACTCCATCCGCCAGACCCAGCAGAACTATTTCCCCGACAATGTCGTCGGTTGCGGTCCCGAGAGCGGCATCACCTTCCCGGACTTCGCCAAGCTCGGCGAAGCCTTCGGTTTTCCGGTCAGCCGCATCGCCGCCCATGCGGACATGGAGGCCGGGATCCGGGCCGCGCTCGACACCAACGGGCCCAGTCTTTGCGAGGTGATACTCGACAAGGCCCAGCCCTTCGCACCGAAGCTGAGTTCCCGCAGGCTCGAGGACGGCTCCATGGTGACCTCGGCGCTGGAGGACCTGGCGCCGTTCCTGAGCCGCGAGGAACTGGCGGACAACATGCTCATACCGTTGGTGGGAGCCTAGCCGGCCGGTGACACGCCTGCTCTGTCCCATTTGCGGCGCCGCCGACCTCGAACGTCTTTCGACCGCCGTCGGCGAGCGGGCCTCTTGCAAGAGGTGTTTCCACGGCTGGCGGGTCGATCATCCGGACTACGCCTATTCGACAACCGCCATGTGCCCCCTGGGCACGTCGGAAGAGCGGTTGCTGCGGCAGATCCGCTTCTTCGCCCCCTTCGCCCCGGCGGGCGCCGCGATCCTCGAGATCGGTTGCGCGACGGGGGAACTCGCGGCGGCCACCCGCAGGACGTTGGATGTCGCCCGCTACGAGGCTATCGAGTTGTCGCCGGCCGGCAGGCAGGCGCGCCCGCACCTGGACGAACTCCATGACCAGCCGCTTCAGCGCCTGCTCGCGGACGGGACGATGCAATCCCGCTTCGATCTGATCCTGATGTCTCACGTCATCGAGCACCTGGAGGATCCGGCGGCGGAGCTGAAGGCGATGAAGGAGGTGCTCGCCGCGGACGGCGCCATTTTCCTCGAGGTCCCCAACGGCGCCGGCAATCGCCGCCTGCCCCTCGACGACAACCGCGCCCACCTGCACTTCTTCTCTCTCGCCTCGATGACCCGGATGCTGGCCGACGCCGGCCTGGACGCCGTCGCCGCGGCGACGGACGTGCGCCTGGACGCGCGCTACGCCGATTCCCTTCAGGTGATCGCCCGCCCCTTCCTAGCCCCGGCCCGGTCGAGAAACCTTCTTTCCGACCACCCCGCAATAGCCGGCGAGCGCGACATTATCGTGTGGGGCGCCGGCAGCCTTGCCGAGGAACTGCTGGCGAATTTCTTCGACGCGGATCGCATCGCCTTCTTTGTCGACCGCGACAGCGCCAAGCAGCAGGGACTCTGCCTGGGCCGACCGGTGCGGTCCCCCGAGTGCCTCGGGACCTCACCGCGCACCGTGCTGATCAACAGCATCGACTTCGCCGATTCGATTATCAGCGATATCACCCAGAGCTATCCGGACGCCGGCCATCGTCTGGTCCGGATCAGCGACCTGCTGAGTTAGCGGGAAGGAGATACGAGCCCATGGCCTTGGCGACCAGCCTCCAGCGGTCCACGCTCTCGTTGGCCGCCCTGATCAAATCGGTGACGCCGCCGATCGTCTGGCGGCAGATCCACCGGCGCGTCATCGTCGACGGTATTCCGGACGCGGAGCGCTACCAGCCCTTCTACTCCCCTTGGCTCGCGCCCGACTTTCAGGCCCTCCATCGCGAGATAAGCCCCTATACCCTCGTCTCCATCGACCGCTGCTGGACCCTGAGCCAGATGCTGGCCCAGGCGCTCAGCGTCGAGGGCGACGTGATGGAGGCCGGCGTGTTCCAGGGCGGCACCGCCCGCCTCCTTAAGCTCGGCGTCCAGAAGGCAGCCGGCCGGAAGCTTCTGCTGTTCGATTCCTTCGAGGGCATGGAGAGCGTGTCGCGCACCGCCGATCGCCACGAGCGCGGCGACTTCGCGGACACCTCCCTGGCGGGCGTTCAGAAGGTCGTCGGCGCGGAGCCGTTCATCGACTACCGGAAGGGCTGGGTGCCGACCACGTTCGCGGGACTTGAGGAGCGTACCTTCTGCTTCGCCCACATCGACCTTGACCTCTACCAGAGCATCCTCGACTGCCTGGAGTTCCTCTATCCGCGCATGCCTCGCGGCGCGGTGATCGTGTTCGATGACTACGGATTCCCCTCATGCCCCGGCGCGCGGCGCGCCGTGGATCAGTTCTTCACCGGACGTCCGGAAAGACCCCTGGCCCTGATGACCGGCCAGGCCCTGGTGTTCAAGCTGTAGGGATACCTGTCGCGGGGCGCACTTCCCCGTGACCATGGGTTAAGGCGCACGGCAAATGGCGTTAAGACAAGGCGGCGTCGACCCTCAGGGGAGCTCCGTGCGAAGCAGGACGTTCTTCGTGGCCCTGGCCCTGGCGACCGCGATCCCGCTCGTGGTGCTGCCGTTCTATGGGCTGAGCCACTGGCTCGCGCCGACCCCCCTGCTGGCGTCGGTGTTCGCGGTGTGGATCTTGACCGGCTACGGCCACGTGATGTCCACGGTATGGTTCGGCGCCGATCCGGACTACCGGCCGGTGGTGCGCGCCAACCGTTGGCGCATCCTGGGCTCGCTGGCGGCGGTTCCCGCCGTCATGGGGGTCCTCACGGTCGCCAGCACCACGGTCTCGGCGTGGCTCTACGCCGGATTCCTGGCCTGGCAGGCCCACCACTACAGCCGGCAGAACTATGGAATCCTGTCGTTCGCCGCCGTCAATGACCGGGTGGGACCGCTACCCAAGCAGGTCAGCCTGATCATCAACCTGACCTCCGCCGCCGGCGCGATCGGCATGGTGCTCATGCCGACGATCTATCCCGTCGGCCTGCCGAGGCTGCCGTTCCTGACGCCCGAGGCGGCGACCGCGGGACGCGTGGCGGCGATCGGCTGCCTCGTCGCCGCGGCCGTCCTGATCGGCCGCCTGCTGATCACCGAGCCCCGTCTGCGCGGCGGCCCCAGGGTGCTGCTCTTCCTGGGCCTGAGCTGGGCCTTCTTCCTGCCCGGCCTGCTCTCGGGAGCGCCCCAGATGACCTTCTGGCCCTACGCCATGGCCCACGGGGCGCAATATCTGATCATCATGGGGATCACCTCGCGGCGCTCGCCGCGCGGCTGGTTCGGGTTCGCCCTCTTCGCGGCCAGCGCCGGGGTCCTGGGGCCGCTGGTGTTTCACCCGCCGGGCATCGTTCTGATCCAGGCCTACACCGGCGTGATCATCTGGCACTTCCTGGCCGACGCCCGCCTGTGGCGTCTCCGAGATCCCACTGTCCGCGCCATCGTCAGCCGCCGGTTCGACTTCCTGTTCGGAACGCCGCAGGGCGCCACGGGCTCGCGGCAGCCGGCGTCGCCGACCGTCGCGCCCGCGGTGCAGTGAAATCAACCCGTCGCGACTTGCAGCGGCGGCCGCGGATCGGTGGCGGGCTGCCGCGGCCGGAGCGGACCAGCACGCAGGATCGACACCAGGGACGTCCCGATGAGCGCATACTCGATCAAGATCACCAGAGCCGGCCGGGCCATCATGCCCACCGTTGCGCCCAGGTCGAAGCCGACCACCTGGTTGGTGAGATAGCTCGAGATAAGTTCATTGGCGAAGCGCACGACCGTATAATCCGCTGAAATGCTCAGGATGTAGCCACACACCAGGGCGATGATGCGCCCCGGGCCTCGCCACGGCTCCATGAAGACGAGAAACAGCAGGAACAACACGGCGTAGCCCCCGGGGTCCTGGACCGTCAGCACCCAGCACAGGCCCAGGGCGGCGAGGCGGAACACGGGCACGGCGTTCGGACGCCAAAGGGCGCCGGCATAGCAGGCCAATATCCCCAGCTTCCCAAGGTTGATCATGAACGGCAGCAGCCTCTCCAGGATCTCGATCGGCTGCGACCCGATGAAATGCATCAGGGGGAAGTTGGACGGCAGCAGGTCGATGACCGGCAGATACGACGAGGCATAGGTGGCTCGCTCGAAGATGCCCCTGGGGTCGGACGTGGCGAACAGGCTGATGTTGGTGAGGAGGGTAATCGGGTCCCCCTCGCCCTCCAGCATGTAGGTGACGAGATAGACCAGCAGTCCGGCGATCGCGACGCCCTCGAACCAGCGCCAGCGGCGGCGCAGGAGATAGCCGAAGATCGTGGTGATCAGGTACGGCTTGAAGTTGATGGAGATCGCCAGGCAGAGCCAGCGTAGCCGGGCGGATCGCAAGACCCGGCCATGTCCGAGCACGAAGAAGAAGAAGGTCGGCACGATAAGATTGCCGCGCTCGATCGCATAGAGGATCGGCAGGCCCAGGCAGATCCCTACCGTCCGCATCCACGCCGTCCGGCGATCGATGATCTGGTAGGATTTGTAGACGACCGGAACGGTTGCGAAGTAAAATCCCGCCACGGTTACCAACGACAACCAGTCGCAACTGCGCGACAGAAAAACATCGAAACGATAGCACGAGTGCAGACTAAATATTCGCAGGAACACGAACGACAGCGGTGGGTAGACCGAATAGAACGCGGTGTAAGCCCCCGGATTGACGGCGTAGTAGGCCGAGGCCGTCCAGTCGGTGAAGAACGATTGCGAGCCATAGAAATACGGATGCGGGAGGTAACCCTTCCAAAACAGGAACACAAAGGTGTAGATTACGCTGACGACGACCAAGACGGCAAACATGAGTTCGGCAAGCAGAGCGACCCGGTCCTTTCGCTGAGGCGCGGTCATCTCTTGGGCTCGGCTGGCGTGCGGAAGACGAAGCGTTTCAGCATGAAATAGTTCACGACCGAGGCCGCCGCCATCGCCAGGAACCCCGCACCATAGGGTGACGCGACGAACCGGTGGAACAACGCCAGGAAGGCCAGGCTCACCCCATAGTTGACGGTGTATGAGCCGATAAACCGCAGCACGTTCGGTCGCGCCGACTTGAAGACGTGCTGGCGAAACATGAAATAGTTGAAGATCACACCAAGCACGTGCGCCGACAGCTGCGCGGCAAAAAGATTCACGCCCAGATACACAAACAACGAGTACATGGCAACACCGAACAGGGTATTGATGATCCCGACCTGGTAGTACCTGATGATTTCGGTGACCTGTTCGGCATAGCGTTCCAGCCACGCCTTGGTCTTGGACCTAATCAACTGGAAAATTGACTCGCTCCTTCTCGGTGACGAGCGGCACGTTCCTGGCCATCTCTGAGATGAGGCGAACCTGATCGCCGATCAGTCCGACGAAGAAGAAAAGCAGCGCGAACAGCAGAGCCAGCACCGCGGTGACCAGGGCGCCCAACACCCGGGCGCCCATGACCAACCCGACGAGCGATCCGGCCGCGGCGACGGCGGAGACCGCGAACAGGACCAGGGAAATGTAGATCGGCGCTCGCAGCAGCTTCTTCGACGAGTTGGCCACCCCGGAAAGGGCGAAGCTGACCAGAGTCCGCAGGTTGTTCTTGGTGCGTCCGCCGGCGCGGGGCGGCTTGTGGTAGGGTACCGTTTCGAGGGGGAAGCCGCTTTCCACCAGCATCCCGCGAAAAAACGGCTCGGGGTCCCTCCAGCTCTTCAGGCAGTCGACCACCACGCGGTCATAGAGGCCAAAGCCGGTGGCGCCTGGGATCACCGGATAGTCGCCAAACCGATTGAAGAAGCCGTAGCCGACAGCGCGCAGGGCTCGGAGCAGGAACGAAGTGTTCTCGGACTGCCGCACGGCCAGAACGATTTGCGCGCCCGCTCGCCATCGGGCGATGAATTCGCCGATCAGCTCCGGAGGATCCTGGAAATCGGCCGCGATGCCCACGACGGCGCGGCCATCGGTTTGATAGATGCCGTACGTCGGCGACCGCATCTGGCCGAAGTTCCGGTTGTTGACGATCAGGCGCACCCTGTCGTCGCGGCCGCAAAGTCCCTTGACGAGATCAACCGTCCCGTCGCTCGAGCCGTTGTCGATGAAGGTGATGTTGTAGGACACCCCGGAGGCCACCAGCGCCCCGGCCACAGCGTCGGCGATCGCCAACACGTTCTCCGCCTCGTTGAGGCACGGAATCAGGACCGAAATGTCGACCGGGATCCTAGCCATGTGGTCCCTAGGCGGGTTGTCGACCGACCGGCGGGCTGAGAAGATAATACTCAGACATCAACCAGATCAAGATTATAATGCTGAGACCTCCCACCGCCCAAATGTTGAATTGTCGTTCCGGATAGATATACGCGGGTTCGACCAGCACAAGGTTCTGATTCGCCGATAGTTCATCGACAGCCATTTCTTCCAGATATCGCTTATAGACTTCGTAGAGAATTTCGGCCGCCCGCTCATCGCGATAGAGATTGAAATATTCTGTGTCCAATAGCGACATGCTGGCGAGGTTTGGTCCACCCAGGCCCGACGTCGGCGCCTTCGCAGCCGCCAGCTGCGCCTTGAGGGCGGCCAGTTCCGCCTGCGCCTGCTGGACTTCAATGCTGTTGTCCGTGGCGAATTCCCGACGCGTCGCGAGTTCCACCTCCTTGGCCTGCACCCGGGCCGAGAGAGAGGCCAGCAGGCCCACCGCAGAGCCCAGTTGCTGGGTGGGCGCTGGCAGGTTGTGCTCGGTTCGAAACCGCGTCAGGGCCTCTTGCGCCCCGGCGAGCGTCACGGTCACTTCTTTCAGCCGGCGGGTGGCCACCGCCTTTTTCTGCGCGGCCTCCACGAGGCTGATCGCGGTGAGGCGATTTTGGATCGCGTTGGCGGTGGCGGCGGCCAACGCGCGCGCCAACGCCGGATCGCGATCGTGCGTCGTGATCTGAATGATGCTGCCGCGGATAGCGACTATACCGAGCTTTTGACGCAGGTGGGCCTCCGCCTGACGGCGCGTGGCGTAGCCGGATCGCCCGATGAGGTGCAGGCTGTCGATCACCATGTCGAGCACGGCGTGGCTGCGAGCGATGGTGAGGTCGGCCTCGACAGGCTGCTTGTTGCCGAGAAGCGCGCCGAGACTGAGAAGGCCACCCTGGCCGCCCTGGCTGGCGAGTGCCGTGCTCAGGCCGCTACCGGAATCCTGCGGCAGCAACTGCGCCTCGGCTTTGTAGTGTTCCGGCCAAAGCGACAGGATGGTCAGCAACGCGGCGAGGACGATGAACGTCGCTCGCCGGCGCCCGGGGTGCTGCAGCCAGCGGCTCCGCATGATCCCCCCCATGATCGTGGGCGGCGGCTTCACAGGCCGAGCGCCGAGAGCGTGAGGGCGGTGATGCCCAACTGGTAGACCACCGAGACGACGGCGAGCAGCTTCTCGAAGGCGCCACCGGAGGTCTTCACCGGAACGAACACCACATCGCCGGGAAGAGCCGGCTGCTTGTCCAGGTCATGGGTCTGGTGAACCGACAGCACCGAACCATTGGCCCTCACCACGAAGATGTCGCCGCGATCGGCGATCTTCTTCGGCCCGCCGGCCAGCCGGAGATAGGCGAAAATCCGTGTCCCGGGTGTGTAGAGGAACGAGCCGGCCTGATAGACGGCGCCGAACACGCCGATCGTCGTAGGCCGGGGCGGCACATAGATCCGGTCGTTATTCTCCAGCGTGAGGTTCGCAGGAAGGGCGGTGGCGTCGGGCCCCAGCGCCAACACCAGGCGCCCGTCAGGCTTCTGCGTCTTCAGCCGGTCGATGATGGCGAGCGCCGCCTGCGCCCTCCCCGCGGCGCCAGCGCCGCGATCGGCCAGGCTTCGTATATCGGACAGCGGTGAAGCGGCGGCGTCCAGCTGCAGATCCGCGATCGCGCGGTCGAAGCTCGCCTGCTGCGACTGGCGCAGACTGTCGCGGTTGACCTCGGTTCCGTACACGAACGCCCCGGGCGTGAGGCCGCCAGCCTGGGCCATCAAATCTCCGACCGTCGACCCCGGCCGCAGATAGTAGCGGCCCGGGTGGTCGACTTCGCCCTCGACGGTGGCGAGGATAGCCTGCCGCTCCATCGGGCGGGCGATGTTGGCGAGCGACAGAACCCGGATGATGTCGCCGCGCTCGGCCGGAAAGGATTTGGTGGCGGCGAGCGTCAATTCCTCGGAACCGTTCTTGTCGAGGTCAGCCAGGCGGGCGACCAGCACACGCGACTCGTCGGCGAGGGAATTGAGGCCCCCGGCGTAGCGGATGATGTCGCCCAGGGTCTCCCCGGGCTTGGCCTCGTAGATCGCCTCCTGGTTGACGCTGCCGGTGATCGCCAGCTCCAGCCCGACGGGCTCGATGTTGAGAACGTCCTGGTTCAGCAGAGACACGTCGTGCGACTTGTCGCCATTCAGCAGCAGATCATAGAGATCCAGCGTGGTCACCAGCTGGCCGCCGCGCCTTATCTGCACCATCCGAAAGCTGCCCCCGCCGGCGGGGCCTCCCGCCGCGAGGATCGCGTCGATGGCGGTCGACAGGCTGCTGATCGTATAGGCGCCGGGCTTGACCGCGTAGCCGGTGACATAGACCGTCAGGCCATGCAGGTGGCCGATGATCACCGACACATTGACCCGCTTGTACTGCTCGTTGAAGCGCCGCTTCAGAGCGCTCGCCAGATCGCCGTAGCGCACGCCCGCGACGCTCACCGCGCCGACGCGGGGTATGAAGATTCGGCCTTCTGGGTCGACCGTGAGCTGCAGGTCGGCCTCGACCGCGCCGGTGACGCCGATCAGCAGCTCGTCGCCTGGATTGAGCGTGTAATCCGGCGGCACCGTCGCTGACGGGGACACCGCGAAACCCTGGGCGCCGTTCAGCAACAGCGTCGATCCGAACCGGGGCAAGGGCCGGCCGGCCCGTTCGCTTACATATTTCTCGAACTCGCTGAGAGGGGGCGGCATGGGACGCCCACTCGTGGCGCCGCCCGTCGGCGCCCCGGCCGTCGCCGCCCTTCTCGCGCTGTCGCTGTAATCGCCGAGGTTATGGGCGCTGTAGGTGGGGACCATCGTCGGGTTGAAGGCGTCGGTTGGCGCCGTCGTGGTCTGGGAACCGTTGGATTGCGATGATCCTGACGGGATGTTGCTGTTCGAGGACCCCGACGACCCGCTTCCCGAACTGTCGCTCGGAAGCCCCGGCGGGGCAAAGGGATCGGCCGACTGGGCGTGGAGGATCGGGGCCCAGCTCAGCACTAGGCCCATCGCCGCCACCAGCCAGAGGATCGCGCCCCGGCGACGCCCGCTTCGGCGCACGTCGTCTCGTCCTGTCACCGCCAAATCGCTCAACTCCATTGACCTCGACCCCACTCGCGGTTCGATTTTCTTCAGGTCCCGGCCTCACCGGCCATGAACCGCGACGTCTCTTCGACCTGGCGGCTGAACGCGACGGGCTCGATTCCCAGATGATCGCGAAATCTCCGGTAAACCGCGCCGTCGCCCGTATAGCGATCCGGTTCCGACTCCGTAAGGGGCGGCCGGCGAACTCCGTGGCCGGGGCTCAAGCTTCGTTCGACCACCGAAGCGATCTCGTCCATTTCGAGGACTTCGTCCCCGGCCGTATCGAACAGGACCGGCCCCGCCTCGCCGTCGGTCAGCGCTCCGAAAACCACGCTCATCAGTTCGCTGATCGCCGCGTAGGAGCGCAATACCGGTCTCGTCGCCCTGATCTCGATGGGCCGACCCGCCAGGGCGTCGGCGATGAAACAGGCGAGGGCGTAGCTGGATTGTTTGTTGATATAAGGGCCCGAGAGATTGAAGACGCGTGCGATCACCGCGCGTTTGCGCCGCGCTCGTGACCAGTCGGCGAAGGCGGTTTCGTCCTCGAGCTTCATGCGTCCATAGAGCCGCATGGCGGCCTGCGCCTGGGGTCGGTCGACCATGTAGACAGCGCCCGACGACGGCAGGAAGACGCCCTCCGCCCCCAGGCCGTCGAGCGCCGCCAGGACCGCGCCCGAGATCGCCCGGTTGGCGGCGATGTAGTCGGCCTCGGACATCGCACTGGCCTTTTCCTGGGTGAGGAAGGCGAGGTGCAGGACCAGCGTCGGCCTCGGCGGCAGATCGGCCAAGGCGGACAGCGGCTGCTGGTCCACGGACACCCCGCCCCTCAAGGACAGCGTTCGGGCGCTGGACCCGAAGGCCTTCACCCGCTCCGCGAAGCGCTCGCCCAGCAGGCCATGCAGCAACTCGAGCGCGGCCAGGCCGAGCCAGCCCCCCGCCCCTGCCACCACCACGCGCCATGGCCCTTCCCGCAGCCGGGTCGCCCCGACGCCGGTCAGGCCCGGACAGGCGGCCAGCGCCGCCGCGGACGCGCGCGCGACCGTCATGGGCGCCGCCCGGCCCTAGGCCCGCCCGCCGCGCACGAAACGGCCGATGGTTTCGACCATGTAGCCGATGTGCCCTTCGGTGAGACCCGGGAAGACGCCGATCCAGAAGGTGCGCTCGGTGACGATGTCGGCGTTGGTCAGGTCGCCAACCACGCGATACTGACGCCCCTGCATGTAGGGCTGGCGCAGGAGGTTGCCGCCGAACAGGAAGCGGGTGGCGACTCTGTTGGCGTTGAGGAACTGCACGATATCGTCGCGGCTGAACCGCGCCTCCGGCCGTACCGTCAGGGTGAATCCGAACCACGACGGGTCGCTGCGTGGCGTCGCCTTGGGCAGGATGAACAGGTCCTCGTACGCGCTCAGGCCCTCGGTCAGCAGGTTGAAGTTGCGCCGCCGCGCAGCGATGAACTCGTCGACGCGGTCCAGCTGCGACAGGCCGACGGCCGCCTGCATGTCGGTGATCTTCAGGTTATAGCCGGCGTGGCTGTAGGTGTACTTGTGGTCGTAGCCGTAGGGCAGGTCGCCCATCTGGCGGGTGAAGCGCATCTCGCAAGTGTTGTCCTTGCCCGGCGCGCACCAGCAGTCGCGCCCCCAGTCGCGCATCGATTCAATGATCCGGCGCAGGAAGATCTTGTCGGTGAACACCGCCCCGCCCTCGCCCATGGTGATGTGGTGGGCGGGGTAGAAGCTCAGCGTGCCGATGTCGCCGAACGTGCCCACCATCTTGCCGTCATAGGTGGCGCCCAGCGCGTCGCAGCAGTCCTCCACCACCCACAGCTTGTGTTTCTTCGCCACCCGCATGACCTCGGCGAGGTCGAAGGGATTGCCGAGCGTGTGGGCCAGCATGATCGCGCGCGTGCGGTCGCTGACGGCCGCTTCGATCATCTCCGGCTTGATGTTGTAGGTGGGAATATCGACGTCCACGAAAACCGGGACGAGGCCGTACTGGAGGGAAGGATTGACGGTGGTGGGAAAGCCGGTCGCGACGGTGATCACCTCGTCGCCGGGCTTGAGGGCCTTGGCCTTGAGCGTGTGCGAGGTCAGGGTCGACAGCGCCAGGAGGTTCGCGGACGAGCCGGAATTGGTGGTCAGGGCGTGCCGCAGGCCGATGAATTTACGTAGTTTTTCTTCGAACGCGTCGTTGAAGCGCCCGGTCGTCAGCCAGAAATCCAGGGCCGAATCCACCAGCGTACGCATGTCCTCCGGCCCGCAGACCTTGCCCGACACCGGAACCGGACTGACCCCCGCCACGAACGGAGCCGGCGAGTGCCGGACCTCGGCGTAGAGGCTGGCGAGGTCGAGGATCGCCTCGCGCAGCCGCTCGGCGTCGCCCGAGGCGCGCAGGTTTGCGACGACGGTATCGAGGGAGAACAGGTCAGCGTCCATGCAGGGCTCTCAGGCGTCCGCCAGGGCGCCTTGGCGCGCGCGGATTTGTTGAAGGGTGAACTCGGCCATGTCGACGCCCCCGTCCAGGGCGCGCCGCCAGGCGACGGTACGACGCAGCGCCTCGTCGAGCGCCCACACCGGCTTCCAGTCCAGCCGCTGGCGGGCCTTGGCGCAGTCGAGCCGCAGGTAGTGCGCCTCGTGCGGCTGAGGCTCGCCGGTGGTCTCCCACGCTGCGCCCTCGCCCCAGAGCGCCGCGAGCCGGTCGGCGATCCAGCCCACCGGCCTGGCGTCGGCGTCGTCGGGTCCGAAGTTCCAGCCCTGGGCCGCGGCGGGATCGCCGGTCCATAGCGCCTCGGCCAGCCGCAGATAGCCGGCCAGGGGCTCCAGCACGTGTTGCCAGGGACGCACCGCCGAGGGGAAGCGGACAAGCGGGCGAGCGCCGCTGGCGAAACCGTTGAGAAGATCGGGAACCAGCCGGTCTTTCGCCCAGTCCCCGCCGCCGATCACGTTGCCGGCCCGCGCGGTGGCGATCGCCGCCCGATCCCCGCCGCCGAAGAAGGAGCGGCGGTAGGCTGACGCCACGAGTTCGGCGCACCCCTTGCTGCTGCTGTAGGGATCGTACCCGCCCATCGCGTCGTCCTCGCGATAGGGGCGCGGCGTCTCACGGTTCTCATAACACTTATCGCTGGTCACGCAGACGACGGCTCGCACACCTTCGCACCGGCGCACCGCCTCGAGCAGGTTGACCGTACCCATCACGTTTGTCGCGTAGGTGGCGGCCGGCTCGTCATAGGAAAGCCGGACAAGAGATTGAGCCGCCAAGTGAAAGACCACCTCGGGCTTCGCCTCGCCGACCGCGCCGACGAGCGCTGCCTCGTCCCGCACGTCCCCGTCCAGGTGGCGCAGGCGGCGCTTCACCCACGCCATGTCGAAAAGGCTCGGATTGGTGGGCGGCGGCAGGGAATAGCCCGTGACCTCGGCCCCGAGGTCGCTCAGCCACAGGGCCAGCCAAGCGCCCTTGAACCCGGTGTGGCCTGTCATGAAGACGCGCTTGCCGCGCCAGAAGGAGGGCGAGGTCACCAAGTCTTCCACGGCGCCCTGCCTTCCGCCCAGAGTTCCTCCAGCAACACCTTGTCCCGCAGGGTGTCCATCGGCTGCCAGAAGCCGTGGTGGTGGTAGGCGGCCAGTTCGCCGGAGGTCGCCAACTGCTCCAGAGGTTCCCGCTCCCAGATGGTCGCCGGCCCTTCGACCAGATCGAGGACCGAGGGCGAGGCGACGAAGAAGCCGCCATTGATCCGCACGTTGTCGCCGTCCGGCTTTTCGCGGAAGTGGGTGACCAGGTCGCCCTCGAATTCCATGGCCCCGAACCGTCCGGGCGGGGCCACAGAGGTCAGGGTGGCGCGCCGGCCGTGGCCAGTGTGGAAGGCGACCAGGGCGGTGATGTCGATGTCCGCGACGCCGTCGCCATAGGTGAAGCAGAACGGCTCGTCCTCGTCCAGATAGGACCGGATGGCCTTGAGCCGGCCGCCGGTCATCGCCTCGGCGCCGGTGTCGACCAGGGTGATGCGCCAGGGCTCCGCCGTGTTCTGATGCACCTCCAGGGCGTTGCGGGTCAGATCGATGGTGACGTCGGACATGTGCAGGTAGTAGTTCGAGAAATACTCCTTGATCATGTAGCCCTTGTACCCCAG
>JAQGIW010000280.1 GCA_028290905.1 Caulobacteraceae bacterium | reverse complement strand
CTGTCACCTGGGCCAAGGCGGCGTTGATGTTGACCGTCGGCTGGAAGAAGATCTTGACGACGCCGTAGTTGGGCAGGGACTGCGACTCGATGTGCTCGATGTCGTTGACGCTCGTGGTCAGCGCCCGTTCGTAGTAGGTGACGATGCGGCCCGACATGTCGTCGGGCGATAAGCCGCTGTAGCTGAAAACCGCGCTGATTACGGGCACATTGATGCTGGGGAAGATGTCCACCGGCGTGCGTACAGACGCGCTGACGCCGAAGATCAGGATCAGCAGCGCCATGACCACGATGGTGTAGGGGCGTGCGAGGGCGAGCTTGACCAGACGTATCATGGCCAGGTTCCGCCTGTAGGGGTCGAGCGGCCGGCGTTGGCGACAAGTTCCACCAGGAAGGCGCCCGCAGCCCGCCGGGTGGCGCGTCGCGTGGCGGCGCCGAGATCAGGAAGCAGCATGCTCCGGACATTGACCTGACGGCGCTGCAGGGCGTCCACGACGGCGTGGAAGCGCTCGCCGTTCGGGTCGTCGGGCGTGTTGTGCTGAACCATGCGAACGGAGGCCGGGATCGGCGCCAGGTTCGTGGGCGTGGACTCCAACGGAATGTCGAGTGCGATCACGGCCGCGCCGGGGACGACGCCGAGCATGGCCAGGTCTATGGCCAGTCGTCCGGCGCGGCCTGCGCCGAGAAGGACGATCTGCCACCCCTGCAGGTCATGCTCCTCGGCGGCTTCGTCGATGAGCGCGCGCAGGGCCAGCAGATCGATCCGGCGCGCGGTGAGGTCGATCTCCAGTCCGGCAAAGGCTCCGCGCGGCACTGCCGGCGCCCATTGACGCGCGAAGTCCTCGGCCTCTAGCCGATGGCCCTCGCCAAACAGGATTACGATCAGCGCGTCGACCGGCGCGCCTTCGTCTTCCCGGCCGAGCCTGCACAGTTGCGTGGATGGGGACGGGACCATTGTGGCTGCTCCGGGTTTCTCCAGGGTCGCCAAGGTGCCATCGATCGTTTATGAGACAAGTGCATCCTCTGCACGCGCTCATTCGTCGCCTGAATGTACGATCACCTGCTGTGGGGCTCGACGCCGGTGGAACTGAAAACCTTCGATCTCAATCTCCTGGTCGTGTTCGAGGCGGTGCTGCGCGAGCGCAGCGTGACGAAGGCCGGCGAAAAGCTCGGCCTGAGCCAGCCCGCCATGAGCCATGCGCTCAATCGTCTGCGCTGGATGTTGAAGGACCAGCTCTTCGTCCGCACGCCGGACGGAATGACGCCGACACCCCGCGCGGAACACCTTGCCGAGCCGATCAGCCGCGCCTTGCACGACCTGCAGCGGACACTGGATCCGGAGGAGTTTACGCCGGAAGATGCGAACCGCCGCTTTGTCGTCGCGGTGAACAACTATGCTGCGGTCGTCCTCGCGGGCCCTGTCTTCGCTAAATGCAGGGCCTTGGCGCCGAATGTGCGTCTGTCGCTGCGGCCCAGCGGCACCCTGGATGTGCCGGAGATGCTCGATCGGGGGGAGTTGGACCTGGCGGTCCTCGGCCGTGAGCCCTCCGTGAGCCGCTTCTCGTCCCAGCCGCTGATAGAGGACCACTATGTGGCGGTGACGCGCCGCGGCCACCCAATCGCCGAGCGGCGCCTCGACCTGGACGCCTTTGCGGGGCTTCCGCATCTGATGATCTCATCGAGCGGGGATGACCTGGGCTTCGTGGATGCGGAACTGGCGGCCCGCGCGCTCACCCGCACCGTTATGGCCGAAGCTCCCTACCTCTCGGCCGGCGCCCTGTTGACCCAGTCGGATATGGTGGCGGTCATGGGTCGCCAGATTGCCGAGGAGTTCCGTCACGCCCACGCGATCGAACTGACACCGCTGCCGATTCCCTCGCCGCCGCTGTGCAGCGTGATGGTCTGGCACAGCCGCTTCGACGACCATCCGGCGCACAGGTGGCTCCGCGGCGCGATTGGCTCCGTCGCCGCGCAGTTCTGAACGCACGGCCGTTTGTCGTGGGACCGCGTCAACGTGGCGCCGCTCCGGCGTCCTGAGCGGCGAGACCTCCGATGGCCGACCAGTCCAAGTTCTCACCGCCGTGGGCGAGCAGGGTGAGGAACCGGTCGCGAAGCAGGCTCGCCAACGGCATCGGCACGCGGAGTTCTTCCGCCGCCGCCAGGGTGAGGCGAATGTCCTTGTGCCCCAGGGGGGCCGCGAAGCCCGGGGGCTCGAACCGACGCTCGGCGATCAGGGCGCCGTAAGTGCGATACACTGGAGCGGTGAAGAGGGTTGATGTCAGAAGATCGAGATAGGCCTGCAGATCGATGCCGGCCTTGCCGGCCAGAGCCATCGCCTCACCGAGCGATTCGATGACCGTGGCGATCAGGAAGTTGCCGCTCAGTTTTATAAGATTGGCCGCCTCCGGCTGCGCCGACATGACGAAGGTGCGCTGGCCAATGGCGTCCAGCACGGGCCGCGCGCTCTCGACCGCATCCGGCGCGCCACCGGCCACCACAAACAGCTTGGCGGCGGCGGCCACGTCGGGACGGCCAAATACTGGCGCCGCGATATAGCGTTGCGAGGCGTGCGCGTGCGCCTGGGCCAGGCGGCGGGACAGCTCGACGCTGATCGTGCTGCACGAAATGTGGATCGCCCCGGACGCAAGCCTCGTCAGGATGCCGCCATCGCCAAACACCACGCCTTCAACCGCGGCGTCATCGGCCAGCATGGTGATCACCGCATCGCCGCGACAGGCATCGGCCAGTTGCCGAGCCGCCGTCGCGCCGAGGGCGACCAGTGGAGCCGTCTTGTCCGGCGTGCGGTTGTAGACCGTGACCTCGTGCCCGGCCTTGACCAGGTTCGAGGCCATGCCGGACCCCATGTGTCCAAGCCCGATGAATCCCAAACGCATCGTTGTCGCTCCTGTTTGCCGTTGGAGGATGCCGCGCCTCCGTCCAGTCCATCCGTTACGCTGCGGACCTCGACGGGAGGTCGGAACCCTTGTCGCCCCGTCGATTGAGGGGCATTTGAGGCCGGGTAGGGCCGTATCCCGCGCCGCTACGCTCGATCGCCGATGCGATCAGCTGAATGTCCGACTCACCCAGCGCCAGCTTGGCGGCGTCGATCCATCCGTCGACCTGCCTCGGACTGCGCGCACCCACTATGGCTGCGGTCACGCCAGGCCACGCCAGTGTCCAGGCTACCGACACGCTGGCGACCGTCGTCTCATGTCGTTCGGCGAGTTCCCGCATCGCGTCCGCCACCGCGAGATTGCGACGCAGAGCCTCGCCCGTGAATTCGGCGTTGCGCGACCGCCAGTCATTGGCGGGAAGCGAGGCCGCTCGCTGGGCGGTGAACGACCCGCTCAGCAAACCGGCTTGCATGGGGCTGTAGACGATGACCCCCGTATCGTGGGCCTCGCACCAGGGCAGTTCGGCGGCGGCCACTTCCCGCTTGATGGCGGAAAAAGGGGGCTGCAGCGTGTCAACATGGCCGATGGTTTCCGCGGCCTGCAATTGCCCGACGTTGTGGTTGGAGAGGCCCACGGCCCTCACCTTTCCTTCCTGCTTGAGGTCCAAAAGGGTTTGCCAGTAGGCCTCGAGCGGCGTCCCGTCCTTGGCCGGCCAGTGCATCTGGTAGAGGTCGATGCGATCGAGCTTCAATCGGCGCAGGGAGGCTTCTATTTCGGCGCGGATGCTGGCCGGCGCTCCCACCTGTTTCGGAGCGGCGTTCCGGTCGGCCGGATCCGGCGTCAGACCGCACTTGGTGAACACATAGGGCCGCTTTCCCGGCGGGATTTGGGCCAGCGCCGCCGCGACCACCTCTTCAGAGTGCCCCAGGCCGTAGATGGCTGCAGTGTCGATCCAGTTCACGCCGCGCGCGACCGCGTGGCGGATGGCTGCGATGGAGTCGCGGTCATCCTGGCTGCCCCAGCCGACCGCCCAGTCGCCGCCTACGGCCCAAGACCCGAAACCGACCCGTGTCACCAGCAAGTCGGTATTCCCCAGCCGCCGGACCGGCAGCGAATTGTCGTTGGTCATCGCGCATCTCCTCGTGTGTCGCCTGATTCTAAATCTGGTTCGAAGGAACCGGGCCGGGTGCTCAACTCAGCCTCGCGGGGCTCTAGGTGGCGACACGCCCTACAGGGCGCCAATGCAAGTTGTGCAGCCTCACATGTCCTGTGTGAATGAGGGATGTCATTGGCGGCCGACGTTGAACTGGGCCATTGAATGCCCTCAACGGACCGCCACAGCGCCCGGTATCGAGGTGCAGACTGGAGAGTCGCTGTCCGTCCCGACGCTCGGAGCCGCGCCTTGGGGCTGGATGGCGCTTGAGGCCGATGTGGTCGTCAGGTCGCCAGGCGCTGAGCGGTGTTCAGGTGCTTCTGGAGAATGGGGAGCTGGGTCTTCGCCAAGGCGGCCGTCGCTCCGTGGCCGTTAACGGCCTCCTTTTCAAAGTCGGCGATATCGTGGCGATGGTCCTTGACCATGTAGCGAGCGAACTCGACGTCGAAAGCGGCGCCGGAAAGCCGTTCCAGCTTCCCGCGCTCATCCTCAACTTCTTTCATCAACCTGGTGGGCATCATCACACCGATCCTGGCCGCCACCCGCATCGCCTCTTCCCGTGCCTTGGTGTGGTCGGTGACCAGCATGGCGCCAAAGTCCTTGATGTCTGGGCTCGCCCCGCGAGTCTGCGCGATCTTGCCGAGCATGATCTCGGAATTGTCCCCTTCGATGGCCTTTTTCAGAAAGGCGCGGTCCGAAGCGGTTTCGGCCGAGGCGACGCCCACGGCCAGCAATAGAACCGCGGCGCCGAGAGGACCGGCGTGTTTCATGATGGGCCCCTAGCCTGATGACTAATCATCAAACCGACACCGAAGCCAACGGTTCCGAACAAGGGCTCCGAGGAGCCTTGAACTGATCGAACGAAGGGGAAGTGGCGCGCTCGGAGTACACCTCACTATCCCTCGGCCGAGCTCCGCCTAGAGGGCGGTCGGCTAACCAACCAATGTCGAACAAATCCTGATCGAAATATTCCAGTAGGATGGGTTAACTGTCGCGCGGCGCCGTGCTTTGGGTGCGCGACAGTCTGGCCAGCAACCAGGAGCGTTAGGTTTTTCTTAAAATGATTTGGATCGTTCTGGTCCAAATGTTTGTAACATTTGCGACTTTACAACGCCCTTTCGGGGGAAGATATCCAGGCGGCTCGGTTGAGATTTGCCTCTCAAATCGCGCCTGTAAGGTTATTCGTATGCTTCCGTTTGAGTTGGATCGTGGACGTGACATTGAATTGAGACGGTGTATTCTGCGACGAGTTTATTGGGAGCGTGCATTGTTGTTTGTCGTAACGGCAGCGTTCTGGGCTACCATGTTATTATTATCTCGATAACGTTGTGGGGGCTATCCGGCCTATACGCCCTCAGGGCTTCGCGGTGATCTGGGCGCTGTAATCCTGGGGCAGCCAGCCCTTAACAGCAACATGGCCAAAAAGGCTCCGAGAGGCGGACGCCCACCCGATGCGGATCGGTAGCGGCGTTGTTGCGGGAGACCAGGGACCCGCGATCATCACCCCTCATTTGTCGAACCACACGTCGCGCTCGGTGTCGCTCTGGCGGCAACCCTGATCCCGCAACCAGGATTCCAGCCCTGAGTCGTCGGAAAGGGGGGACTCGGTTCCCAGCAGTCGTCTGGGTCCTCGGGGATGAAACCGCGCTTCGTGGCCAGCGGATCGGGCGAACTCACTTCGCCAGAACCCTGCTTCGTGATCTTCATTCGCCGGGCCCCTGCCCGGCTACCCCATCAGCTATTCCGGGGTGTCTCACCTGTTGTCGAATTTGTAACCGGGGCAAATTCCCGTGCGGGCTAAGCGGCGGCCAACGTGACGAGGTGGGGTAGGCTGGGCACGGCTGGCGCAGTTGGAACGCCGATGCGATCGCCGAGGAAGCGGTAGAAC
>JAQGIW010000276.1 GCA_028290905.1 Caulobacteraceae bacterium | reverse complement strand
TAGTCGTCGCCGCCCGCCTCCAGACCCTCGACCCGATCGTCGATGCCGCCGAGCGCGGTCAACAGCAGCACCGGGGTCTTCACCCCGGAGGCGCGGATGGTCCGCAGGATCGCCAGACCGTCGATGCGCGGCAGCATGCGGTCGAGGACCATCACGTCATAGGTCTCACCGGCGGCGAGGAGCAGGCCATCGCGGCCGTCGCTGGCGTGATCGACCGCGTGGCCGGCCTCTGTGAGCGCACGCTTCACGTAGGCCGCCGTCTCCCTGTCATCTTCCACCAGCAGCAGCTTCATGGTCCGACCCCAGGCCCCCTGCGCCTTTAGTGCTTCGCGTTGGGCTCCTTAGCGGCCTCGGTGGCCTCGGCGCCCGCGCTTTCGTGGCCGTTCTCCAGGACCTTCCCGGTCTTGGCGTCGACACCGACTTCATAGGTCTTGCCGGCGCTGGTGATGTCGAAGGAATAACGCAGGCCGCTGCCGCCGCCTTCCTTTTCGAGCTCCTGGTCGGTAATCTTGCCCGGCCGGGCCTTCAGAGCGGTGGCGCGGGCCTGGGCCAGGCTGACGCTCGCCTGGGCCGCCAATTCGTGGCCCTTCAGCTGGGTGGAGCTCGGCGCGGCGAGCGTGGCGCCGGCGAGGCCCAGGGCGAAGGTCAGGCTTAGAATGGAAAGGGATGAGGGTTTCATGTCGCGATTCCTGTTTGGACGTCCCCCGCGTCGTCACCAATAGGGGCCTGCGCCTCTCCAAGAGTTGGCTCGAACATTAAGGATCGCCAATGACCTCGTCCGCACTGTGGGCGCGCGGCCAGTCGGCGTTCTGGTTCCGGAACCACGTGACTTGGCGTTTCACGTAGCGCCGGGTGTCCTGGCGGGCCTGCGCCAGGGCCTTGTCGAGGCCGATGTCCCCCCGCAGGTGGGCGGCGAAGGGGGCCACGCCCAGAGCCTTCATGGCCGGCAGCTTCGCGTCGAGCCCACGGCCGACCAGCCGCGCCACCTCGTCCAATGCGCCGGCGCCCAGCATCGCCTCCAGGCGCTCGTCGCACCGCGCGTAGACGAGATCCCGCGGCGGCTCCAGCACCAGGCCGCGCCAGGATCCCGGCGCCAGGGCAGGGCTCATTCGCGTCTGCCAGTCGCTGAGCGGGCGGCCGGTGGCGGCGTACACCTCATGGGCGCGCATCAGCCGCTGGCGGTCGGCGGCGGCGATCCGCTCGGCGGCGAGCGGATCGACCTCGGCCACGCCCGCCCGGAAGGCGGCTTCACCGATCGCGTCGTACAAGGCCTGGGCTTCGAGGCGGACGCTCGCCGGCACGGTCGGCACGTCCGCCAGGCCCATGGTCAAGGCGCGGAAATAAAGACCCGTGCCGCCGACGACGATCGCCGGGCGTCCGCGCGCCGCGATATCCGCGATGACCGCGGTGGCCGCCTCGAGCCAGCGGCCGACGGACCAGGCCTCGGCGGCGTCGGCCACGCCGAACAGGTGGTGCGGGGCGGCGGCCTCGTCCTGCGGGGACGGCCGGGCGGTGAGCACGCGCAGGTCGGCGTAGACCTGCATCGAATCGGCGTTGACGATCTCGCCGCCCGCCGACCTCGCCAGCCGCAGCGCCAGGGCGGACTTGCCGCTGGCGGTCGGTCCGGCGATCAGGGTGACGGGCGCGGCGCTCAACGCCCCCCCAGCGCTCAACGCCCTTGGAAGACCGGGCTCTCCTTCCGCACGAAGGCGGCGGAGGCGACCTTGTGATCCTCGGTCATCTGGGTGCGGACCATGTTCTGCGCCTCGACGTCGAGCACCTCGGACAGCGTGGCGTGTTCGGCGGCGTTGAGGTTGCGCTTCATGTAACCGATGGCGACGGTAGGCAGGGAAGCGAGCTGGCGGGCCCAAGCCCGGCCGGCCTCCTCGAGGTCTTCGCGCGGGACGGCGCGATTGACGACGCCCAGCCGCAGCGCCTCCTCGCCCGAGATCACATCGGCGCTGAAGAACAGCTCCCGCGCCTTGGCGGCGCCCACCAGGTGGGTGAGGAAATACGTCCCGCCGTAGTCGCCGGAGAGGCCCACCTTGGAAAAGGCGGTGGTGAGCTTGGCCTCGTTGGCGGCGATGCGCAGGTCGCAGGCCAGCGCCAGGGAAAGCCCCGCTCCGGCGGCGGCCCCGGGGATCACCGCCAGGGTAGGCTTGGGGGCCTCGCGGAGCCAGCGGACCACCTCCATCCCGGCGCGCAGGCCGTGGATGCGTCCCTCGATGTCCGGGCCGTCGGCCGCCGGCGCGGCGCTGGTTCGCGCGGCAAAGCCCTTGACGTCGCCGCCCGCGCAAAAGGCGCCGCCGGCGCCGGTGAGCACGATCGCCCGCACCGACCGGTCCGCCGCCAGCCGCGGGATGGCTTCGGCCAATCCCGCCTGCATCTCGCCGCTCAGCGCGTTGCGCGCCTCCGGCCGGTTCATGGTCAGGGTGGCGACGCCCCCCTCGCGGGTCTCGATCAGGTGGTCGGTCATGGCGGGGTTCCCTCTTTTGGCGGCCATGTGAGCGGCGGGGGTCTGGTTGTCAAAGGCGCGGAGGGCGCTCGCGCCACAGACATGCCCGAAACCCGGAATTTTGCACACCGATGCCATAATCCATATCGAAAACGCTCAGAATATGGTAGAGTTGACGCGATTGTGGCGGACTGCTAGGTGAACGTCACGTCGCCGTTGTGACGCGGCGTGGTGCACTTTTTTTAGATTCGCTTGGCGTTCATGAGGGGGCCTCGATGAAGCACCGGCGCCTGCTACTGACGGTCGCCGCCGTCTCCGTGCTCGTGGGCTCGAATGCCCATGCATTTCTGCGCGCGGTGCGGTTCGACCCCGTTAATCTCTTCGACTTCCTTGTTGCTGATCCCTCGACCGGCATCCAGGGCTTCTCGGGTGGTCCGGTTCAGATCTACCCGTTGAGCGGCTATGGCTACGTCTTCCCCGACGGCGTCAATTGGGTGGATTTTTCCCTCGACGGCCGGAGTATCACGCTGGGGGAGGGTGATCCGACAGGCTATACGCTGACATCCCCGACACCCTTTTTCACCGTCAGCGACGTGGGCCTGTTGTTCACGGTCACCTTTCCGGTGAATGGCGGTGATCCGACCAAGTCCTTCGTGCTCACCAACCCGGCGACCGGCATGACCACGACGGTGACCGAGAGCTACATTCCCGAACCCGCCTCCTGGGCTCTGATGCTGATAGGCTTCGCCAGCCTCGGCGGCGCGTTGCGCGTCCGCCGCCCGAAGACCACCGCCGCGGTCTGACGTTTTCCAAGGCGGGGCCAGGCGCCGCCGCCCTCATGGCCGGCGCCTTGCCGTCCTTCAGCGATTGCGCGCGGCCACTGCCTGGCGAAGCTGCTGCCAGGCCGGAGCGTGCTTGAGGGCCTGATCGTACTTGGCCGAGGCCTCCGGCCAACGGCCCTCCCGGGCCAGGACGTCGCCCCAGGCCTTGAGCGGATCGGCCCAATGGGGCCCGCGAGCGCTGGCGGCCGCCAGCTTGGCTTCCGCGTCCTTCAGGTCACCGTGCCGAGCCAGCGCGAGACCCCACGAATAATAGCCGGCGGGCAGGTCCGGGGCGAGGGCGACCGCCGCGGCGTAGGCCCGCTGCGCTCCCGCCCAGTCTCGGCGGTGGTCCAGGATGTCGCCGCGGAACCGGTAGCAATCCACGTAGTGACCGGCCGATTTCAGGACAGCGTCGGCCCTGTCGGGATGGCCGGCCGCCTCCTCCGCGGGGGCGATCCAGCAGTTGTAGCCAATGTAGTTGTAGGACACGACGGGATTGGCGTAGGCCGCCCCGAAGGCCTCCATCTCCGCCGCCGCCCGGCCGACGTCGCCGGCCTCCATGGCGATGCGGCCGTGGACGAAGTGCCTCACCGCGTCGATGCTCGGATCGCCGGCGGCCGCCTGGGCGGTGAGCAGCCGAAATTCCGCGTCCGTTGGATCGTGCAATCTGACGTCCACGTCCGCGATCTCGGGCGCAACCGCCGCCGTGCTGGTCCCCACGCCCGCGTGCGCCTCGGCGTCGGCGATGCTCGCCTTGCGCCACGCCTGCAGATTCCAGCTGACGAGGTCGAAATTGACGTAGTCCGCCTCCGGGGCCCGCCCGGGCCGGCCCCCTGCGGCCGCGACCATGGCCTTGCCGTCGCGCCAGGCCCGCTCTTCGTCGCCGGACACCAGGTCGGTGTTCATGAGGTTGTTGTAGGCGGTCCAGTAGTCCGGCTTCAGCCTCAGGGCTTCGCGGTAGAGCGGTACGGTCTGGCTCGGCGTCCCGCCCGTGAATCCGATCGCGTCAGCCCAGGTGTTCAGAAGATAGGGCCGCTCGTCATTGCCGGCGGTGGCGTAAGCGTTCTTGATGAACGCGATGACATCGATATTTCGGCCGACGCTGGCCAAGTAGACAGCATAGAGCGACGGCTCGGATTGGCCATAGATATACTCGGCCGCCTGGGTGGTCAGCTTGCCGAGATCGCCGGTCGCGCCCGCGAATGTCTTCGGCAGGATCCCCTCTCCGCGGACCGTCAATGCGAACCCGCCGGCCGCTGTTTGCACCAGGTCGCCATTGATGTGCAGCTCATGGCCGAACCGCGCCTTGAGAATCCGGTCTACGTCGCCGATCGAGACGCCGGTCTCGGGCACCTCAACCTTGATGTCCCCCGTCCAGGCGTTGGAGAGATGTCGCTTCTCGGAGGTGCTCTGCGTGACCGCCTGAAGCCTCGTCAACTCATCCAGCAGCCCACCGGCGACCACCTTGCCGTTCAGCCCGCCGGAGGCCAGAGCAGGCGGCGTATCGAAGGGGTCGACGATCACCGACCTCGCCGTGAACGCGTCGTAAATCATCACCAGAAGACCGATGCCGATCGCGGTGACGAACAAGGTCAGGAGCAGCTGGGTCGCCAGCCGGATACGCTGGGCCACATGGCGCAGCTCGCTCTCCCGAGACTGATTGTGCAGGTTGGACAGCCGCAGCGGCTGCTCCGCCTGGAGGTAGCCGGCCTGCACCTGCAGGAGGTGGGATTGATGGCGGAGGAAATCCGCCGCGGCCCTGGCGACTTCCGGATCATACTTGGCGTGGTCGGCGGCGAGCGCGGCGGCGAACGCCTCGGCCCCCATTTCCGCCTGTTCGGTGGCTTCCGTTTCCAGGCGGTCTTCTTCCTGTTGGAAGAGACCGCCAAACAAGCCCTCCGCCATGGTGAGACCCGCCTCCTGGACACGCTTTATCGAGTTTGGGCGCTCCAGTTGCAATGTGATTGTGGGCAATGGCTGTTGCCTTGCAGCCCCTCGCGCCTTCAATAGAGGCAACCGGGAGATATCGAATGAACAGCGAGGCCAGCGGCCCCTTGCACGGCGTTCGCGTCGTGGATCTTACGCAATTCGTGCTCGGGCCCTACGCCACCCAGACCCTGGGCGATCTGGGCGCCGACGTGATCAAGGTCGAGGAGCCCACCGGCGACCGCCAGCGCACCAGCGGCAAGGCCCCCGCCTCCAAGACCATGGGGCCGCTGTTCGTCGCCCTCAACCGCAACAAACGCAGTGTGGCCCTCGATCTCAAGACCGAGCCCGGCCGCCGCGCCCTGCGCCGGCTGATCAAGAGCGCCGATATCTTCATCCACAACATGCGTCCCGAGGCCGTGGCCCGCCTCGGCTTCTCCTACGAGGCCGTGGCGGCGCTCAAGCCCGACATCGTCTACGTCGAGGCCATGGGCTACGCCCCCGAGGGGCCCTACGCGGGGCGTCAGGCCTTCGACGATCTGATCCAGTCGGCGAGCGGCGCGGCGGGCCTCGCCCAGATGGTCGACCCGGACGAGCCGCTGAAGTTCGTGCCCTCGATCATCGCCGACAAGACCTGCGGCCTCTTCGCCGCCATCGCCTGCCTGGCCGCCCTGCGCCACAAGGAAAAGACCGGCGAGGGCCAGTACGTGGCCGTGCCGATGCTGGAGACCTTCACCGGCTTCATCATGGCCGAACACCTCTATGGCGAGACCTACATCCCGCCGACCGGCAAGTTCGGCCACACCACCACCCTCACACCCTATCGTAAGCCCCTGCGCACGCGTGACGGCTGGATCATGGTCATGCCGGCCAACCAGGCCCAGGCCGCGAAGTTCCTGGAGCTTGGGGGTATTCCCGACGCCTACGGCTCCGAGCGGTTCCTCTCCGCCCAGGGCGCCCAGATGCGGGTTGCGGTCTACAACGAGATGCTCGCCGAGGCGACGATCACCCGCACGACCGCGGAATGGCTGGAGCTCTGCGCCGCCAACTCCGTTCCGGCGATGATCGCCAACGCCGCCCGCGACGTCCTCGACGATCCCCAGCTGAAGGTCACCCTGTTCGAGGAGCGGGAACATGAAACCCAGGGCCGCTATCGCGCCATGAAGCCCGGCCTCCGCTTCGCCAGGACCCCGGCGAGCATCCGCCGCGAGCCGCCGGACGTCGGCCGCGACACCCTCGAGATCCTCGAGGAACTCGGCGAGGACGGCCGCGAAGCCGCCGAAGCCCATGGAGCCGCCCGATGAGCCAGACAGCCGCCACCCAGGGCGACGAGGTCCTCTACGAAGTCGCCGACCACATCGCCACGATCACCCTCAACCGCCCCGAGCGGATGAATACCATCAGCCGCGCGATGCTCGGCCAGCTCACCGAGCACCTGCTGGCGGCCGACGCCGATCCCGACGTACGCGTGGTGATCCTGACCGGAACCGGCCGCGCCTTCTGCGCCGGCCTCGATCTTTCGGAAGCGGTCCGCCCGCCCGAGCCCGGCAAGGAGGGGATCAGCAATTCGACGACCCTGGCCACCAACCTCGACCTGCGCAACACCCCGCCCACCGTGCTCTTCAACATGGGCAAGCCGACCATCTGCGCCCTGAACGGCTCGGCGGCGGGTTACGGCATGGATACGGCGCTCGGCTGCGATATCCGGATCATGGCGGCGGGGGCCAAGATGGCCGCCGCCTTCACCAAGCGGGGCATCGTGCCCGAGTCCGGCGGCACCTGGTTCCTGCCGCGCCTGATCGGCTGGTCCAAGGCGGCCGAACTGATCTTCACCGGCCGCACCCTGACCGCCGAGGAGTGCGTCGAATGGGGTCTCGCGTCGCGCGTGGTGCCCACCAACGACCTCCCCGCCACCGCCCGTGAGATCGCCGCCGAGATCGCCGCCAACGCCCCGCTCGCCGTCCAGGCTTCGAAGCGAATGATGCGGATGGGCCTCTCGGAAGGCTTCAACGACCACGTCCACCACGTCTTCCTGCAGCTCCTCCCCTTGATGCGTTCGGAGGACGCCAAGGAGGGCATGCGCAGCTTCATGGAAAAGCGCGAACCGGCGTTCAAGGGACGGTAGGGCGTTTCAAAGAGTGGTCAGGTCAGACCCGCGCGCGGCTCCTTACCCACTGTGAGAACAGCCACTTCTCGCCGCGTGTGGGCGGCAGGCCGGCGTGGAGGGTGCGGGAATCCGGGGCGCCAGCGGCGTCGAGGTTGCCGAAGTAAAGGGCGTCGCCCGCGGCGCCCTTGTGGCGCAGGCCGAGGCGGGGGAACTCGGTCTCGCCGCCATCGAAGCCGTCGTTGAGATAGATCAGGAACGTGACGATCCTCTCGCCGCGCTCCGCGACCTCGGG
>JAQGIW010000224.1 GCA_028290905.1 Caulobacteraceae bacterium | reverse complement strand
GCCGACGATGGCGCTCATCACCCATTCTGCCCCCTGCCCGGCCGCCTCGACGATCGCGTCGTGGCCGGCGGCGGCGGCCACCCCGGAACCCTCCAGGCGGGCGCGCAGCTCGGGCAAGGCCGCCTCGTCCTGGATCACCGCGACGGCGGGCCGCCAGCGTAGCGCCTGGTCGGCGAGCTCCGCCACGTTGCGACCGGCCGTAAGGGCCAGGATGCGGATATCGTCCCCGGACTGGGCCAGCAAATCGAGCGTAGAGACCCCAACGGAGCCGGTGGACCCCAGAATGACGACCGTACGCGGCGCCATCAGTGCGCCCACCTGTATTCGACCCACAGCCGGGCGATTGCGAACATCATCACCGCAAACATCAGGCCGTCCACACGGTCGAGCAGGCCGCCGTGCCCGGGGATGAGATCACCGGAATCCTTGACACCGAATCGCCGCTTCAACATCGACTCCCAAAGATCGCCGGCCATCGTTCCCAGGCCCCCGGCGAGTCCGATCAGCCCGGCCCCCGCAAGGGACAGACGCATGAAGGTCGCCGCCACGGCTACCGAGGCGGCGACGGCGGCGATCAGCCCGCCGATGAAACCCGCCCATGTCTTGTTGGGCGAAAACCTGGGCCACAGCTTCGGACCCTTCAGCAGATTGCCGACCATGAACGCCCCGATGTCCGCCGACCAGGTGGTGGCGAACAGCATGAGGGTCCACCCGGGCCCCTGGGGCGTCTCTATCAGCCAGACGAAAACCAGACACGCCGGGGCGATGTAGAGCACCCCGTAGGCGGCGTCGATGGCCCGGCTCCCGACGGCGCCGACGATCAGCGCGGTCAAGGCGGCGCCCAGGGCGATTGCGAGCCACGCTTCGAGGTAGCGGCCGATGAAGGCCAGGAAGATCACCGTCACCACCGCCAGGCTGGTGACGATGGCGGCGCGCACAGAGGCTGCGGGCGTGGCCATGGCCGCCCACTCGAAGGACAGCAGCACGCCCCCCACGGCAATCAGGACCAGGAATGGCGCGCGCCACATCGGGGCGTGGAAGCCGAAAACCCACACAGCACTGAGGGCGCCCGAGGCCAGCACCGCCCCGGACACCGCGCGAACCGCGAAATTGGTCCAGTCGAAGCCCCTAGCCGGCCGCAAGGATATTGTCTTTGGGGGCGGGCTCGCCGGCGACCGCGCCATAACGCCTCTCGCGGCTCTGGAATTCCGCGAGCGCCGCCTTCAGGTGGTCGGGGCCGTAGTCCGGCCAGTAGACGGGCTGGAAGACCAGTTCCGCATAGGCGCATTCCCAAAGCAGGAAGTTGGAGATGCGCTGCTCACCGCTGGTGCGGATGATCAGGTCGGGCGCCGGAGCCGGCGCGGTCGAGAGGTAGGCCTCGAACAGAGCCTCGTCGAGGTCGCTGGCGCGGGCCATCCCGGCTTCGACCCGTTCTGCGAAGGCCCGTGCGGCGTCGACGATGTCGGCCTGTCCGCCATAGTTGAACGCCACCTGCAGATGGAAGCGATGATTGCCGGCGGTGCGCGCCTCGGCGCGATCGACGATCTCCAGGATGTCCGGATCGAGGCCCGTGCGGCGCCCGACGATCCGCACCCTGACCCCTTCGCGTTCCAAGCGATCGATGTCGCTCTGGAAGTAGGCCTTCAGCAGGCCCATCAGCTCCGAGACCTCGCGCGGCGGACGGCGCCAGTTTTCGGTGGAAAAGCCGAAGACGGTGAGCCGCTCGATGCCGAGATCCGCGGCGCCCTCGACGGTGCGGCGCAACGCCGCGACCCCGGCCCGGTGCCCGAGGGCGCGGGGCAATCCCCTCTCCTTCGCCCAGCGGCCGTTGCCATCCATGATGATGGCCACGTGCAGGCCGCTGGCCGGCCCCTCGAGGTCCCTCAGGGACCCAGGCTCTTCAAACACGCCCATGGGACGCGACATGGCCTATCCCTCCGCGCCACCACGGACGCCCGTTCTCTCGAAGAGGTCCCCGTCCGCGACCCATCACGCCCAACGAGCCGATCACACCTGCATGATCTCTTGCTCTTTGGTTTTCAAGACCTCGTCGACGCGCTTCACCGCCTCGTCGGTCACCTTCTGGACTTCGACCTCCAGGCGCTTATGTTCGTCCTGGTTGATCGCCCCGTCCTTTTCGGCCTTCTTCAGATCGTCCATGGCGTCGCGGCGGACGTTGCGCACGGCCACCTTTTGCTGTTCGGCGTACTTCCCGGCAAGCTTGGCCAATTCGCGGCGGCGTTCCTCGGTCAGCGGCGGGATGGGAATTCGAAGATTCTGCCCCTCGACGACGGGATTGAGGCCCAGGCCGGAATTGCGGATGGCCTTTTCCACCGACACCACCACCGCCTTGTCCCAGACGCTGACGGTGATCATCCGCGGTTCCGGGACCGAAACGGCGGCAAGTTGCGTGATCGGTGACTTGGCGCCGTAGGCATCCACCATGACCTGGTCGAGCAGTCCCGCTGAAGCCCGGCCGGTGCGCAGACTGGCGAATTCTTCCTTCAAGGCCGCGACGCACTTGTCCATGCGGTCCTTGTAGCGGGCGATCTGAGGTTTTTCGGCGGTCGTCATGTCGCTTCCTTCCTGGCCGTCTTCATGGAGAAACTTGTCGTTCGTTGGGCGCGCCTTTCGGAGGCCGTAAGACGCGTCAGGCGTCGGTGATCGTCGTGTGGACCCCCTCTCCGCTGAGAACCTTCATCAGGTTGCCGCGCTCGCGGATCGAAAACACCTCTATGGGTATGTGATTGTCGCGCATGAGGCTGATGGCCGAGGCG
>JAQGIW010000209.1 GCA_028290905.1 Caulobacteraceae bacterium | reverse complement strand
CCCAGGTGACAGCCGCCTCGCAGACCGTGCTCAAACAGATGCCCGCCGGCATCACCCCGCCTACGATCCTCAGCTATGACGCCTCGAGCGTTCCGATCTTGCAGCTGGCGCTTTCGAGCAAGAGTCTGTCGGAGACCACGCTCTTCGACCAGGCCTCCAGCTTCATCCGGCCCCAGCTCGCGTCCGTCGCCGGGGCAGCCATCCCGCTGCCCTATGGCGGTAAGGTGAGGCAAGTCGAGGCCGATCTGAATCCCCAGGCCCTGGCCCAGTACGGCCTGTCGGCGAACGACGTGGTCAACGCCCTGTCGCTGCAGAACCTCATCATTCCCGTGGGAACTCAGAAGATCGGCAAGTTCGAATACACCGTAAATCTCAACGATTCGCCGACCGCCATTGGCGCCTTCAACGACCTCCCGATCAAGACGGCCAATGGCGCCGTCATCTACATGCGCGATGTCGCCTTCGTCCACGACGGCAGCCCGCCCCAGACGAACGTCGTGCACGTTGACGGCCACAGCGCTGTGCTGTTGAGCGTCATCAAATCCGGCGCCACCTCGACCCTTTCGATCATCGCCGGGGTCAAGGCCCTGCTGCCCCAGATCGAGAAGACGCTCCCCCCTGGCCTGGAGCTGACGACGGCGGGAGATCAGTCGAGCTTCGTGACCGCCGCGGTCTCCGGGGTCGTGCGCGAGGGCATCATCGCCGCGTCGCTCACCGGTCTGATGATCCTGCTGTTCCTCGGCAGCTGGCGCTCGACCCTGATCATCACGGTCTCGATCCCCCTTTCGATCCTGGCCTCGGTGGCCGCCCTCTCGGCGATGGGCCAGACCATCAACGTGATGACCCTCGGCGGTCTGGCTCTGGCGGTGGGGATCCTGGTCGACGACGCGACGGTGAATATCGAGAACATCAACCGCCGGCTGGAAGGCGGCGACGACATCCGCGCCGCCATAGTCGGGAGCGCCGAACAGATCATCCCGCCCGCGAGCGTGGCGCTGGCGTCCATGTCTCTCGCCTTCCTGCCGATGCTCGGACTTGGCGGGGTAGCGGGTTATCTGTTCCGCCCGCTCGCCGAGGCGGTGGTGTTCGCGCTGGTGGCCTCCTACCTGCTGTCGGTCAGCCTCGTGCCGGCGATGGCGAACGCCTTGCTGGGCAGGCCGGCGGCCGGGCCCGCGAAGGCTGGGCAAGCGGCCGGCAGACTGTCGCGCGTTCTGGCGGCGCTGGGACGGTTTCAACGCCGCTTCGAGGCCCGCTTCGAAGCCCTGCGCGAGGGCTATGCCGGTCTTCTGGCCCTCGCCCTGCGCCACCGGCGCCGCGTGATCGTCGGCTTCTTCGGCTTTTCCCTGCTTTCCCTCGCCCTGTTCCCGGCGCTGGGCCAGGACTTCTTCCCCAATGTCGACGGGGGTCAGATCAAACTCCACGTGCGCGCCCAGACCGGCACGCGGATCGAGGAGACCACGCTGCTGGCTGACCGGGTCGGCGCGGCGATCAGCAAGATCATTCCCCCGGCGGAGCTCGGCAGCGTGGTCGACAACATCGGTCTCAGCGTCAGCGGCATCAACATGGCGTACAACAACTCCGGCACAATCGGGACCGAGGACGCCGATATCCTGGTGAGCCTCAAGCCCCATCACGGCGCCACCGCGGACTATGTGCGACGGATGCGAGAGATCCTTCCGCAGCGCTTTCCCGGGGTCACCTTCTCCTTTCTTCCTGCCGACATGGTCAGCCAGATCCTGAACTTCGGCGCCCCCGCGCCGATAGACCTCCAGATCGTCGGCGCCAACGTGGCCGCCGACCGCCAGTATGCCGAGGAGCTGTTGGCCCGCGTCGCCAGGATCCCGGGTGTCGCCGACGCCCGTATCCAGCAGGCATTCCAGGAGCCGACCCTGGACGTGAACGTCAACCGCTCTTTAGCTGGCCTGGTGGGTATCAACGAGCGGGACGCGGCCACCGCCATGCTGACCACCCTGGCCGGCAGCTCGCAGGTCTATCCGACCTATTGGCTAAATCCCAAGACGGGCGTGTCCTACCCGGTCGAGATTCAGACGCCGCAGCCGCAAATCAGCTCGCTGAACGGCCTCCAGACCCTTCCGCTGACCGCTGGGGCCGGGGCGAGCGCCGCGCCGCAACTGCTGGGTGGCGTCGCCGACATTCGGCGCTCGCCCACCAACGCCCTGGTTTCCCACTACAACGTGCGGCCCGTCATCGAGATCTACGCCACGCCGCAGGGCCGCGACCTCGGCGCCGTCGCCGACGACATTCGCAAGGCCGTCAAGGCCACGTCGCACGACGTTCCGGTGGGCGCCAACGTCGTGCTGCGTGGCCAGGTGACGACGATGGCCAGCGCCTACCAGCAGCTGTTCGTCGGCTTGGCCTTCGCCATCGTGCTCATCTACCTGCTGATCGTCGTCAACTTCCAGTCCTGGCTCGATCCGCTCGTCATCGTCGCGGCCCTGCCGACGGCGCTGGCCGGGATCGTCTGGATACTGTTCGCGACGCGAACCACGCTATCGGTGCCAGCTCTCACCGGCGCGATCATGTGCATGGGCGTGGCCACGGCCAACAGTCTCCTCGTGATCACCTTCGCCCGGGAACGGATGGCGGCGGGCGCCGACGCCCTGACCGCGGCCCTGGAGGCTGGGACGACACGCTTCAGGCCGGTGATGATGACGGCGCTCGCCATGGTTCTCGGGATGCTGCCGATGGCGATCGAACCCAGCCAGAACAGCCCGCTGGGCCGCGCGGTCATCGGCGGACTGCTCTTCGCCACCTGCGCCACCCTGCTCCTCGTGCCGACGCTATTCAGCGTCGTGCACGGTCGCGCCCTGACTCGTGCCGCCCGGGCGGCTTCTCCGCCCACGGCTGCTCCCATCGCAGTCCCCGATCAAGCCTGAGGGAAACCATCCATGTCACCCGAAGAGATCAAGGTTCCGAATATCCGCCGCCTGAAGCTTTTCGGCGGGGCCGCCGTCGTACTGGCCGTCGCCGTCGGGGCAGGCGGATTGATCGCTCGCGCTCACGACACCCAAAGAAACGCCCAGTGGTCCAGCGCCCAAGCTGTGCCGACCGTCGCCCTCGCCAAACTCGACGCCGAGGGGGCCAGCCAGCTGAGCCTGCCTGGAGCCGTCCAGGCCTATGAAACCGCCCAGATCTACGCGCGGGTCAGCGGCTATCTGAAGACTTGGCAGCAAGACATCGGCGCTTCGGTGAAGGCTGGGCAGATCCTGGCCTCCATCGACGCGCCCGAACTCGACCAGCAACTGGAGCAGGCCCGGGCCGATCTGGCTACCGCCCAGGCAAATCAGCGTCTCGCCGCCCTTACCGCAAAGCGTTGGTCGGCTCTGATGGGATCGGGGGGCGTCTCACAGCAGGCGGTCGATGAGAAAGTCGGCGACGAGGCGGCCAAGACCGCGCTGGTCGCGGCTTCGCAGGCCAACGTCCGTCGGCTGGAGGCCACGGAAGCCTACAAGCGCGTCGTCGCTCCCTTTGACGGAATCGTGACCGCCCGGAAAACGGATATCGGGGCGCTCATCAATGCCGGGTCGACGGGACAGGAACTGTTCGAAGTGGCCGATATGCACCGGCTGCGCATCTACGTGCAGGCGCCCCAGGCCCTCTCGGCCAAGCTTGCGGCCGGCCAGGCCGCTACCTTCGCGGTGCCGCAATTTCCCGGTCGCACGTTCCCCGCGACTGTGGTGGCGATCTCCCACATGCTGGAGGCCAACTCCCGCACCATGCAGGTCGAACTGCAGGCCGACAACCCGGGTGATCTGCTGGCCGCCGGCTCCTATTGCGAGGTCTCGTTCCAAGTCGCCGGCGTTGGCGGCGCCATGCGAATTCCGGCCACCGCCCTCATTGTCGGAGCCGGCGGCAATCAGGTCGCCGTTCTTGGCCCTGGTGGCCGGACTGTGCTGAAGACCGTCAAGCTTGGCAGGGACCTTGGCGACAGCGTCGAGGTCACCGCCGGCCTGCAACCGACGGACCGGGTCATCGACAGCCCCCCGGAAACCCTGCGCACCGGCGACGCGGTCCGGCTCGCCGGCCCCACGCCGGTCCACAAGAGGGGCTGAGCCATGCTCCGCAATGGATCCAATGTCATCCTCGCCTCGCTGGCCGCCTCCGCCCTGGCGGCTTGCAGCTTCGCACCGAAATACGATCCCCCGCCCGTGCCGATCCCGACAACGTATCAGCACCAGGGAATCTGGGACTCGGCGGAGCCATCCGACAGCCTCTCCCGCGGCGACTGGTGGACGCGGTTCTCCGACCCCACACTCGACAGCCTGGAAACCCAGGTGGAGGCCGCCAATCCGGACTTGGCGGCCGCGGTGGCGCGATATGACGAGGCGCGGGACTATACGGCCGAGGCGACAGCCGGTCTGTTTCCCCAGATAGGTCTTGGCGCCTCCGTCTCGGCCAATCGGCAATCGGCGCAGCGGCCACTGCGGGGCATCAGCCAGCCAACCTACTACACGGCTGACCAGGCGGGCGCGGGGGTGAGCTACGAATTCGACTTCTGGGGCAAGATCCGCAACGAGATCGCCAGCCGCAAGGCGCTGGCTCAGGCCAGCGACGCCGATCTGGCGACCATGCGGCTCAGTCTGCAGGCCGAACTCGCCACCGACTACTTCCAGTTGCGAGGACTGGACGCCACCGCCAGGCTGCTTGAGGACACCGTCGGCGCCTATCAGAAGGCGCTCGACCTGACCGAGACGCTGTTCAAGGGCAAGATCGCGGCCGAGATGGACGTCTCCCGCGCCCAGACGCAACTGGACTCGGTCCGCGCCCAGGTCTCCGACGTCGCCGCGCGCCGCGCGCTCCTCGAGCACGCCATCGCGGTTCTGGTCGGTAAGCCGGCGTCCGACTTCACTATCCCGGCCGAGGGGAGCCCATTCGTCCTGCCCGACATCCCAGCCGGACTTCCTTCGATCCTCCTCCAGCGCCGTCCCGACATCGCCTCGGCTGAAAGGGCGACCGCGGCGGCCAACGCCGAGATTGGCGTCGCCCGGGCGGCCTTCTATCCGAACGTCACCTTCGATGCGCTGGGCGGGTTCCAGAGCTCAGGTCAGAACCTGTTGACGCTGGCGGACAGCTTCTGGTCCCTGGGTCCAAGCCTTAGCCTTCCTATCTTCGATGGCGGACGACTGCGCGCCCAGGAGAGGGGCGCCTACGCGCGGTTCCGGGAAACCTCCGCAGCCTACCGCACTATAGTGCTTACAGCTTTCAAGGAGGTTGAAGACAACCGCGCCCTCTTGCATTGGCTGGGGAAGGAGTCTGTCGATAACGACGCCGGGGCAGCGGCAGCCCAGCGCACCCTCACCGCGGCGCTCGCCCTTTATCGCGAGGGAGCTACGAATTACCTGGATGTGGTCACCGCCCAGACGGCCCTGCTGCAGGCCCAGGAGTCCGCCCTTGACATCCGCACCCGGCGCATCACCGCCGATGTCGGCCTGGTGCGCGCACTGGGCGGCGGGTGGGACGTTTCGGATCTGGCCTCGACCAGTCCAAGCGACAAGGCCCGATCGCGGGGCTGAGCACCCCCGCGCGCGCCTTAGCGCCGGCTTCGGCCGAACGCGGCCCGCAGTTCGTCCTTGGCGGCTTCGAGCGTGCGCCGCCGGTCTTCGCTCAGGCTTTTGCCGGCGCGGTTCATATAGAACGTCAACATAGACATGGCCGAGCGGAACGGTTCCGCCTTGCGTCGATGACTGGCCTCCGCCGACCTCTTCAATGAGCGGGCGATCGCCTTCGGGTCGTCCAGCTCGAACACGCCCGGCTGGAGGTCGAGCGCGTCGCTGTGTTCGGTGACGTCCTGCGACCAGCGGTGGCTGGATTGGCGACTGGGCATCTCGCATCAATCCGGATGAATTGCCGTGGCCCTTCAACGATGCGGTCTGGGAACGGTTCCTCCGACATCCCCTAATACGGTCTGAAATCGGGCTCGGCCCGGAACCAGCAAGTATCAACTGGCGTTGCCGACATTGAGGTTACGCACCCAGCTCTTGGCGCGGTTGGCGGGCGCTAAGTCAGAGGAGGTGCTCGGCGCGGATGGGCAGGTCGCGAATCCGTTTGCCGGTGGCGTGGAAGACGGCGTTAGCGACCGCCGCGTTCATGCCGACGATGCCGATCTCGCCGATGCCCTTGATCCCGGCCGGGTTCACCGTCCGGTCCTGCTCGGGCACGATGATGATCTGCAGGTCGGGCACGTCGGCGTTCACCGGGATGCTGTAGTCGGCCAGGTTGTCGTTGACGTAGCGCGCGGTCTGCAGATCGATCTCGGTCTGCTCGTGCAGGGCCGCCGACAGGCCCCAGATGGTCCCGCCCATGAACTGGCTGTAGGCGGTCAGCGGATTGACGATGGTCCCGGCGGCGAAGGCGCTGACCACCCGTCCGACGCGGATCTCGCAGGTCAGCCGGTGCACGCGCACCTCCACCAGATGGGCGCCGAAGGCGTAGGCCGTGCCGTCCTTGCGGCTGGAGCCCCGCTGCATGGCCGACTGGCCCTGGTAGAGCTTGGCCATGGAGTCCGGGGGCATGCCTTCCGGCACGTTCTCGGCATGAACCTCCAGGGCGCCGCCGGTGA